>PWXG01000009.1 GCA_003561215.1 Thermotogales bacterium
CCACAATCTCTGGGTCCCGTAACGAAGAAGCGCGCAGTATGCGATTCAGTCATTATCCTGTCTTGGTTTGGCAAGCAGGCGTTCATACAGGGCGACGGTCTTCCTGGCATTCTCTTCATCAGAGAACTGGAGAGAGAACTTTCTGGAGTTTTCGGAGAACCTTTTCAAGAGTTTCTCCTGCTCCAGAAGCTGCAGCATGGCCTCACAAATCTTATCTTTTTCAGCGCAAAGGAAGCCGTTCTCTCCATCGACTACCATGCCGTAGAAGGAATCGTCCTTATATGCGATGACAGGGAGCCCCGCTGCAATAGCTTCGAGGACAACGAGGCCGAATGTCTCTGTGTGTGACGCTATTACAAAGGCGTCGCTCGAATGATAAGCAAGAGAAACCTCCTCTGGCCAGCTCAAATATCCCGAGAACGTTACGTGATCACGTATCTTCAGTTGAACAGCCAGCTTACGGAGATAACCTTCCAGGGGGCCACCTCCGACGAGCAACAGGTGAGCATCTTTTCTTGTCTGAAGAAGCCTCTGCATGTTTTCCAGGAGTTTGTCTATGCTCTTTTCTTCTCCCAGCCTTCCCACAAAGATAAACAGCTTTCTATCTGACGGTATCTGCAGGCGCTTCTTGAACTCGGAAAGCTCCTCAATACTGAATTCTTTCTGAAAAGGCTCCAGCCGAACACCGTTTGGGATAACTTCAATGGGCACTTTTACACCATAACCGAGGAGCAGTTTCATTATCTTCTGCGAGGGTGCTATTACTGCTTTGTAATGGTTGCAGAATCGCCTGGTCGCTCCCTTCATGTAGACCCTGAGAAGAGGTTCCATGAAAGGAATGTAATGAACGTATTCTTCCATCATTGTGTGATAGGTGTTGACACCCGGGAGTTTCAGTGATCTAGAGGCAAACCCTGCAACATAACCTACAATCACCGGGGTGTGCGTGTGTATTATGTCTACTTTCTTGTCTGAAACGTTTTTCAGCAGCTTCTTGTAGTCAATCGGAAGACCGATTCGCTGATCCTTTTCCCACGGAAACTTCAAAGAAGGAATCCTGTATACGTTCTCCATCGGAGATGCCTTCGGATGATTAATGGTATAGATGAAAACCCTGTGTCCCATTTTCCGAAGGTTTTCTTCAAGTAACCTGATCATGGTAACAACGCCATTGACTTGAGGCAAATAGGTATCACTGAACATCGCGATATTCATCAAGGCATCACCTCCGCACATTGACACTATACGTACCTTACATTATAATCAATTTGACCCTGGGAGGTCGTCTAATTGGTAGGACAGCGGACTCTGGATCCGCCGGTGGAGGTTCAAGTCCTCCCCTCCCAGCCATTGATCTTCACGGTTTGCTTCTTGCCAGGGAAACGAGCGTGACTTCAGATGTTCCATTGTCTTTGAGAGTTTTTGCGCACTCCCTGATGGTTGATCCGCTCGTAACAACGTCATCGAATAGGATCACCCTATCCGGGAGCCTGTTGTTTACGATTACAAAGCTCCCCCTGACGTTCTCCTTGCGCTCCTCCATCCCCAGAGATGACTGCTGTTGACGCATACCTCTTGTGGTGAGTATTTCGACAACTGATACATCAAGCTTCTTGTTCAGACTACTGAGAATCATCCTGTTGGTATCAAACCCCCGCCTTCGTATCGCCTCGGGAGTCGTCGGCACGGGGACTATCGGGACTTCAACATCGAGAGACAGTGTTATCATCGTCTTGAAAACGAGTTCAGCAAAATACTTCGAGAGCCTGTGTCTTCCTGAGAACTTGTACTGCTTTATTATCTCACTGAACGGGGGGTCGTACCACCAGTAGGAATAGGCCCGGTCTACGTAAGGCAGTTTGTAGTGAAACGTCATGGGACCTCTCATCGAAGACTCGCAACTGTCGCAAACAAGCGCCAAAAAGGAGATCTGTTTTGCGCAACCAGCACAGAAATTGGGAAACACCTTCCCCAGTATCAGGTCAACCATCCGGTCTTCTTGAGGTTTCTTAAATTCGTCAGAACCTGTCTGGTGGTTATTCTTTCAACCAACAGGCCTGCAGGAAGCGAATTCAGCAGTTTGACGGAGTAATTCCTTTGCGGGTCGACGATCCTCTTGTCAAGAACGATGATTACACCGTGATCCTCTCTTGTTCGAATAACTCTTCCTATACCCTGTCTGAACAGGGTGATCATCTTTGGGTAATAATACTTGTGCAGTCCTTCAACAAAGCTGCGTTCACCGTAATGCCTGATCCTGGCACGGGTGAGAGGCTCATCGGGTCTATCAAAGGGGAGTTTGAATATGATCAGCAATTTCAGTTTGTCGCCCGGCAGGTCTATTCCTTCCCAGAACGTCCGTGTGCCGAAAATCACTGACTTTTCGTTGGTAACGTGTTCGGAGAGAATCACGCTTGCACTTTCGAAAGGTCTTTGAACGTGAAGATCAACCCCCTTTAACCTGTTGGATAATCGAGATTCCACTTGCTTCATATCGCTGTAAGAGGTAAACAAGACCGCAGATCCGCCACCGACAATGTTGATGGCGTTACAGATAAACTCTGCGCCATTGTCGATATACTCCAGGGAGTTCTGAAAGTACTCTGGCATATCCTTCAGTAACATCAGTCTGAGCTGGTTACCGAAATCAAAAGATGTACCCAGCTTCAGCGCGTGGAAATCCTCTCCGAGCCCCAGTATTCTTCTCGAGTAGTTGAACCCGTCACTCCCTCGACTGAAAACCCACATTGTTGCAGAGATGAATATCTTGATTGGAATTGCCCTCATTACGTCAGATATGACAGTGTCATTTCCGACGGGTGCGGAGCACAATGCTCCGTTGCGATTGCTTTCAGACGGAGAAAAGAAGACGATCCTGTTATCGTCTCTAGTCATGACTCCAGAGGTGTTCTTGATTATTTCGAATACTTGCGATCGGAGAGTGCGAAAAACATCTCTATTTGAGTCTTGAGGGGCTTCGTCGCCATCTCTTGAGCTCTCACTAAGCATCTCGTCAAGTTGTACCAACATCGAGGCTTGCGCCCTTAGCAGTTGATCAATTTTCTCTGTAAGAGATCTTGCTTCCTCGCCTAGTGCGCCCTGGAGGATCATATCTCTTCTTGTATATGAGCTGTGAAGCAAAGATGCTAGCATTTTTGCTGCATGAACGGTTTCTTTGTGGAGCAACGAGATCCGAGATTTCGCAGATTCTATGAATGTTTCGTCGAAAAGAGCAGCCAGTTGCTCAAGAACCTTTCCGGTGACACTGATAACGCCTTCAGTTATGTCTTTGATATTCCGGGGAGATATGCTGAATGTGAGGGTGTCTGTAAGAGCCTTTTCAAAGCCATGTGCTTCGTCTATGACCAGGACATCAAAACTGGGCAGCAATACACCATTCTCTGAATCAGCCTCCGGAGATTTCATCTGGATTTCGCTTGAGAGAAGCGCATGGTTGGTGATCACAATGTCCGATCTTCTGGAGTTTTCTCTGGCCCTATAATACGGACAACGACCACGATCACCGCAAGAGCGGGAACCACACTCGAATCTGCTTGCGCTGACACTGCTTCTTGTTTCCTGGGATATCCTGATCCTGTCCAGATCTCCGTCACGTGTTGAAATCGACCATAGAACGAGCGCAAGCATTTCTTTTGCGTATGGGTTCATCGAGTTGTCCAGAAGTGCGATGTGCGCATGTCCAAGCAGTTTGTTCGGACAAAGATACCTCTCCCGACCCTTCAGCGAGGTCACTCTTACTTCCTTTAGCTCCGGGAGGTTTCTCATGATCTGAACATCCTTCTGCATTAATTGATCCTGGAGGGTCCTGGTCCTTGTTGAAATAACAGCCCGTCTCTTCGAAGATACAACATGGTAAGCAACAGGCACAAGGTAGGCAAGGGTCTTTCCTGTGCCCGTACCGCTTTCGAGAAGAATGCCTTTTTCAAGCGCAATAGATTCAGCTACTTCCAGAGATGTCTGGAACTGTTCCTGTCTGAACTCGTACCCGGGATGAATATCTTCTAGAAGGCCGTTCTCGGCAAATACAAGCTTCACAGCTTCCAGAAGATCGATCGCCTTTTCCTCCGACCTCCTTTTCTTGATATTCTCCAGACCCGAGCAGATGTACTCTTCCCAGGGAACCGATCTTGTTGATGACCCGAGCCCGATCTCGAGAAAACGCGCAATGGCATCATCTTCATTGAAAACACTTTTGAGAAGAGGAAGTAAGGTAGTCGGCATGGTAGATAGGACGGAAAGGTAGTGATCGACTCTTTCGGCAACAGAGCCCAAAGAGCTAGGAAAACAAAGCCTCAAGAACTCCTCGTCAACCAGGCCCGGGGTCCCGCGCAGTCTGGCAAATGTCTCGACGCTCTCACAGAACAAGAGCGCGCTGCTCTTTCCGAGAAGAGTTATCAGCTCGCTCTTCTGCAGTGACAGCGGCTCTTCTGCACCAACATATGTCAACAAGATTCTCCTACTGGGTGCCGGTAGACCCCTGGCAAAACAGATTTCGGGAAGATCCTGCAGAAAACACACCACCCTAAAAAAGAAACCGGGGGAAGCCCGGTTCTCTGGTGCCGAGGGCGGGACTTGAACCCGCACGAACTACAACGTTCACATGGCCCTCAACCATGCGTGTCTGCCAATTCCACCACCTCGGCGACTCAAAGAGAATTATAGCCCGGTGTTAGATCTTTGTCAAGGATGCAAAAGCTCGATGGATCAGGGAAGAAGCGTGTAACCCTTTTCTGCGAAAAGCCTTCTTATCGTCTCTCTATCAACGAGGGCGTTCTCGTACTCTATCTCAACGACGCCAGCGTCGATGATCGGTTCGACCTTGACTATCCCGCTGATATCACGGAGAGTTTCCCTGATTGTCTCAGCATCCGCATTACTGGTTAACTCTTTCACCTGGAAAATCCTGAGTACTCTCGAAATCACTATCCCCCCAATCTCGAACCATCTTCTATAAGCCTTCCAGATCGTGCTTCCCAGGGCGACATGATCCTCTTTCCCGGAAGCTGGACTCTCTCTATGGTTAGCGCTCCTTCTTCACAAGAAACGAGCATGCCTTCTTTGGTGATCACGGCAATTGTTCCAGGATATGCATTTGTTCTGTTATTGCTTGTCATCGCTCCAAACAGCTTCAGCCTCTTTTGACCAAGATGCGTGTATGCACCAGGAGCAGGATCAAAAGCTCTTATCGTGTTACATACTGTTCGCGCTTCGGCGAAGTGTGTGATTCTGAGATCATCTTCGGCGATTTTCGGAGCGAGTGTAGCTTGAGACTCGTCTTGTGGTCTAAGGTCCACTCGGCCAGATTCAAGTGATTCCATGAACTCCAGGAGGACTTCTACACCGAGATTGCAGAGGCGATGCGAGAGGGAACCAAAAGTCTCAAACTCTCCTATAGAGAGCTCTCTTAAGATTGCAACAGGGCCGCTGTCCATACCTTTGTCCATCTCGAATATCGTGATACCAGTTTCTTTCTCTCCGTTCATCAAGGCACGCTGAATGGGAGCCGCTCCCCTGAATTTCGGCAACAACGAAGCATGAACGTTGTAACAGCCAAGAGGTGGCAACTTCAGGGCCCTTGCCTTAAGAAGCTTTCCAAAAGCCACAGTAATTATCACGTCAGGCTCGAGAGATTCGAGAAGAGTTATGCCCTCATCATTGTTGATACTGCGGGGCCGGAAAACAGGTAATCCCAACAATTTTGCGGTCTTCGTAACAGGAGTAGGCTCGACGACTCTTCCCCTCCCACGGGGTCTATCTTTCTGCGAGAAGACACCCACCACATCATAATGACCGGAAACAAGCGCTTTCAAGTGTTCCGCGGCAAAGAAAGGTGTTCCCATGAACACGACACGCATCAGACATTCCCTTTCATGATCTCTATGAGCCGCGACCTTACTGCGATTTTCTTTCCGTGAGATATATAGTCGATAAAGAGTTTGCCGTCTAGATGATCCGTCTCGTGCTGAACAATTCTGGAAGAATAGCCATCCAGCATTTCTTCAAAGATATCTCCATATACGTCCTGATACCTCACCCTCACGGAAACAGGTCTCGATATATCGGCGTAGACACCAGGCACACTAAGACAACCCTCTTCCATCACAACAGTCTCTTCTCCGAACGAAAGCATGACAGGGTTGACCATAGTCTTTGTGCCAGAGCCGTCATCGAAGACAATGATTCTCTTCAAAACACCTACCTGAGGAGCGGCCAGACCGACTCCATCTTCAGTGTACATGACTTCTGTAAGCTTCTCGACAAAGCTCTTCAGAGAGTCATCAAAAACGCCGATTTCCTTAGAGCGTTTTCTGAGAATAGGGTTTCCTACATAGATAATCTTCACTTCTTTGCACCTTCCAAAATCTCCCTCAGTGTTTCAGCGTAACCCGGAACATTCATCATTGCAGTAATCGGGGTGATCGAGACATATTCTTCCCTAATAGCACTGTAGTCAGAGTCATCGCCTGGATCGTCCTCGATAACATCTCCGAACATCCAGTAATAGCTTTCCCCGAATGGGTCCTTGCGCTCTTCGAAGTAGTCCCTGTAACGCCTTCTGCTTTGTCTGGTTACTCGCCACCCCTTGATTCTGTCTGTGCTAGAAGCAGGAACGTTCACATTCAAAGCTGTCATATCCGGCATCTTCCGGACATCATACACTCTAAGAAACTCCAGCATGAATTCTGCGGAAGATTCATAGAAGGGTTCGTTCCAGTCTGCACAGGAGATCGCTATTGACGGTCTTCCCATGATGGCACCTTCCAGTGCTCCAGAGACAGTTCCGGAATAGAGAATATCCGTTCCCAGGTTTGGTCCTCTATTTATGCCGCTCACTACAAGATCCACATGTCTCTTGGATATTGCCAGTAAACCCAGTTTTACACAGTCTGCGGGGGTTCCGTTAATGGCATATCCGAGGGACCTGCGTCCCAACCTCACTTCTTTTGCCCAGAGTGGCGTCCTTATGGTAATCGCATGACCTGTTGCACTTCTTTCCACATCAGGTGCCACAACGATCACCTCATGTTCCAGCACAAGCGTATCTCCCAATGCCGCGATTCCGGGAGACATGATTCCATCGTCATTGGTCAACAGAATATTCAGAGTTCAGCCCTCCTCTGATTGCAAATCTTTCTCTAGAACAATTCTACATGAAAAGGGACGGGTATGAATGATGAAAACACCTAACGCATTAGCCAGGAGTAAATACGTTTACTGATAACACTATCTTTGTTTCGGCGAACTCGATGGTGTTTGTAGCATCGTTCAGGGGCATCACGAATATGGGTCTCAACACTCGCAGCAATGGAAATACCTTAAGCATTCCTCAAAACAACAGTATGAACAGAACTGAACTAAAGAACTTCGTTATCTTCACCCCATATCGCAAGGGGAATTCCGTTCTTCTTCTTTGCGCTGTAGAGGGCCTTGTCCGCTCTCTCTATCAGTTCGAGCGGATGAGCTACATCAGAGCATTCGCACAAACCCACCGACACAGAAAGAGACCTCGTCTCGCCGAAGAGGTGACGCGCAACATTGTTGATGATCCTGTTCGATGCGATCTTCGCCTCTCCTTTTGTCGAACAGAGTAGAAGAGCAATGAACTCGTCCCCTCCGTATCTTCCAAGAAAGTCACCTCTTCGAATACTACCTTCCAGAACCCCAGCCAGTTCCGTGAGTATCTTGTCGCCTACAAGGTGACCTTCACTATCGTTTATCCTCTTGAAGCCATCGATATCGATCATGGCAACAAAAAAACCGTTAAGTGTTTCTCGCCTGGCATTTGCACTATACTTCACCAAAGCTTCCTGTATGGCCATCCTGTTCGGAAGCTCCGTGAGAGGGTCAACTCTGACCAGTCTCTCCAACTCGTAAGCGTGTTGTTTGTAGAGGTGTTCAATGTTTCTATCCTGAAACAGTTCAACCAGTCCTATCCTCTTCTCCTCGCTAAAAACAGTCTCAGCATAAACACGAACTGGTCTCAGGGTCATGTTCTTCGTACGAAGCCAGAGGTCGGAGACACCGAAGCCTGTGATCTTCCTGAGATCCTGATCATCAGGGTGAACGGAAAAAGCCTGGCGTCCATATTCATCTTCATGAATCAGCCCACATTCTTCGCAGGTCTTGCCAAGAACTTCAGATTCTCTGAAGCCTGTAATAATCTCTGCTCCTTCATTCCAGGCAGTGATTCTTCCCTTTGAGTCGACCACCATGATACCCATGGGAAGTCTCATTAAAGAAGAAAGAATGAGTTCTTCCTTCATCGCCACCTCCGCGTTCACTCTATAATAAATCCCTCAATTCCGGGATCGTTGGCCGGGTGGATTTCTGCGTTTTTGATCCTGGCCATCATGGGACCTCTTTTTACTTCTTCCAGGAAGCTGTTCAGCATGTCTCGATCACCTGATGCTACGATTTCCACCCGACCGTCACTGAGATTTTTCACGTATCCGCTTATTTCGTACTTCTTTGCCTTACGGTATACGTAGTACCTGAATCCTACGCCTTGAACCACGCCAGATAGAAGAACCTTGTAACTCTCCTTCATTGCTAGAGCCCCAGATCCTCCCCCACGAGGATAATCGTGAACCTTTCCCTTCTTGCATTGGCGTCCCTTATTATTGCGTAGGATTCGCAGATTCGCTGTGTGCTATTACATTCCATGCAGATACCAGTGGTAACGCAAGGTGTGTGAAGCTTGAGACGTCTGGCATTCATGGGTGCAATGGTCTTGATTCTCTTGAAAGCGCTGTCAAGATCAGGAACAACTTTATTCATGCCCACTATCAATATGACCTTTTCAGGACCGAATATCATCGGGGCAACGCGTGTTCCGAGACCATCAAGCTGAACGATTTCTCCTTTGACGGTTAAAGCGTTTACGCTGCTCAGAAAGCAATCGGCGGAAAAAGTCGCCCGGAAAATGCTTTTCAGTTCTTCTGCGTCGGTGGTTGCATGTCGATCCAGGAAATCGCATTCATACTTCCTGAGGAAATCAATGACTCCGGTCTGCTGGAGTGTGAGTGATCCTCCCACGGCGACCGTCGCGCCTTTAGGTATCAGTTTCTCAACCACCTCGACAACTCTATCCGTGTCTTCCACAAATTCACCTGCGATACCCATTTGAGAAAGGTTTTCGAGCAGGACTCCCGAAAGCCTTTCATATTTCCATCTCCAGAGTTTTGATCTCATAGAACTTCAGAATGTTATGAATTCGTACCCAGCTTCAAGATACTCGGAAAGCTGGACGTGTCCGTCTAGTGCCGACGAGATTGGCAGCTCTTCTTTTTTGGCAACATCAAGAGCACCCACCATCTTCGAGCAGGCAAGACATACTGCGATGATCCTGTCTCTGGCTTCCTGATAGAGCCGATGAAGCGGATCTTCCGGCTTTGTGATCTCCTTCAGGAGAGCAGGAGATTCTCCTTCGAGAATCATGATAACGTCTGTTCCCCTCTTCTTGAGATCTACAACATTCAGCAGTGCGTGCAAGAAACAAGAACGTTGTCCCCTAAAAGCCATTACTGCAAAGCGTTTTGCCATATATTCCACCCCGTTATTCGAAGAGGATACTGTTCATTCTTATTGCATAGTTCATATCTCCCTTAATCTTCAGCTTGCCCAGCATGAAAGCAGTTACCGCGCTCTTCCTTCCTTCCATTATTGCTTTGAAAGTGTCGAGATCCGTGATGATCTTGCAGTTCGCTTCTTGTGAGTCCTTCTCTTCGATCTCGAGATTGTCGTCCCTGACTTTAATGGTGAAGAACTCAGGATCGCCATCCTTTACTTCAAATGAGAATGTGCCTTCAAATCCAGAGTGTTTCTCTGGATTGAATCTTTCCTTCATTTTCTTGAGTGCCTCTCTGATGGTCATGCTTCACCTCCTGAAACCACTCTTATAACAAGTTTACCATTTGCGTTGACGTAAGCAAAAAACGATTCTGACATACGCTCTCCACACGAATCGATCTTGCTTCTGGAGCTATTCACGAGATAATCACGTTCTATCAAACGTTTGACAGTGAGCTCAATGTCTGAGAGAAGGAAATCCAACTCTCAGTCCGAGAACGGAAAGGAAATCTCAAAATAGGGAAGTGCACCGTCGGAGCCAAGATTCACGCCCAGTTGAAAACGAAGTCTTGCCCTTGAGTAGAGATATATCGTCTCGTACTTATAGACAAGGAGTCTCCACATAGCTGATTCCGCAAATAGAAGAGCCGCATCAATTCCGTAACCCTCTGCAGAGAAATGGATAATCTGACCATAGTTTATGTCACGTCTAGACAACGGGTATTCAAACCCAACCGAGAATCCTGCAAGTATGGAGGCTTCGGACTGAAATCCCTTAAACCTTATGGGTACGGAGGAAGGATCTCCAACAGCAAAACGTGTTACACCCGCTGCGTTGAGAGTGATGTTATCATTTCTCCATAACGCTTTTAGCTCAAGCATTCCGTCAACAGTGTTTGCTGTGAGTGTTTGTGTATCCCTGAGGCTGACCGTAGCACTTGCCCTTGACAACCCTCCCAGAAGAAGAGCGGAGTCTGAAAGACTTCCAGAAAGAGACAGTGAAGCCTTGAAAGGATACTGAATTGTCGCTGCCCAACCGGCAGAGATCTTCCGTGTTATCCCATAGTCTCTTGCCAGGGTGAGCTCTGCAAACGAACCAGATTGTGCTGCAAAGAAGGAGACTTCCAGATCAACGATTGAAAGCCTTCTCGAAGATATTTCGAGTCCGAGAAAGGGTTTGCTCAGAGACCCGTCCACTCCGAAGGAAAGCATAGTCCTTGTAGTGCCAAGCAGATCTTCAAGCACAGTACCGACTCCGAGTCTTTCCGGAATTGTGTATACATTCTGCCAGTCCACGAAGAGCGAATATGGACGCGCATCGTAGATGATTCTGTCATCAGAACGGATGCACTCAATCAGCTCTCCCTTGAGTTCCATCACAGACAATATTTCCAGTGCAGGTATAACTCTGAAACCACATAAGATCGAAACAGCATAGTATGTGTCATTCTGGAGTTTTGGCCACAAACACAGTCCCGGCAACGACGAAGACGCAACAATGCTGTCCTTAGATGGGTTGAACAAGCCCAGGTATGATTCGTTCCCCCCGACTACTGAGACTGCTAACTGTTCTCTTGACCAGCTTCCCAGATTCAAGTCGAAACCGAAATCAAGCAACCTGGTCTGTTGAAGACTGGCATCATAAATGAGTAGAAGGCTTCTACTTTCAGTGAAGATCTTCGCGGCTACATACCTGCCTGATGGGGAAACGCTCAATTGTCCCATCCATGAAAAGGGACAAACAGAATCATAAAGCCTTACCCTTCTTCCTGTTCTGAGCGAGTAGCTCTCGAGGTAGTATCTCCCGCTATCGTTTACAAGCATTGCAAGACGGTCTTTGCCAAGGAATTGCGCAGAGACTACTCGTGACTGTATAAGGCTCAGATCCTGTCCGTCTTCCGTTGTGTAGAGCCTGCCCTGCAAGCACCCCTCGACTTCTTCAAGAAGAGTGATAGCTGTCGTTCCATCGACGAGAGAGAAATCAAGGATTTCTTCTTCCGTGGAGAAGAGAGTATTTCCTTCCGAAATTAGTCTTGTTACACCGGTCAGAGTATTAAGCACAGAATAGTGCGACTCGCCGTGGAAAACTTTTACGGCCTGCACCATATCCGCTTCGAAAAGCTCTCCGGCAATCGGCGAAGCAGCGCAGTGTTCTGCGGGCATCAGTGTTCGTTGATGCCTAACGAAAGCTTCCCTTAAAGTCTGATAATCTCTTCCGAAGACTTCGAGGAAGGCCCTGTCTATACCTAGAAGCATGTTTAAGCCTGATCCCGAATAATGGATCAGTTCAAGAATCTTCTCTTCGCCAAAGCTACTGGCAAGGTAATCCATGAAGGTTATTGCGAATATCGTCCGGGGGAGTGTTCCGCCTGGTACGAATCCAGATATCAAGCTTTCGTTGGAGAAAGGATCTGAAGAACGGAGATGGAATGCCAGCATAGATCGGGAGTTAATGTCATCTGGAACATCAATGACCCTTCTCAATCCCAGGTAGGAAAGCCCGTCCACAAACCATACAGGTAGGAATAGATTCAGTGCCGAGTATTCCTTGAGGCTGCGCACAACGCGATTGGTGTCACTGAGAATGAGGTCCAGCACAAACGTTCTGGCGACTTCAAAGGCGATTCTGCTTCTGATCCATGATCCAGAAAACCAGTTAGGATTGTGGTCCTGGGTCACACCTACGTAGATCTTGTATGGACTGAGCATGCGGACGATCCCGACATCGTTGCAACCTGTCAGGACGAAAACCATCGCCTGCTTGAGTTTGGTCCTGTACTCCTCTGAGAAGATGTCGAGGACTCCTTCAACGAATGAGACAATTTCGACAACCAGATCTTCTACGCCTTTCTGATAGACAAATACAGCCCTATCTGTCTCATGGACCACCCAGTCTGTGCTCCCCTGGCTTGCAAGACCTGACATGGCAAAAGAAACGATTAGCAGAAACAGAAGAAAGAGTCTCTTCATCTGCGACACCTCGCTCAATTATACATGTTACTTCTGAACGTTCGTCCTTCATAGCTTCTTGTGTTAGTCTAATTACATGTGAAGTGGTTCAGGAAGGGGAGCGAGATGACGAAGAATCTTTCATATGCTGCTATATGGCTGGCAATAGGCTTTCTGACATCTCACCTGGTGCATATGTTCCCGATACTGGTGGGTCAGATCCTCCTTCCGCTTCATCTCGTAGTGCTTTTGGCAGGGCGACTTTCAGGTCCTGTTGTGGGAGGAACAACCGGGATGATGCTTCCTTTGATGACTGCGGTAACGCTTGGACGTCCTCCAATTCAGCCCCCAGTAGCTTTGTTTATGTCTGCAGAACTCTTTTGCTATGGCCTTATCATGGGCCTGATGAAAAGGCAGAATGTCTACAAGGCACTCCTGCTATCCTGGATAACCGGCAGAGTAGTGTTTGCGCTCAGTCTCCTTGTCATTGCCCCGATGCTTGGTTTTAGAATGGAAACGTTCAGCTCTTTGATGCTTTCTTTCGCCATAGGCGTTCCGGGAGTCCTTGTGCAACTGCTACTCATCCCGGCGGTATCCGGGCGAGTGAGCCTTTCAGAAACGGTCTGAAGAGATGCATACATACCGTGAACCCTAATGGGAGTTGAGAGATGATATGAAACGCCTGCTTCTATTGCTTCCAGTGCTGACGATCGCGCTGACAGTGTTTTCCGTACCGATTATGATGAGTGCTGAGTCTTTGCCTCTTCTGGTAGCTTCTTTCACGGATTGGGAGCCTTTGGAGATGCAGAAAGCTAAGGGAAGCTGGTGGTACTCCGAGGGACCGGACGAACCCGGCGAGCATCTGTTCTACTACCTTGTCGAGGAAGAACGTCTTATCGATCAGAACCATCACTTGGTCAGGAAAGGCGGTCAGGAGTATTCCTCTTTCTCGATCAGTGAGGGATACCCGGATGCTGTACACCATCCGTGGCGCAGAGACTATTTCAACCCGGTTAACCGCCATACGACATACTATTCTGTTTCAGTACCTGCCGGAACAGAGGCAATGATTTTTCTTGTTATTGGAAATGACAAAATCGAACTCGACTATTCGCGAGAATTCGGAGGGAGACATTTCTACAGGACCAGTTTAACGGGCTGCTCGGTTCGTGAGTATCATTTTGAGATTGTAGTCGATGCAGACAGCTATTACCTTGGTTCGAACGGCGTTGTCGCGGAAGATCCCGTTCCTTTCCTGTTCGAGGCCGAAGACCTGCCTGTCCTGGTATTCGACACACCTGAATGGTCAAAAGGGGCGGTAGTCTATCAGATCTTTCCAGAGCGATTTCACAATGGCAACCCCTTGAATGATCCTCCAGGGACCCAGCCGTGGGATGCGGATCCCATGAAGGCGAATCTGGGAAACGATGGATTCTTCGGAGGCGATCTCGAGGGTGTTATTGACAAGCTTGATTACCTGTACAATTTGGGCGTGGACGCGATCTATCTGAATCCGATATTTGAAAGCGTTTCTAGCCACAAGTACGACACCACTGATTACATGAGAGTCGATCCACACGTCGGCGATGACATGGTGCTTCAGGATTTGATCTACTATGCCGAGCTTGATGATATTGGAATCATACTCGATGGTGTTTTCAATCATTCTGGTACTGAATTCTGGGCCTTTCAAGATGTGATCGCGAATGAGAAAGACTCGGAGTATGTTGACTGGTTCTTCATAAGGCGTTTTCCGATCAGATCTTTCCAGGGAATGGCACTCTCATACGATGGTTGGAGCGGATACGCTCACATGCCCAAACTGAACGTCCTCAATCCAGAGCTTCAGGATTACTTCGCAGGGGTAGTTGAGAAATATGGAAAAATGGGCATATCTGGCTGGCGACTAGATGTTGCGGGAGAGGTAAGACCGAGATTCTGGCAAGAGTTCTTCAGACCCTCAGTCAAGGAGATTAATCCTGAGGCGATACTCGTCGGAGAACTCTGGGGAGACTCCAGGGCCTACTTGAGGGAAGACATGTTTGACTCTGTGACGAATTACCTTTTTAGAGATGCCCTTTTTCAGTACGTTTTGAGAGCGGGAAAGTCTGCGGAAAGATTTGTCAGCATGACGAATTACTACCTCAACAACTATCCGCCTCAGGTACTGCATTCTCTCTGGAATCTGCTTGGCTCACACGACACAGAAAGAGCCTTTACGGCAGCGCGCCATGACCTGGACCTGATGAAGATTATGGTCGGTATACAGATGACCTTTGTCGGAAGTCCCGTGATCTACTATGGTGACGAGATCGGGATGTCAGGAGGTAGTGATCCGGACTGCAGACGCCCGATGATCTGGGACGAAGCAGACTGGAACACAGAGCTATTCGAATACTACAACCTTTTGATAGATCTAAGGAGAGAACATGAAGCCCTGAGAACAGGCGACTATAGCGCTCTTCTTGCTGATGGACCGGTATTGATCTTCAGCAGGAGCAATGGGGATGACTGCGTAATTGTTGTCGTAAACCCTTCTGATGAAGAAATTGAAGTGCCGTTCCCGGTTACCGGAGAATACCGTGACTATCTTGACAGAACAAGACTAGACCTGTTTTCAGGAGAGAACTTTGTCGTGGAAGCAAGGTCGCTGAGGATTCTAGTGAGTCATTAGGGGAGTCATCACGTCCGCACTGAGAAAGGATCCGTAGCCAGAGTCAGGCAAATTCATGAACCCATATCGAACGAGGTTCAACATACGTTAGGCCATATTCAGCACTGTGCCCCAGCCAGTCTAGAGCACTGTCGGGGATAAGAACGCTTGTTGCGGTGGATCCAAGATTCACTACTGACAGGACTGAAGAGACTCCGGCGCCCCTTGCGCCAAAAATAAAGATATCGTTGTTCCCGTTCAAGAATACTCTCGTCTTCCTTCCCTTGAACGAAAACGCTTTCATGAGTATCTCCAGACCCTCCGGACCGACCAGGCTCATGTCGTCACTCTCCAAGAGCAGATTGTCGAGGATCCCGCAAGCAAGCGCAAACATTCTTGCCTCCGAAAGCGAGAGTTCAGCTTGCTGGCCCCGGAGTATGATGGTATCGGGGTCGTTTAGCCACAGCTTCCCATGCATGAATGATCTTGTCAGGGCGTTTCTCAGGCAGTGCCTGAAACTGGGGATCCCGTTGTCCGGAATGTCTTCATTCCAGGAAGGAGCAGTGTCCGCGCCGATTCTCATTGCGTCGACATGACCAACTGATGGCAGAAGAGGTGCCCCGCAACCGACGATGAACACATCTTCACCGAGAGCTTCTCTGATTATCCTGAGGCCTTTGACGTATGCTTCGACTGGTGTTGTATTCGGGATATGCCTCCTTCCCGGAATTGCCCCGCCAAAAAGGAAGTCGATCTTAACGTACTTAAAACCGGCATTTCTAAGAGCTAACATCGTCTCGGCAAGGAAGTCGGCGGCTTTTGGATTAGTTGGATCCAGCGAGTATATATTCTTTCCCCAATTTCGGTATGCGCGTTTTGGTTCTCCTTTTGCGTCCTTCACCAGCCATTCCTTGTGCTCGGCAAAGACTCTAGAGGTCTCCGAGACGCTGAAAGGTGCTACCCAAATCCCCGGTTTCAAGCTCTTGCTCCGTATGTATGATGAAATGACATCAAGCTGAGGGAATTTCTCGTTTGTCGTTGTCCACTCACCAATGTCTTTCTGATAGCCGTCATCAAGCTGTACCAGGCTGAAGGGGACGCCGTCTTTCTTTGCCAGGTCCGAGACCATTTCAG
The DNA here is from genome assembly GCA_003561215.1 of Thermotogales bacterium. Taxonomy (GTDB): domain Bacteria; phylum Thermotogota; class Thermotogae; order Petrotogales; family Kosmotogaceae; genus UBA9910. The sequence continues at coordinate 16,328 of PWXG01000009.1, forward strand.
TGTTTTTCTGCAACTCGGACATGTCAATCTCTTCGAAGTAGTGATACCAGCTACACCACCCGATACCTTCAAACGATTTGAACGATGGTCTCTTGTATTCGCTAATAAGAGTTGCGTATCTTTCCAGCATGGAGGGGAGCTCGTCACCCGAAATCACGACTACCGGCTCGAGGTGGATACCTGATCCCGGCTCCAGTGGTTTGCCAAAGAGTTCGACCCTTGCTTCAATACGTTCTTCCGACGTACTCCAGGCAAAATACGGATGAGAAACTGCGGAATCAAGAAAGCCGCAAACCACAGATCTGGATGCAACGAAGTAGTCACTCGGGAAAACGCCGGTCTGCAGGATTTCTGGTGTCGGTGTGAGATGATAAGGTGTTGTATCAGTCATTCTGGCAAAATCGAGCAGATCTTTCGTCTCTGGCTGTTCCATGTAAGCCTTGAAAGGCAGCCATGATTGCCAGGAATTATGATAGACCGGTGGGTAAATCTCGAATATATCGAGTATGTCCAGACTTGATAGCTTGACTGTCTGAGAACCGGTATTCGATAGTGTCATGTGAATTTGCACCAGATCGCGTTCTTGGTGGATTTCGTAGTCAATCCTCAAATCTGCCCTGTTCACCGCAACCCTGTTTTCACCGAAAACCAGGGGCTTATCCCGCCCTGGAAGATACAGTTTCAACTGATCCGCCTCCTCAAAGCCTTAGTCTTACTTCCCCAACACATCTGCGCAAGCCTTCACAGAACTCCTCAAGCATTTGTTTGTCACATTGAGGTTTGCCGTTCAGGTAGCACTGTTGAATGGCGACCACGCTGGAACTATTGAGAATTGTGCAGTAATCATCGGGCTGGCTGGCATCAACGTAGTCCGGAAACATTGTTATCCTGATCTCGTGTTGGGGAAATCCGGCGGCTATTCTTATGGAGCACAACACAGTTTCCAGTTCAACAGCGGAAAAGCTCTTGTATTCAAGGCTCTTGAGATCTACCGCCACCATATCAACTGCGCCTATGACCTTTTCCAGAAAACCGGGATCACTACCGTTCGTGTCCAGCTTCAACAACATTGCAGGGAACCTCTTCTTCAGGGCAAATATGAATGATACAAGATCCTCGCCATGAAGAGTAGGTTCACCCCCGGTAATTACCACGGCATCAATAATCGCTTTTCTTTGGGTAATTTCTGCGAGTGCAGTTTCTCCTGCAAGAGTACCTTCTTGCATCTCTTTCAGCTCCGGGTTGTGGCAATAAGAACAGTCGAAATTACAGCCGGAGGTAAACAGAACCAGGGCTATCCTGCCCGGATAGTCCACCAGGCTCGTCTTTTTCAACCCTGCGAACTTCATCAATTCTGTTCCTTTCGATTCTATAAGTCTTTCTCGATCTGAATTCCTCCTGCTTGCCGACATTCCAGTTCTGTACGGGTCTGTAATAACCCGTTACCCTGGAGTAGATTTCTGTTTGCATTCCGCATGTCGGACACTCCCGCTGTTCACCCTGAAGGTAGCCATGATTGACACAGACTGAGTATGTCGGGGAAATGGTGAAATAGGGTATTCTGTAACTGGTTGCAACCTTCTTCACCAACGCCCGGGTTGTCTCCCAATCGCTCACCTTTTCGCCAAGGAAGGCGTGAAAAACCGTTCCGCCCGTGTACTTCTGCTGAAACTCTTCCTGCAGATCAAGAGCGTCGAATATGTCGTCTGTGAAGTTCACCGGAAGATGGGAAGAATTGGTGTAGAAGGGAACCTCTTCGCCTGCTGTCCTTATACCCGGGAATCTTGCCTTATCGATTTTTGCAAGTCTGTAAGCAGTTGATTCTGCAGGAGTTGCTTCAAGATTGTACAGATTTCCCGTCTTCTCCTGGAATTCTGCGATCTTCTCGCGCAAGAAGTCCAGCGTTTTGAGAGTAAAACCGTGAGCTTTCTCCTGAGAAAGCGGTTCCTGTATCCAGCGCGCATTGACAGTGGTCTCATTCATTCCTACTACACCGATCGTAGAGAAGTGATTGTCGAAGTTCTCGAGGTAACTCCTTGTGTATGGATAGAGCCCCTGCTCGTTGAGCTTTTCCACGACTTCCCGCTTGACTTCAAGGCTCCTGCTTGCAATTCCTGCAATTCGTTCCAGCCGAATGAAAAACTCCTCTTCATTCTCACTCAGATAAGCAATTCTGGGAAGATTCAACGTAACGACGCCTATTGAGCCTGTGAACTCGTCAGAGCCGAACAGGCCGCCGCCCCTGCGCCGCAACTCTCTCCTATCCAGCTGGAGTCGACAGCACATACTGCGCACATCGTCAGGTTTGAGATCCGTGTTCAGGAAGTTCTGAAAATATGGGGCTCCGTACTTGGCTGTTATGCCAAAGAGAAGCTTCGCGTTTTCGTTGTTCCAGTCGAACTCCCTGGTGATGTTATAGGTGGGAATCGGATACTGAAATCCTCGACCGCTAGCATCTCCCTCGTCCAGAATCTCGAGAAACGCTTGATTTATCATGTTCATTTCCTGCTGGCAATCTCCATATGTGAAGTCTGCTTCCTTGCCTCCCACAAGAGCCTTCTGAGAAGTCAGATTCTGTGGAACCGTCCAGTCGAGGGTGATGTTTGTGAAGGGTGCCTGGGTCCCCCATCTGGAAGGTGTATTGACTCCGAATACGAATGATTGGATATTCTGCTTTACCTGCTTAAACGAAAGTTTGTCAATCTTTACGAAAGGGGCCAGATAGGTATCAAAAGAAGAGAAAGACTGTGCACCTGCCCATTCGTTTTGAAGAATGCCCAGGAAATTCACCATCTGATTCACAAGCGTCGAAAGATGCCTTGCCGGCGAAGAGGAAACTTTACCGGTGACCCCGCCAAGGCCTCGTTCAATCAGCTGCCTCAGGCTCCATCCCGCGCAATATCCAGACAACATGGACAGATCGTGTATGTGGAAATCGCCGTCGCGATGAGCTCTGCCGATTTGCTCGTCGTAGATCTCGCTTAGCCAGTAGTTTGCGGTAACCGTGCCACTGTTGTGGAGTATAAGACCACCGATGGAGTATGTCACAGTGCTGTTCTCTTTGATTCGCCAGTCCAGATGATTCAGGTAGCTGTTGACAGTCTCGGAGAAGTCCAGCATGGACGAATGTAGATCGCGTATTTTCTCCCGCTGTTTTCTGTACAGAATGTATGCCTTGGCGACATCGAAGAATCCGAGCGTCTCAAGCGTTCTTTCCACAGAGTCCTGAATGTCTTCTATGTAGATGACCCCGTCCTTGATTTTCGGTTGGAAGTCTGCCACTACTCTTAATGCGAGTCGCTCGAGAATATCGGGAGTGCAGGCCGAATAAGTGGCTTCAAAAGCCTTTTCCATTGCGTTTGTAATCTTGGAAAGATCGAAATCGGTAATTTGTTTGTTTCTCTTCCTTACCCTCAGCATATAACCCCTCCCAGAAGTAAAGTACACAATAAATGGTTGCAGAGAATATTCTAACACAAAATGTAGTGGTTACAAAGCTTTTTCCAGAGATTTTCTGCTGATGATAGAGATGCGAAAAGAAGGTGCAAGAAGCTGATCATTGTTGAACGGGTTCATCTGCGCACAATGAACTCGCCTAGTCGTTTCTCCCCCATAAGCTTCGCCATCTTGATGAAAGCTTTCGCTGTTACCAGGGCATCTCCCAGCGCCCTGTGCCTGTCGGCGCTGAGAATTCCCAAACGTGCGAGGAGGATGTCAAGATTATGCCGACCTCTGAACATGGCTCTGGAAAGGGCTATTGTATCGATGAAGGGGTTGTCGAAACAACCGAGTCCGCAGCGCCTGCTGAAGAAATCAAGAAATGAGAGATCGAAGGGAGCATTGTGCATTACCATGATGCGGTCTCCCACAAAAGAGATAAACCGGACGATCACTTCCTTGACGTCTGGTTTATTGCTGACCATGTCCCTGGAAATACCTGTGAACCTGGTTATGAATACCGGTATATGCGAATTGGGGCAGATCAACTCAGAGAAGAAGGAGTTTTCGTCGATTTCCCAGTCCTTGACCACTACTGCCCCGATTTCGAGGAGCTCTGCTCCCTTTTCGGGACACATTCCCGTTGTCTCTGTATCCACCACAATGAATTCCATCTTATGAGAACCTGGCTAACAACCGGTACATTGTCTCAACACCTATTTCAATGCATCCGTGATCGGGAAGAAATCTGGGAGTGTGCAGATTCTCTTTCATATCTTCGTTTGAGCATCCCAGCCAGAATAAACCTGCAGGATAGCGTTGTGCGAAGAAACCAAAATCCTCCCCGGTGAACGTAGTTCCGCACGCAATGTAGTTGTACCCGAGCTCTGTGACTGTATTCTGGATTTCCTTGACGACTGCAGAGTCGTTGTCTACTTCTGGATACATCGCCCCATATTCTACCCTGAAGTCCACGTCCCAGACTGAACCCAATCGCTCTGAAAGCTTTTCGATCGTATCCATTATGAGACGTTTTGTTTTTTCGCTCAGAGCCCTGAACGTTCCTTCAACCACGGCTCTTCCGGCAACGATGTTTCTGCGACTTCCTGCTATGAGTTTTCCAATAGTATAGACAAAGCGGTCTTCCTCTGCAACGACTCTTGAAAGCATTTCATAGCTTGTTTTCACAAAATCAGAAGCTGGAAGAATTGCGTCCCTACCTCTGTGTGGAAAAGCCCCATGAGCCTCTTTTCCCTCGAAGATGACATCAAACTCTGTTGCGTTTCCGAATATTGCCCCTGCTGTTGAAGCGATTGTTCCTACGGAATAGTCAGGATTTACGTGGAGTGCTAGAGCAGATCCAATGTCGAAGTCTTCCAGCACTCCGGATCGCAAGATTGGTTGTGCTCCACCAGGGCCTTCCTCCGCAGGTTGAAACAGGAAGATCGCGTTGAGGCAAGGTTGAAGCTCAACGACTCTAGCAATCACCCCGGCAAGAACTGTCATATGAACGTCGTGACCGCAAGCATGCATCCATCCAGGGATTCTGGAGCAGTAGCTAACGCCGGTCTCCTCTTCAAGGGGAAGTCCGTCCATATCAGCCCTGAGTAACACAAAGGGGGTATCCGAGTTATGATAAACGAATATCAGCCCCGTGTCCGGTGCATCAAGTCTCTCAATCTTCTTCAGGGGAAGTGACTCGACAAACCTGAGGAGCTCTTCCCTGGTCCTGTGCTCCTCCATACCGGGCTCAGGAAACATATGGAGCGTTTCTCTCAGCACTTTGAGTGTGGACATCTGTGCTTCCTCCTCGTCTCTAGTCTATAGAGTATAATAGCCTAGAGGTGGCTAAATTGGAAAACTGCCAGACGGACAAAGTAGAAAACACGCTGGAGAGCTTCAAACGTGCTCTCGATTCTGCCATCTGCAAAGCCCCGATAAGAAGCGGCAACAGGATCTATCTGACCGACCTTTGGATCATTACATCGATTCCGGAAGAGATGATTATCGAGCTTCTTGCGAGTAACCAGTTCAGGCTTCCGGAGGAGGCTGTAGCAATTGTTGACGACAGACGAAAGCACAAAAGAGTCCTCTGCGAGGCAGAAAGCCAGGGTGGCGATCAGTGAATGCCGGTCTTACCGGGATTCAAGACAAGCAATAGAGAAGCTCTTCTCTTTGATCAAGGCCCACAGCCTGTTTAAGGCTGGGGACAAGGTTCTTGTCAAACCCAACCTTCTTGCTGCAAGATCCCCCGAAGAAGCTGTAACAACGCATCCCTCGATTGTTGATGCGGTCCTGTCGCTTCTTCTTGATCTGAGGGCAAAACCTGTCCTTGGAGACAGCCCCGCGAGCGGGAAGACTCTCTATGTAGCAAGAGTAGCAGGTATAGAATCGGTCTGCAAGAAATACAATGTGCCTGTTGTCGGATTTGACGAAGGCGTTCAAGTGCGTTCGAAAGAAGGAGTCTACCGACGTTTTGTTGTTGCTCGTGAAGTCCTTGAAGCTGAATCGATGATAAACCTGCCGAAACTGAAGACACATTCCCAAATGACTATAACGTTGGCAGTGAAGAACACTTTTGGCTGCATCGTAGGTTCAGCAAAACAGAAGTGGCACTTCAGAGCGAAAGATAGAAACGCGTTTGCAGATATGTTGATTGATTTGCACAGGGTGATCGCTCCTTCTTTGAACATACTCGATGCTGTTATCGGAATGGACGGCAACGGTCCTTCAAATGGCAGGATAATCTCTCCCGGGTTTGTTGCTGGATCAAGAGACGGCTTTGCCCTTGACGATAGTATCATCCGCATGTTGAAAATCAGCCCGCGCTTTGTTCCAGTTGCTTCAAGGGCTATCAGGAGGGGAATTGTACCTTACTATGATGTTGTGGGAGATCCCATGACTTATGGACAGCGATTCACTCTGCCAGCTACTGCACCTTTGACATTTGTTCCTTTCGGCAGGTTATTGAGAAGACTTGCTACGAAATTTCCCTCGATTTCCGCAAGCAGATGCAGGCGTTGCGGACTATGTGAGAGCCATTGTCCGGCCGATGCCATATCAGTGGACAACGGTGCCATAGATTACAAAAAGTGTATTACGTGTTATGTTTGTCAGGAAGTCTGTCCTTATGATGCTGTAGTATTCAGAAGAATACTCCTGGGCAGAGGGGGGAAAAAGCGTTGAGCTTCATTCTTGCTGTCGATCAGGGGACAAGCAGTACAAAAGCGATAATATTCAACGAGAACTTCTTTGAAGTGGCTTCGGCACAGCAGGAGTTCCAGCAAATATATCCGAAGGCTGGGTGGGTCGAGCATAACCCTTATGACCTGGTGCAAACAACAATGAACGTAATTGAGCGTGCAGTCAATGAAGCAGGTCTTTTCTACAAAGATATCAAGGCCATCGGAATCACGAATCAGCGAGAGACTGTAGTGGCATGGGATGCTGAGTCGGGCAGACCTCTTCATAACGCCATAGTCTGGCAGTGCAGGAGGACTTCGGCACGAGCGAAAGAATTGCGCGACGGGAATCTCCAGCTAATCCATCCTCGAACAGGACTCGTGCCTGATCCGTACTTTTCCGCAACGAAGATGGAATGGCTCCTGGAGAATGCTCCAGAAGTCAGGGATGCAGCAGCAAGGAAGAGGCTTCGTTTTGGAACTGTTGACACATGGCTTATCTGGAATCTGTGTCGGCAGAAGACCTTTGTTACGGATATGAGTAACGCCTCGAGGACGATGCTTTACAATATCACCGAAAAAACCTGGGATAGAGATCTTGTGGAGTTTTTCGGTATTCCGTACGAATCGTTGCCGGAAGTTGTTTCATCGTCGAAGGTGGTCGGAGAATCCGTATATGGTCCCCCTGTGGCAGGCATTGCCGGAGATCAACAGGCATCTCTGTTTGGTCAGACTGCCTTTGAGCCTGGAGATACAAAATGCACCTACGGCACGGGCTCCTTCATACTGATGAACACCGGAACAACACCCTGCTTTTCCAGTAACGGACTGCTGACAACGATCGCCTGGGAATTGGATGAAAAGACCTGCTATGCTGTCGAAGGATCGATTTTCGCAACCGGCGCGTTGATCAGCTGGCTGAAAGACGAGATGGGACTGATCTCTTCTCCTGAAGAGACCGAAACACTGGCAAGCAGTGTTGAAGACAGTAATGGGGCTTTCTTTGCGGGAGCGCTGACAGGGCTGGGGGCTCCATATTGGGATCCATCTGCGAGAGGTTTGCTCATAGGGATTACCAGGGGAACGACGCGCGCGCACATTGTAAGAGCCGTTCTGGATTACATTGTGTTCAGGACCAGAGAACTCGTGGAACTCATGATAAGGGATACGGGCATAGAGGTGAAGAGGTTGCTCGTTGATGGCGGCGTTACCAAGAACAACTTCTTGATGCAACTACAGGCAGATGTTCTGGGTGTCGATGTAGACAGATCGACGATCAGAGAGACAACAGCGCTTGGAGCCGCGATGCTCGCCGGCTTGGGCCTGGGGTTGTGGAGTATCGATGAGCTTAGGGGCAAGAGAAGAAGCCAGCGAATGTTTTCTCCGGGAGCGAAGCGCTGGGATTCGGAGTATAGAAGATGGAAAGAAGCACTCAGAAGGTCTATGAACTGGGTGCAGTAAACGAACAGGAGCTCTGCAGTTGGGCAAAGGTCCTCGGAGAGTGTCTTAGAGGGGGGGAGCTTCTTCTTCTCGAAGGCGAACTGGGATCAGGCAAGACGAAGTTCGTCCGCTGTGTTGCTCAGTCTCTGGGGATTGATGAAACAGTGATAAGGAGTCCCTCGTTCACCATTGTGAACGTCTATCCGGGGAGTGTCCTGACCCTTATTCACGCAGATCTGTTTCGTCTATCCAGTGCTGAGGAAGCCTGGGATACGGGGCTCATGGAAATGCTTGATAGCAAGAGTGTCGTGGCTGTTGAATGGCCCGAACTCATAATGAAAGACCTGCGAGAAACGAAGACGATAATCGTGGAACTGAGCCTGGTAGACAGCAGTCATAGATTGGTCAGTGTCTTTGTTGACAGTGAACTCGATTATCTGAGAGAATCACTTGACAAGTATTTTGAGCGTTTTTCAGGAGGATTATAGATGGCGCAGAAATTTCAGTTATTGGAAGAAGCGGCAGCCAGTTCTGACAAGAAAACCAGAATACCTGACTCGCTGCCTGCAATACCCACAAGAACCAACATGATTGTCTATCCATCTTCTGTGATGCCCATGTATGTGGGACGCGACAAATCTCTCGGAGCGCTTGAGGAATCTCTTGCCAAGCACAATCAGCTGATATTCCTTATCTCCCAGAGAGAGATAACAAACGACGATCCTTCCGTTGACGAGCTTTATTCAGTCGGAACTGTGTCGCGCATAGTTCAGCTTATGAAGATGCCTGACGGCAACTACAAAATCCTTGTTGAGGGGCTTGCCAGGGCGAAAATCGAATCAGTTGTTGAAGAAGAGAGAATCCTCGTCTTCAAACTGGGCATAATCAGGTCTAAGTACAGGAAAAGCAAAATGCTGGAAGCCCTTGTACGGAAAGTAAAAGAACTCGCATACAGGTACGTGACCATGAGCAGAAGATTCCCTGACGAAGCACTTGTCGCTCTTGAAGATACCAGTAATCCAGAGAAGTTTGCCGATTTCGTTTCTTCGCTCATGCCCTTTCCGCTGGAGCAGAAGCAGCGATTGCTCGAGCTCTCTCCTCCAAAGGATCGGCTTGGGTTCTTGCTGGAATTACTCACAAAGGAAGTCCAGATACTTTCTCTCGAAGAAGAACTTGACAAACGTGTTAAGGACAAGATCGAACAAGGACAGAAAGAATACTATCTGAGAGAGAAAATGAGGGCGATTCAGGAGGAACTCGAGGGAGAAGAGGATGTTGAGATCAAGGAGCTTAAACAAACGGTTGAAGAAGGGGACTATCCCACCGAGGTAATAGAAAAGGCAAGGCAGGAAATTCTAAGGCTGGAGAGGATGTCGACCTACTCACCTGAAGCGACAGTAGTAAGAACCTATCTTGACTGGCTGCTAAACATGCCGTGGCAGAAGTCTACGGAAGATGGCTTGGATCTAAGACACGTCCGTGAGTGTCTTGACAGGAATCATTACGGATTGACCGATGTCAAGGAGAGAATCCTGGAGTTTCTTGCAGCGAGGCAATTCTCGAAGAATCTTCGGGCTCCTATCCTCTGTCTCGTTGGCCCTCCGGGGGTGGGCAAGACATCACTGGGAAGATCGATCGCAGACGCCATGGGAAGGAAATTCGGGAGAATCTCTCTGGGCGGTATGAGAGACGAGGCGGAAATCAGGGGACATAGAAGGACGTATATAGGCGCCTTGCCCGGGCGAATTATCCAGTTGATAAGGAAACTTGGTACAAACAATCCCGTACTGGTGCTTGACGAAGTAGAGAAGATGGGAGTGAGCTTCCAGGGAGATCCGGCTTCGGCCCTGCTGGAAGTGCTTGATCCGGAGCAGAATGACAGTTTTGCAGACCATTTTCTGGAAGTCCCCTTTGACCTGTCAAGAGTCATCTTCATAACAACAGCGAACGTTCTCCATACGGTTGCTCCTGCTCTTCAGGACAGAATGGAAGTTATTCACATTCCTGGCTACACAGATTCCGAGAAGCTGCACATAGCAGTGGACCACATCGTTCCGAAGCTTTACGGGGAGTATAGTATTGCGAAATCCGATCTGTCTATTACTAAAGGTGCGATTAAGAGGATCATCAGGGAATACACAAGAGAGGCCGGGGTAAGAAACCTCGACAAGAATCTGTCCAAGACTATACGAAAGGCGCTCGTCAAACTGTCTGAAGGAGACAAGGGAATAAGAGTCACAGCATATAACCTGGAAGAGTACTTGGGGGCAGCCACTTTCAAAGACAGTGATTTCAGGAAGAAGCCCGAAGTGGGAGTAGCGACCGGACTGGCCTGGACAGCTTACGGGGGCGAGATAATGTACATCGAGGTTCTCCCCGTGCCTGGAAGAGGGAAACTCTTCACGACAGGGCAGCTCGGCGAGGTGATGAAAGAGTCTGCTCAGATTGCAATCAGCTTGGCGCGCAAACTATGTGATGAAGCAGATCAAGCAACAGCTTTCGAGAAAATGGACTTCCACATCCATGTCCCCGAGGGGGCTGTCTCGAAGGATGGACCTTCAGCGGGCATTGCGCTTTCTACAGCGATTGTCTCCGCCGTAACCGGATCACCTGTGCGACATGACATCGGTATGACGGGCGAGATAACTCTCAGAGGGAAGGTTTTGCCGATCGGTGGGCTCAAAGAAAAGCTTATGGCTGCGTACAGAGCAGGACTCGAAGCAGTCATAATTCCTTCTGCCAACAAGAAGGACCTGGAGAAAATCTCTGATGAGATCAAATCCAAACTTCAATTCATCTTCGTTGACGATGTTAGACAGGTCCTGAGAGAGTGTCTGGTGAAGAAGAGTGTTCAAGCAAGCTGAACTGGTCAAGACTGTCTTTTCACCCGGCGATTATCCCCCCAGACTTGGAGTGGAGTTTTCCTTCGCCGGGCGCTCTAACGTCGGCAAGTCGACACTCCTAAATGTCCTTCTTGGGGTAAGAATTGCGCACGTAAGTGGAACACCGGGAAAAACAGGATCGGTCAACTTCTACAAAGTCGATGGACGTTTCTACTTTGTGGATCTGCCCGGGTACGGTTATGCCAGACGTTCCCGGGTGGAGCTGGAAAGATGGCGTGTGCTGGTGGAAGATTATTTCGCCGAACGTTATGAGGTATCGTTTCCCATTGTGCTTATAGACATCAGACATCCTTTGCAGAAAGCAGATATCACGATGCTAGATTTCCTCAGGGCCAGAGAGCTTCCTTTTGTGACCGTTCTGACGAAAAGCGATAAACTCTCAGCGAGTCAGTTGAAAAAGATGCTATCTGTTCATGAAAAACAAGTCCTCGATTACGGAGCTGTGGCGGTCTTTCCGGTATCTGCGATTTCCGGTAAAGGTATTTCAGAGCTCAAAAGAGAGATTAGTTCGATTTTGGGAAGCTACTCTGTTGACAGAAGGTAATGCCTGTTGTGTTTTCTAATTATCTCTCGCAGTTTTTGCGCTGTGTTTCTCGGTCTGAGTTCAAGTGTTTCGAAATCGGTCTCAAACAGACCGATCCTCATGGAGTATCCGTGCTCCCAGTGAAAGCAATCCATCAGGGGTCGGTACAGGTATCCGGCGATTGTCGCACCGGCTCTGGAGGCCTCGTTCAATGAGTCAACCACGGTATCGATATAGTGCTCTCCTTCCAGAGCTTCGCCTGCTTGATTACCTTCTGTTATAAACATGATCGGGAGACCGTATCTTTTTTCGATTCCTTTGATTATCCTCCGGAGACTCCGCGCGTAGGTTAGTAAGTCTCCAGACGTTTTCTCTGAAGAACAAGAGACGACCCTGGACCCAGCAGGACCGTGTTTAACGAATTCTGATCCGCGATAGTTAACTCCCACATAGTCGATGGCCCCCTCTATCTCCTGCCGTTTTTCGCCTGAACCCAGTGGTGGCCTGAGAATTCCAGAAGACAATGCATCAAGCAGGGCGTAGTTGCGAGAGGACACTGCTGATCGTGCTGCCAGGCGATCCAGAGGGTTTGATCTCCTTGACGGGCAGTAGTCGATGATACCTTGAGTAAGGCCTACCATTGCCTTGGGAAAGCGACCCTTTATTGTCTTGTAAGCCTCTGAATGAGCTAGAACCAGATGTTTTGCAGCTTTGCAGGCACGACGTCGATCCTGAATACCGGGAGGCCACTTTCCCTCAATGTAGGACTTCTCTACGTAAGTGTTGGGCTCACTTATTGTTATCCACATCTTGACCAGATCGCCCATTGAGTCAACCACATTCTCGACGTACCTTCTGAAGTAACCAAGGCAGTCCTCTTTCTCCCATCCCCCGAGGTCTGAGAACCATTTTGGATTTACGAAACTGTGCAGTGTGACGATTGGCAAGATCCTCTCGCGGAGCAACTGTTCAGTAAGGGAACGGTAAGTTTCAAGAACGCGGCTATCGAACCTATGTTGTCGCGGTTCCACTCTTGCCCATTCTATGGAAAAGCTGTAGCTGTTGACTCCGAGATCCCTGAGGGCTTGGATATCCCTTTCTGTTCTGTTCCAGCTATCGCAGGCGGTCTTCGAGGTCTGTCCGTCCAGGATATTGCCCTTGCGTTCCCATTCGTACCAGTCAGAGAAGACGTTGTTGCCTTCGATCTGGTGGCCAGACGTTGAAACTCCCCAGAGAAAACGCTTGCCGAGGTCGTTCACAGAATCACCCCTGGTCTGATTGTACCACTCGTTGACTCAAACAATTGTGTAGGCCCTGGGGGTCATAATATTAGAATGCAGAAGAAAACTAATCGTTAAGGAGATGCTTCGTATGAAGAGATTGAGGTACTGTCTGTTGTACACTATTGCATCGATTATTATGGCAAGCACTGTTCTGTTCTCAAATAGCCTGTCACTGATCGGAACGATCGGACCTGCCCCTTCTGGTGTTTTTCTTTGTACTCATTCGGAACACCTTATGGTGGGTGGTTGGGACGGAGTGGTGCGATTGCTTGATTCAGTAACCCTCGAAGAGAGGAAAGCATACATGATCTCTGACTCGGCGATTGTGACAATCCTCTTCTCAGAGAAAGGTTGCTGTTACATGATATCTGAGAACGGACTCATAAAGAAGCTTTGCCCTGATCATGAGCACGGCATCAGCAAGCTGTCCGAGCTGGAAAGTCGAATAAGATCGGCGGCTCTTCATGAGAAGCAATCACTGCTGATTGTCGGAACAGCGACAGGCGAGATAATGGCGCTCGACACGCATACTGGAAAGACAGTATGGGAGAAGCCCTTACACGACAGGGGCATCCATTCTCTAAAGATCGCTGTCGAAAAAGGTTGGGGTCTTTCTCTTTCATACGATGGAGAGCTTATGCTATGGGGCGTTGATGACGGTCATGTCATTCAGAGGATGAATGCCGAAGCTTTCGCACCTGGGCTGGTCTTGATTCATGAAAGAGGGACTTTTGCCCATATAAAAGGTGAGGACACAATCGTATTGCGTCATATGCCTGCTGGAGATCTCTTTGCTGAGATTCAGGCAGATTCCATTGTGCGAGTCATCAGAGCTTCCAAAGACGAGACGTTACTGATTTTGGGGCTGGAAAACGGCTTTGTTGAGTACTGGGATTTGGACCGTCTCGAAAGGTTATTCTCTTTCAAAGCTCATGATGACCGGGTGACTTCAGTTGAATATGACCACGCAAGGGGAATGCTCATCACCGGTTCTAGTGACAACTCTGTGAAGCTCTGGGAAAGCTTTTCCGATAAACTGCTTGCCTGTAACCGTGGGCATATGTGGCATATTTCTTCTCTTGACTACAGTAACGAGCTGGGAATACTGGTTTCGGGTTCCTTCGATAACACTGTCTGCGTATGGAAGCTGAAAGATCGCGCAGAAATAAGTCTTCTCGAGCACGGGAACTGGGCCGTCACATCCCTGGCTATTGACTCCACGGGAATGAAGGTCTTCTCAGGCGACGCGCGGGGATTAATAAGAGTCTGGGATCTTAGGGGTGGATTTGTTGTCAACGAGTTTAAGGGACATACGGACAGAGTACAGGCGCTCGCTCTTTCCAGAGAGGAAGAGCTTCTCTTTTCGTCTTCGTGGGATGGCACTATTCGTATTTGGGATCTGAAAGAGGGAGAAGAGATAATGCTCCTCGAATACCATGATGGTTCCGTAAACACCCTTGATGTTTCTCCTGACGGAGAACTGCTGGTCTCAGGAGGTTCTGACGGGAAGATAATCGTATGGAATATCGCAGATCAGGAGATCGAATTCGTTCATTTGAGAGAAAGCATTCGGGTACATTGTGTAAGCTTCAACAGTGTCGGCAACATACTGGCAGCAGGCTATTCTGATGGCACTGTCAGTGTTTTCGCTGTGTCCGGAAACATGCTGGTTATCAAAGAAAAGGCTCACGATAGCTGGGTGAATTGTGTCTTGTTTTCGCATGAAGATGAACTCCTTGTCACAGGCTCTCAGGATGGAAGTATAACGGTCTGGAGTCCCGATTATCTATCTCTGCTTTCCTCGCAGAAAGGACACATCGGTGGAGTCAAAGCGATTGCAATCGCTTCTTCCGAAGGACTTATCGTAAGTGGTGGAGGCTGGCTTGACAGTACAATAAAGATCTGGAGCATCGAATAGCGCCTAGCAGGGCTTACTGATCTTGTTGAACGGCTTTCTTGCTTGATAGTCTGTCTACAAGGTCGTAGACAATGGGCATGAAGAACAGTGTAAACACCATCCCGACAACTAGTCCCCCGATTATCATGATAGCGAGAGACCTGTTTATTTCCGCTCCTTCAGCCCTGGAAAACGCCATCGGTACAAGCGCCATGGCAGTGGTCAATGTCGTCATTATTATCGGACGGGAGCGTATTTCAGCCCCTTCAATGATGGCCTGTCGCTTGGGAAGCCCCTGTTGGAAACGCAAATAGTTTATGTTTGTGACCATAACAATGCCATTGTTGACTGTGAGGCCAGCGACAGTGAGCATACCGACTAATGCACTGATGTCGATCTCCAGTCCCAGAAGAAAAGTTACCAGTGTTACGCCGACCAGTGACATTGGAATGGTGAAGAAGATTATCAGCGGATACACAAAGGACTCGAACTGGGCCCCGATTATCAGATACATCAGCACTAAACCGATTATGAGCGCGAGAACGAACTGATCAACCGCTTCTCGCATGAGATATGCCTGTCCTCCGATAGACTTTCTCATGGAGCTGATCTCCTCGTCTTCTTCAAGAAGCTCGACGATCTCTCTTTCCACATCACTCAATGCCCTACCGACAACATTGGCATCCACGTGGGATACCCTTTGTCCCCCCCTATGGAATATAGTCATGGGGCTCTCGACGACTTTAATGGATGATATCATTCCCATATAAACATCATCTCCTATCATTGAAGGCACCTTGAGCCTCTCAATCTTCTCGGAAGACAACTCATCTATTGAGCGATAGATTTTTATCGGCATCGTCACACCGTCAACAAAGATGTTGCCGGCTTCGAGGCCGATTGTGTATGGCTGCAGAGTACCTAAAGCCTGCATGAAGTAAACCCCGGAGAGCAAAGCCTTGCTTCTGTCGATATCTATCTGGTATGCGAAATGCTTCTGGTCAAATGAAGATCCGAGATCCTGAAGGCCATCAACTCCGGAGATCAGGGACTTGACTCTTTCAGTGCTGCTGACCAGTTGATCCAGGTCCTGGTCAAAGAGAGTGATTACCATGTCCTTCCCAAACAATGCCTCCAGCTCGAGTCCCTGGTAACTCAAATCGATACGCGCGTTCGTTTCATCGAGTATTGCGCTGAGAGCATCGCGGATCTCAGCCGCGATCTGTTCAGACGATCTGTCGCGTTGTACAGGCGGGACAAGAGATATCTGTACGCTACCCATGTTCTCTGCACCGCCAAGTAAAGCGCTGATTAAGTCGCCTGTCTGTCCGCTGGTAGTATAGATCTGGGTGATCTCGTATTTGTTTCTGTTTTCGAGCAGATACTCTTCTGCCCGAGCAATAGCGTCCGCCGTCACATGATACGGTGTATTGTCAGGCAGAGTTACGTTGACAGTTACAAGGCTATTATCAATCTTGGGGATGAAATCCAGTCCCTTCAGCAGAAGACCAGTAAGCCCGAGCGTAAAGACCAGCAAGAAGACTACTACAGTAGCAAGCTTCCTTCTGAGCAACAAATCAAGCGATCTTGAATACCACTGTCCTGTGCGCACAGATCGTTTCTTCTTGTGACTTATGAACTGTGTCAGGCCGGGGATAATGGTGAGTGCAACAAGCAAAGAACCAGCCAGAGTGAAGGCAAGAGCAAGGGCGAAGAACTTGAATATCTGGGCTGCAAACCCCGTTATGAAGGCAAAGGGAACAAACATTGCAAGAGTGGTGGCAGTTGATGCGATTATTGCTCCCGCAACCTCACTGCCACCTTTTCCAGCGGCTTCGGAGAATTCCTTGCCTTTCTCCAGGTGTCTGAATATCGCTTCCAGTACAACGATGCTGTTGTCGACAAGCATACCCACGCCCATGGTGAGTCCGCCAACTGTCATCAAGTCCAGTCCGAGTCTGCTGAAGAACATGAATACAAGTGCCATAGTCAGGGATAAGGGAATTGATGCAGCGATGATCAAAGTCGCCCCGAGATTTCTCAGAAAAACAAAGATCACTATAGTTGCGACAATCGCCCCCATAAGCAGGTTCCTGAACAAACCGCTTATAGCGCTTTCGGTAAAAACACTTGTGTCTGTTATCGTGTAGACAGTAGCTCCGGAGTGGAGTTCTTCCCAATGTGAAAGAGCCTCCCTTATTCTTCGAGCAACGTCAACAGTGTTTGCTCCACCTTGTCTGAAGACAACAAGGACCGAGGATTCTTTCCCGTTAACCCTCACAGTTCCCCTGAGTGGTACATCAGCGACTGATACAGATGCAATTTGATTCAACCTGACAGGTATTAGCACATCGGGGAGGTCAAGATCAAACCCTTCCTGAAGACCCATGGAAGAGGTATTCATGAGTTCGCCCATCCCTCTGAAGCCTATGACGGCACTTGAGAGCTCCTTTATGTTCTTGAAGTTAGTGTTCACAGAAAGTGTATAGTATTTGCCTTCTTCTTCAAACCTGCCAAAAGGGTAACGGGCACCCGGTTCAAAGACCATACGAAGAACGTCGAAGGGGATATCAAATTCCTCGAGCTTGCCTTCCTGAATGTCCACCCTGATTTCCCTGTCCGGTATGCCCATTCTGTCCACATTGGCAACACCCTCGACTTGTGAAACGGTCATTCTGAGGCTGTTTGACAAATCCACCAGTTCTTCTGCAGAAGGCGCTGAGATTCCGATTATATAGACGGGAAGGAGTGCAGGGTTCAGCTCAAACACCATCGGGTTTGCCCCTTCGGGCAACTCTCCGGAAAACGCATCAACAGCTTCACGAATTCTCAGCATGGCAAGGGATATATCTGTGTCCCAGTCGAATTCTATCTCAATTACTGAAAAACCGTCCATTGAGCGTGACGAGATCTCCTTTATCCCTCCCACAAGCATAATCGCGCCTTCGAGGGTGTTTGTAACATTGGCTTCTACTTCTTCCGGCCCTGCACCGATATATGGTGTTATGACAACGGCAAAAGGCACGTCCATCATCGGAAGCAGATCCACAGGAAGTTCGCGCCAGGCGAGTACACCGAGGAAGATAACAACACTCATCAGAAGGATTACGGTAACTGGCCGCTTCGATATTGAAGACAGAATCTTATGCCACATTCTTCTCTCTCCTAACAAGGGGATGAAAGAGCTGTTGCATTAGATAAAGCATAACACATGAATTGAAGGGGCTTATCTTTCAGAAGCTTTTCAACAAAGGAGACCAAGCAATTAACCGAGTCAGTTCTATTCATGACAACAGGATCAGCATCATGAAAAAATCTAGCTCATTCCAGAGCAAGGTGGGAATCTGGTGATAAATGGTCTGAGGACTCTTCTTCGAAAGACTACCGGCGTCCCCATGAAGCTGGCTAAGGCTGCATCAGAGACCCTGAGCAATGCTGCAAGTGATTATCCTGTTATTACGCTGGCAGTCATCTTCGCACTTGTCTTTCTTCTGACGATTCAGATCAGGAATATCAGGTTTGAGACTGATATAACTAATCTGGCCGACGAAGCATCGGAAGCAGCGAGGGAGATCGAACGGGCAGCTCGTGACTTCTCTGTTGGTGATCCTCTAAGGCTTGTCTTGATAGGAGATGCCACCGATCCGTCTGTTCTATGGCGCGCCTCAGAAATAGCGGCCGATCTTCGCCGGATACAGAATGTCGCCAGGGTTTCCACCCCTTTTGATGCCATGTATCTTTCTTTGGAGGGACTCTCTGTTGTTTCCAGGTTTGTGATGCAAGATTTTCCCAGAACCGAAGAAGCCGTGTTGGGTTTCTTCAGCAATCTCTCGAAAAGCTACACTGCAGGACATATGATAAGCGAGTCAGCGGATGCCATCCTTTTCGACCTATTCGTGCGTGGAGGAGCGGGATCAAGAGGGAAAACCGCGATTTCTTAAATAGAGCAGACTCTGGAGGAGAAATGGGATTCCGGAAACTATTTCCTTGTTGGAGAGGTTTTTCTCGGATACTCGGTGGACAGAACGGTCCTCAGAGATGTGTATCTCCTTTTTCCGATTTCAATTATCCTTTTCATTTTAGTGGTGATGTTCAGCTTTCGTTCATTAACTGCGTTGCTGGTTATCGGATCTACTGTGATTGTTACAGTTACCAGCACACTGGGGCTCATGGCCTGGAGAGGGACAACTCTTACCATAGTGAGTGCTACACTTCCAGTACTTCTTGTTGCGCTTGGAAGTGCAGATGGTATTCATGTGTTTTGTCGATACAAAGAAACACTTAAGACCGAAGCCAACAAGAAAACAGCCCTGAAAAAGGCTATGCGCTCGCTGGTTGCTCCGATATTTATGACCTCCGCGACTACAGCAGCGGGATTCGCTGCTCTTATGACGTCATCAGTTATACCTGTGCGTGATTTTGGTCTATACAGTGTATTCGGTATTCTCCTGGCCATGGTTTACTCGCTGTCAGGCATACCGGCTATCCTTGCTATTGTGCCGAAACCACGAGAAGCATTAAGTGGGTCAAGAACCGGCCTTTCATTGGCAAGAGTTCTCGAATTCGTTGCAGTTGCCGGACAGAAGCACTGGAAAGCGGTTCTGGTGGTGGGGCTTTCCAGTGTAGTTGTCTCTGCGCTCGGCATTACACAGCTGCAGTTCGAGTCAAATCTTGCAAGGTATTTCAGGAGAGGAAGCGACGTTTCACTCGGAATTCGGGAATATGAGAAACGATTCGGTGGATCTTCAACGCTAATGGTAATTGTGGATTCCGGAAACGAGGGCGGCACTCTCCAACCGGATTTCATGGAGATGCTAGGAGAAATGCACGCGCGAGTTGAGGGTTATCCCCTGCTCTCTAACACCAGTTCATTCCTTAGTTTTGCAGAAAGCATCACCCCTCATGGAACGCAAGGCACCATAGCTGCGCTGTTACTGAAAAACCTTGGAACCATAGGCTTGCAAGGATATATTAGCAGAGACGGGATGAGAAAAGCTGCCATTCAAACATACATCTACAGTGCTGAAGCCGCTGACGCATCTAGAACGCTCTTGCAGCTTGAAAAAGAACTCAAGGGGGTTGCCCATCCTGGCGTTGATGTGGTCCTGGCCGGTACTCCGAAGGTCGTAGAGTTTCACATGAAAGAATTCGCATCAAGTCAGACAAGAAGCATCTTGATTTCCGGCGCAGCTGTATGGCTGATTGTCTCGTTCCTTTTTGGCTCAATCGGAATCGGAACACTCGCGATGATTCCTCTGTGTCTTGCCGTTCTTATCAATTTCGGGATGATGGGGATAGCGGGAATTCCACTTGACGCTGCCACAATCCTGATTGCGAGTATCTCGATAGGAGTTGGTGCTGACTACTCGATTCATCTCCTGGAAAAGATTACCGAGGATGAGAAGCGCTTGAGTGGAAGTTTGGAGGCCTTCGTGAGTTCGATCAGGAGCGTAGGAGAGGCGATTGTGATAAATACTATGACATTGTTCGCAGGATTTGCAGTCTTTGCCTTTTCTTCTTTTCTCACAGTCGCCTACTTTGGTGTTCTTACTGCCATGACTCTTGCTGTGAGCTGCTGTACGGCGCTGATCATCATCCCTGCGTTTCTTGCAATTCGGATCAACAGACACGCATCTAGCTATAGAGAGCCGATCCGAGTGAAAGACGTCAAATGGTGATATTCTTGTCTTGAGAATTGGCAATTGATTCTGCCAATGATTGCAGGGTGATGAGCAATCGTGATTGCAGTTTGCGGAAATGTCAATGTTGATATTTCGGCCTTCATCGAATCCTCAGAGAACCGTGAAGACAACCGGATTAAGAGGCTTATCACCGGTCTTGGCGGTACTGCGGCAAATACTGCAGTTCAGCTGGCAAGAATGGGTGAAAGAGTTGTTCTGTACTGCTCAGTCGGCGACGATGTTCTGGCAGGTTTTGTTCGGCAGAAGCTTCTTGAAGAGAATGTTAGGTCATTCGAGCTGGTTAACCTTGGTGCATCAACGGGACTATGTTTCGTTAAGATCTCTGAGAACGGAGAAAGACAGTTATTCACGCACAGAGGAGCCAACGACCTTATCAAAGCACAGGATATTGACAAAAACGCATCGATTCTTTACTTTGCAGGTATCCGCCCGCTTGACCTCAAGGAGTTTTGCGAGATGTCAGATTATGGCCGAACGGTGGTTTATTCACCTGGCGGAATTGTATCGTTCGAGAACACCGGGGAGCTTGCAGAAATCTCCAGCATGGTAGACCATCTGATAGTTAACGAGAGTGAATATGAGCAGATAAGGCAGGAGGACAAGATCTCGTCGAGATTCACGGTAGTCACACTCGGAAAAGAAGGCGCGAAAATATCAGAGACGAATGTGAAGAAGGCATCTTACTTTGTTCCTGTGATCGATACCACAGGAGCAGGGGATGCCTTCTCCGCGGGTTATCTGTTTGGAGTCCATCACTGTCTTGCCATTGATGACTGTCTCGTACTCGGCAACATCATGGGAGCCCTTGCAGTTTCTGGAGAAGGTTCTCAGGGCCCGCTGTCTCTACACGATATAAAAAGGTTCCTTCGGGAACGAGAGCCCGTATTATTCAGCAGGATCAGGTGCTTCTTCGATCAGTAGTTCTCTGCCAGGAGCTCAAAATGGCTTCTGGAATGCTTGCAGGCAGGGCAAGCTTCAGGAGCCCCCACCCCTTTGGCAATATATCCGCAGTTTCTACACTTCCAGACAGTTGTGGCAGGTTTGATGAAGACCTGGTTATTCTTCACGTTTTCGGCGAGCTTCAGATAACGAATCTCATGCTTCTCTTCAACCTTTGCTATTTGTCTGAAAGAATCCGCGATTTCTCTGAAGCCCTCTTTTTCTGCAGTTTCTGCAAAATTCGGATAGAGTTCCGTCCATTCTTCATTTTCGCCAGCAGCAGAAGCCTTGAGATTCTCGAACGTGGTTCTGAGTTCGACAGGGTAATCAGCATCAACGCGAACCATGACAGGTAGATCGGTTATGTTCTCAACGATGTGCTTGTAGAAAACCTTGGCGTGTTCTTTCTCGTTGTCGGCAGTCTCGGTGAAGATCGCTGCTATCTGTTCATACCCTTCCTTTTTTGCAATCGATGCAAAGAAGGAATAGCGATTTCTTGCCTGTGATTCTCCCGCAAAGGCCTTCATAAGGTTTCCCAGCGTCTCTGTTCCGTTAAGTTTCAAATCGCTCACCTCCGCAATTATGTGAAATGAATTCGCCGTAAAAATACTATCAAGGACGCATCCGGATCTTCAGAAAATGCTTTTCATAAAGTCTCCGGAGATGATGAATCTGTCTGAAAGCGTCTCAAGGTGCATCTCTATTTCGGAGAAAGCTTCGACGACAAGAGGATCATAACGCTTGCCTGACCCCTCATTGATGCTTCTCACGACCTCCATGTGTGTGAAGATTCTGTTGTATGGCCTGGGTGTTCTCATTGCTCCGTAAGCATCGCATACCGCCAGGATTCTTGCAGACAACGGGATCTTGTCCGATTGAAGTCCTTCCGGATATCCCTTCCCGTCGTATCTTTCATGGTGAAACAGAGCGGTACATCTAGCAAACTCGAGAGCGTCGTGAGAGCCGCCCTGCTCCTGGATAAGCATATCAACCAATTCTGCGCCTTTTGCAGGATGCTC
>PWXG01000053.1 GCA_003561215.1 Thermotogales bacterium
GAGAGCTTGAGAATCACCGTGAGTGGCGGAGCGAAACAACTTGCGAATGAGAATGCTCACGAGCTCGTAGTAGAAGCTGACAGGTTGCTCTATGAAGCCAAGAGACTAGGCCGTAATAGAACCATGTATTGACAAATGCTTTAGGAAAAGACAGTGGGCCACGTTGGAAGATAAAGAGGAAGGCAGAGAGCTAATTGATGCTCATGTTTGAATCTTATCCTTGATAGAATGAGTATAATCTTATTGAGAATATTTTGATGAAGTCAGGTCTATGTTTTCGGAAAGGAAGTGATCGGAGTGAAAGATCTCGAAGAGCTTCGGGAAAAGTTGGTCGGGTTGACACCCATGGAAAGCGTGAATATGTATATAGAGTTTCTGGAAGAAACAGACGACAGGGATCCTTCCGATGTTATCGAGGTTGCGCAGGAGGTCCTAAGGCTGCAAAACAGCTACCAGAACTCAAAGAGCGAGGAGAAGGCACTCTCGTATCTTTCAAAGGCGTACTCCACCCTTGGCAACTATCATCAGAGTGTCCAGTATCTCCAACAAATCCTGCGGACATGGGGCAACTCCATCAGCGAGCGGGAAAAGTCGGACTACATGTCAAGGCTGGGTGTTGCCTGTTGGCACCTGGGAGACTACGAAAAGGCACTCCAGAATCTCATAGATTCTCTAAGCTACTTCGAGCGAGTTGATGACAAGACCAGGATTGCCGACCTTCAGTGCAATATCAGCATAGTATTTGCAGAGATTGATGACAACGAAAAGAGCGAGGAGTACATAAGAAAGGCTCTTGAAACTGCCGAAAGAAGCGGAGACGAAGATCAGCAGGCTGCCTTCTTGAACAACCTTGGAATCTTGTTGTTCAGAAAAGCTATGCAGCAGGAGGGCCTGGAGTGCTTCTTGAGATCTGCGGAGATAAAGGAAAGACTCGGACAGAATCGCAAGCTGATGACGACTTACATCAATATCGCTGACGCTTACGAAGATCTTGGAGAAAGAGACAAAATAGTCCCCTATCTTGAGAAGGCAAGAGAACTTGCTGAGCATCATCATGATACCGAGTGCCTCATCAAGTGTTTAAGGCGAGTGGGTGCTTACTACATGAATGGTTCCGAGTTTGACAAAGCCGCTGAGCACATGAACGAGGCGGTTCGCCTCCTTAAAGGAACCACGTTGTTGAAGGAAGAAAGCAGGACACTTGAGGCACTGTCAAGACTCCATGAGAAGATGGGAGACTTCGCTGAGGCTTTGAGGTATCAGAAAGAACAGGCTGCAGTAGACAAGAAGATATTCAGCGAAGAAACCGCGAAGAGAATCGCAGAAATTCATACGCTCTACGAGACAAAGAAGAAGATTGCTGAAGCAGATCTCCTGAAGGAAAAGACTAGAGAGCTGTCCAGGTTAAACTCTAAGATCAGCGAGCAATACGAAAGCCTGAAAGCGGCTGAAAGCGCTCTAAAGGAAGTAAACAAGGAGCTTCGCGAACAGATGGAAGTTGACCCGCTAACCACACTGTTGAACAACCAAAGGTTGTATGAGAAATTGCAGGACAAGATTGAACGCTGCCGGAATATGGGACAGCCACTTTCGGTTATCATGTTGGACCTCGATCACTTCAAGCACATAAACGATTACTATGGCCACCCTGTCGGAAACAAGGCACTCAGGGCAGTGGGAGCAACAATAAAGGAGAGCATCAGGCGGGACGATATCGCCTTCAGATTCGGTGGCGAGGAATTCCTTGTAGTTCTTCCGGATACTTCAAGAGCAGTCGCTTACCGCGTTGCTGAGAGGGTAATAGAAGCTGTTGAAGTAATGCGTTTTCATTATGAGCTGAGGATGACGATCAGCGGTGGAGTGAGAGAGTTGGGCATTCACAATGCTCATGAGCTGATCGTGGATGCGGATAAGCTTCTCTACGAGGCAAAGAATCGCGGTCGGAATATGATAATCGGATGAGATGATCCAGTTTTTGCTGCTTGCAGCAGGTCTGGCACTTCTTGTGAAAGGTGCAGACTTCCTGGTTGAGGGTTCTTCATCAATCGCAAAAAGGCTTAAAGTATCCGAGATAGTCATCGGACTGACTGTTGTTGCTTTCGGTACATCTTCTCCAGAGTTATTTGTTAACTTGACTTCGGCAGTTAGAGGTTCTTCAGACATCGCCTTTGGCAACGTTTTTGGCAGTAATCTCATCAATATCTTCCTCATACTTGGGATTTCTGGGCTAATATTCCCGCTGAGAGTGCAGAAGAACACTGTCTGGAGAGAGATCCCGTTCTTGCTTTTTTCAACAGTCCTTGTCTTTGTTCTGGTGAACGATGCGCTCTTCACAGGAAAAGCCGAGAGTATCTTATCCCGTTTTGACAGTTTATTGCTTCTCATCGCTTTCTTTTTTTTCGGGATCTATGTGTTTCTCATCTCTAAAGTCAAAGCAGACTCTGCTCCAGAAGTAAGAGGTGGAAGTCTTCCAAGATCTCTACTGCTATCTGCTATGGGCTTTGCAGCACTTCTGGTCGGGGGTAAACTCGCTGTTGACAACGCGGTCAAATTGGCCAGGACATTCGAAATCACTGAACACGTTATTGCGGTAACAGTTGTCGCGTTCGGGACCTCTCTACCTGAGCTGTTTACCTCAGCTGTTGCAGCTTTGAAGCGCAAAAGCGACCTTGCAATAGGAAACATTGTCGGTTCATGCATATTCAACGCGCTTCTCATTCTTGGCCTGACAGGGCTTGTCCAACCCATGAAATACAGTGCTGCTCTAAATGTGGATATGGGTTTTCTTGCGGTGGCTTCGGTTCTTTTGTTTATTGCCATGTTTACCGGTAGAAGAAAGACGCTCGACAGGTGGGAAGCTGCTACTTTTCTTGGAATATACGTGATTTACATGGTTCTGCTGCTAGTAAGAACTTGATCTTCCAATAGATCGGGTTCTTTGAGAGCTCATGTCAAGAACATGAAGAGCTTTCTTTTGTATTATTGCTCTGTCCTTCAACGGTCTGTTGAATTTCCTTTTGAGTCTGAGCTTTATCTTTCAGGAAGATATGAACCGAGTAGATCAAAATGGCGGCGAAAATGCCTATATAGGCGAAAAGTATGTCGCGTCGTGTGTATGTGAATCGCGGTGTGAGACGATGGTCCAGGAAAAAGATCGTCGGTAGAACCAGGGCTATGGCCTCAGGGATTATAGAGAAGGGTCTTACATCGCTTCTGAACATAATGTGAAGTGCAACTAAAGTGAGACCGAAGTATATAGCGATATCAAAGAATAGAGAAACATCTCGAGAGAAAATTTGGGCAAGCGTTGAGTCGTATCGTGTGAAGAACAGCAAAACAAGGAGTCCAACGAAGACGCTCCATGATATCCACGCCGATCTTTTTATGAGCAGAGCTGTGATAAAGACAAGAATAGGCACAGCCAGTCCTGCATAGTTGGCGATTATATCTGTTGGATCGTAGACTCTGTAAGGAATGAATTCCTGAACACACTCCATTGCGAACGGTGCTATGAGCAATGTGGCGCCAAATAAAAACGAAAGAAGCTTGCTCAGAGGACTTCTCAGGATCACGATGAAGACCATTCCACCAAAAAGAAAGATCAGAAAGTGAAAGAGCTTGTCAGAGTGCCTTCCAACGTATGGAACAGCAA
>PWXG01000069.1 GCA_003561215.1 Thermotogales bacterium
CCAGGATATGCATTTCAGGACCTCTCTTCTGAACAACATCAGGTGGTTGGTCGGATTTGCAGGGGTAACGGTTCCTTTGGGCCTGCTTCTTGCAGTTTTTCTAGACCAGAAGTTCAGAGGAGCAAAGATTTACAAGACTTTCATGTATTTGCCCATGACTTTGTCTTTTGTAGTAATCGGGCAGATATGGATGTGGATCCTGGAGCCGCGCACCGGTGCCCTGAACAGCCTCCTCGGGGTATTTGGGCTGGGACCGGTCGGATGGCTAAGCGATCCGTCGGTTGTCACCTATTCTCTCATCATGGCTGCAGCCTGGAAGCAAATATCTTATGCCATGGTCCTCTTCCTTGCCGGCTTGAAACTGGTTCCAAAAGAACTTGTTGAGGCAGCATATGTTGATGGAGCAAATGCTTTCAGGCGTTTCATAAGTGTCATACTGCCTATGTTGAGACCTGCGATGGTAATTGCTGTCACAATCAGCATAATCGATTCTCTCAGGGCCTTTGATATCGTCTACGTTCTGACGCGTGGGGGACCGTTCTACTCATCCAGCGTAATGGCAAACTACATGTATGTTCAGGCTTTCCATAATTACCGAATGGGTTACGGCTCTTCGATCGCCACAGTGCAGTTCTTGATCACCCTCGGCTTCATCATTCTATACATACGACATGTGCTTAAGAAGGAGGCCGAATCATGAAGCGCTTCTTATTCTACGCATTGGCCACGTTTTTCGTGGTTGTCTGGCTGACTCCGTTCCTGATCTCCATCTTCACTTCTTTGAAATCTATGGATGAACTCATGCTTATGAGGAGATGGTGGGAGCCTCCAAGAGATTTTCAACCCGGTAACTACGTTACTGCATGGACCGACGCAAACATGGGAAGGTACTTCTTGAATACCTTCATAATCACGGTGCCATCGGTCATTGGGGCCCTTTTCTTGTCAAGCCTTGCTGCATTTGCCCTCTCATGGTTCGACTTCAAGCTATCCACGCCTATACTGATGATCTTTGTGGGAGGAATGCTGGTTCCCTTCCAGATGTTACTGATTCCCGTTTACCGGTTCTCTGTGAACACAGGACTGTACGACACTTACCAGGGAGTAATACTGTTTCACATAGCCTTTCAACTGGGATTCTGCACCTTTTTCCTGAGAAACTTCATGAAAACTATCCCGGAAAGTCTGTTTGAGGCTGCAAGAATAGACGGTGCGGGGAGTTTCACTATATATCGAAAGATTGCCCTTCCGCTAGTGCTTCCTGCCATGGCAGCATTGAGCATCCTTGAATTCACGTGGATCTGGAACGACTATCTCTGGTCGTTGATACTGATTCAGAGTGACAGGATAAAGCCCGTCACACTGGGGCTTGTAAACATGCAGGGACAATGGATTACCAGCTGGAACGTAATGTCTGCAGGAGCGATAATTGCTGCCGTCGTACCGTTGATAGTCTTCTTGATGTTCCAGCGATACTTCATTGAAGGACTTACCATGGGGAGTGTTAAGGGATGAGAATGCTGGGAGCTGCCTACTATCCGGAACACTGGCCTGAGTCTCGCTGGAATAGAGACTTGGAGCTGATGGCCGAGATGAACTTCAACACTGTCAGGATAGGTGAGTTTTCGTGGTCTGTAGTCGAGAAGGAAGAAGGAAAGCTTGATTTCTCGATGTTTGATAGGGCTCTCAGCGCTATAGCATCAAAAGGAATCAAGGTGGTAATGGGAACACCCACAGCATCTCCACCGATCTGGCTTGTGAAGAAGAGTACCGAGATCCTTCAGAAAGATGAGCACGGGCATGTTAGGCTTCATGGTTCGAGAAAGCACTACTGTTTCAACTCGAAACTCTACAGGCACCACTCAAGACTGATAACGGAGGCTTTCGCCAGACACTACGGAAACGATAACCGGATTATTGCTTGGCAAATCGACAATGAATACGGATGCCATGGAACAACGGTATGCTTTTGTGAAAGCTGTGCAAGAGCTTTCAGAAATTGGCTCCGCAGCAAATACGAGACACTGAACAAGTTGAACAAGATTTTGGGAACTGTTTTCTGGAGTCAAACCTACACTGACTGGGACCAGATAGACCCGCCGATGAAGACTGTCACATCTGTCAATCCTCACCTGCTCCTGGAGTACATGCGATTCTCATCAGACTCGGTCATCTCATACCACGTTGAGCAGGCGAGTCTCGTGCGACGTTTCTCTCCTAAACCAATAACACACAACATGATGGTCAACTTCACAGACATTGACTACAAGAAACTCGCAGATCATGTTGACTTTGTGAGCTGGGATAACTACATTCCCAGCGAATACGATTACATGTTGCAGGCTATGAATCATGAGCTAATGCGATCGCTCAAAGACGCGGAATTCGTAGTCATGGAACAGCAACCCGGCATTGTCAACTGGCAGCGAGTTAACACCTACTTCGCTCCTGAACAGCTCGGATACTGGATTAAGCAGGCATTTGCATATGGAGCTTTCGGATCGTTGGTTTTTCGTTTTCGTCAACTACCATATGGAGCGGAGCAGTATCACGGCGGCCTCATAGGCTATTCGGGTGATCCCACTGCCAGATCAGCTGTTGCTGGACGAGCTTTCAAGGAGGTTTCACACACATCACCAGGAAAAAGAAAGAAGGAAATCGCAATCTACGTGGACTACGAGAACTTCTGGATCAACCGGATTGACGGTGTGAACAACGATTTCGAACTGCTGGAAGACGGTATATTCGCAACTTACAGGGCTATTCGGGAATCCGGTTACAACGTGGATTTTGTCTTCCCAGGCAGCAAACTCGACCCTTTCCTCGTGGTCATTGTACCCAATGCTTTCCATCTGAAGAAGCAGTTTGCGAAGGAGCTGCTTTCCTTTTCCGGCAAAGTACTGGTGACCGCACACACGGGAGTAAAGGACCAAAACAACACGATCTGCAGCAGAATTCCAGATGTTATTCACGAACGTCTTGGCTTGCAGGTCAGTGATTTCAGTGGACTGAAGAAGCCTGTTTCTTTGAGGCTCGGAGATGCCAGTTATCACGGGAAGTTTATGCTCGACCTGGTTGAACTTGATGACGCAGAATCCCTTGCGAAATTCGAGACTGAACCATTTAACGGATGCTGTGCGCTCTCCTGCAAAAAGGACTGGTTCTATCTTGCCGTTGTCCCTGATTCAAGACTTATGAAAGAGGTGCTCAAAGCCATGGGACTGGAACCAGGAGATCCCTGCGGTGCTGAACTGCTGAATTTTGAGCACAATCGAGTCTTGCTAAATCCTGGAAGTGACCCTCTGGAGATAGCGGTCGATGGGAAGAAGCTCATCATTCCCCCATACGATTGGCAAATATTTTGCAACGAGTAGACCCTGAGAAAGTCTACAGCGTCTTTTCCAGGTAACGCATCAGATGCTCTAGTTCTTCGATCTTCTCGTCTATGTCTCCCTTTTCGGCGGCCTCTCTAACACAGGTTTCGACGTGGCGGTTGATAATCTCAGTGTTTGCTCGCTTCAGTAAGGAGATTGTGGCCAACAACTGCATAGAGACATCAACACAGTATCTCTGCTCATCTATCATCGATATTACCGAGCTCAACTGGCCGCGCGCGGTTTTCAACAGCCTTAACGCTCTTTCATGTTTC
>PWXG01000048.1 GCA_003561215.1 Thermotogales bacterium
ACCGTGCTCATCTGATAGACTGGGTTCTTAATTATCGGTAATCAAAAGGTGTCTGCCCAGCTTCTTACACTTTGGACTTATTCTGGCTTCATACATAAGCGAGTCACTTGCTCTCAAACTCTTATGGAGTAACGCATTTAACTCCGCTATTCAGTTCAGTTTGGAGGTACAATTTATCGCCGGTGATAAGAACTGCGTTCTCAGAAGCAACAACGGAAATGAAGCGAATCTGGTGAATGATTGAATTGTTCCCAGTTCCTGGCTCACTGTTCTCAGCAGCCAGCAAAACATGGTCTCTTGGTTTGCTGGGGTGGTTTCAACAGGGCTCTTCAAAAGGAGGCGAATCAAGGCTATTTCTCAGTAAGACTTTGGGACAGTCGAGATTTGGTCGAAGCTATTTACCGCAACTTCGAGAAGCTCCCCGCAGAGATCCAGGCAGAACTTCCTCTGAAAAAGGTCTGGATGCTTGTGATGGAAGAGCCGGAGGAGTAGACACAAGAAGATACTGGAATCGAGAGTAGAAGACTCACCAGATATAACTGGAGCTCTCTTTCCACGATAGAGCGACAACAGGAAGAATTGTGCCTCTTGAGGATCTGTAATACAGATAGGCTTAACTGTGGTATCGGTAAGGTAAAAATAGGAGTCACTTTCTTTATAGAAGGGGCACGCTCTTCACTCGTGCCCCAAATTACCTGCAGTTGTTAACTCTGGGTTGATCTAGCAATTCCTAGAACAAGGGAAGCCAACAAGCACCATTCAAGAAGCTTTCGCAACCTTGTAGAATCGCTTCTTGGCATCTTAAGTTCGGTTCGACGTTCATTACAGTCCAGTCTCTGCCAGAAGTCATCTCTTCATGGAATCGCGCTCTTAATTCCTGACATGCTACTACAGGGTTGGATTCAAGTAAGTCAGATACTTAAGAAAACTCCATGAAATCAACCAAAAGCAATGTCACTTTCTCCTAACGAACGGTTCTCCTTCTTCCCATGTCTTCTCATCTGGACAGTAGAAGACAGGTAATACCTTCAGTTCATTTCTCGATGCATCTATTGATACGAGTCTAAAGTGATGTACAGCACGCGAGTCTTCCAGCCACCAGCGATTGTCCGCGCTGATAACCGTGCTCAATTCAGCTCCGAGGCCCCCGCCAACCATGTATAATACACCCTCTTTTTCATCTACAAGGGCGTCATCTCTATAAGACTTTGAAGCCAGAAGTGGAGCCCAAAACTGAGCGAATAACTGCGTTGCACTTATCTGATCAAACACACGTAATTTTGTCGCTTCTCCAGTCTGAATAACAAACAGCGAGAGCATGTAAGTCAATTCTCTCAAACCCTCTGTTAACGAGCTGAATCCTAGTGCTTCCCAGTTGCCACGCGATAGCTGGAGCAGATTCGGCTGAAGAGGGGGAGCGTAGTTCTTCCCTGGTTCGAAATCTTCTTTGGCTCTTGCAAGTCCTTCTTCTATTATGCTATCGATCTTACGAGCATATTCTCCTAAGCCAAGAATAGGCAGGGTGTTCATATAAGCATGAATATGGCCACTGTGAACCAAATCGACCCCATACTCCTCGAAAAGTGGAACCCAGAAACATCTTATCTTCACAGGAACTGCTCCAGAGCTCCACCATCCTCCATCATGGTAGTGAGCAATGACCCACTCGCTGTCACTGTACTCCTGCAGAGTTCTTTCGAGCCACAAGAGCTGTTCTCCGTCCACTGTAGAAGAATGTCCTGAATCAAGAGATATGATGGTTAGATCGGGTCCGAACTGGATCACGTGATACTTTTCGGGCTCGGGAATCTTGAAGCGATTGAAGTAGAACACAGCGAGCTCCTTTGACCCCCCATAACCTGCAACAACTTCGTGATTGCCTATAGCGGGAATGAGCGGTACTCGTCTACCTTCATCCGTGATCATGAGTTCGTGCCATAGATCAAAGAACAGGTCCCACTCGTAATCGCTGAGTTCAGCGTTAACAAAATCGCCAGAATACACGAAGAAATCGGGATCTTCTTGAGCTACCTTCCTGTGCACTTCTCGAATCACATGCATCTGCGTGCGCAAATGCTGCGCATCTGCTCCAATTGCAAAGGTAATATCCTCGGGTTCCGCAGGAGCTGTTCGAAAACTGAAAACCTCGCTCTTCGAATCATCTGTCTGCAGAACAACCCAGTAGGTCTTACCGGGAATAAGCTCAGTAAGTTCCACCGTATGCAACCAGGCCGCTGTCTCAGCAAAAGTATAGGTTTCCGCCTCTCGGAACTCGGCCCCTTCTGTCTCAAATGTCTTCTCTGATGAGAAGAAAGCAACAGACCTTTCGCCCTCAACATCAGTTCGCCAGGTGATTGTCATTGTTGTCTGTGGGTTGTTTTGCCAAGTCAGAATAATCTGTCTAGGTTCGTCGGCAGCAAATTCATTCGCTATAGCTGACAGTGTAAGCACTACAGCTAATATCAAAAAAACAATTGTGAGTCTTACGCGTCGGAGATTTCTCATATCAGTCTACCTCCTCTAACATTTACTGCGAACACTCGCCCCGAAAGAGGAGCGAGTGTCAACTACATTTTGTCATTCAGAAAACTCTAATATCCTACTCTTTCTTTGGTTGTGATGTTAAGGGGTCCTCACCCTAGCAAGATCAATCTCGAATAGACCCCAGACATCATCGGTTCCTACGTATTCAATATGATCGACAGGTTCGATATTCAGCTGAGCAGCAGCTTCCATGTATTCAGTAACAGGCACTCCCCACTCTCCGCCTGTCTTGAAGAGCACTCTTCCGGCAGTCTCCACGGGCTTTAGTGACCAGTTGATTACGAGCTCTGGCATAATTCCACCAAGTGAATCAAGATACTCGAAGACCATGGTCCTGTAATCAACATCCCATCTAAGCACAACGTTTTCAGGTACTGCATGGGGAAGACCACCTCCGCCACCGGCACGGAAGCTATCAACCATTACTATGAAGTAGATGTCCTCAGAAAGAGGAACTCCCTCATACTCAGCGTCTACAACTCTCTGACCAAGCGGCTGCGTAACATCGTAGAGGTAGGTAATACCCCAGAACTGGTCCAGATGGTGACAGTCGAATCCGAAATCAACGAGTGTTTGATCTTCAGTGGAATTCGGATCAATCTGGAAAAAATTCCCCGCAGAATGCTCGAGCCAATCGATTACTTGCTGACCGTTAAGCTTTAGCGCCACAATAGTATTGTTGTAGCGATACAAGTGACGCATTTCTTCCTCAGTAATAGGTCCAGCAGGAACATCCGCGAAGTTGTGTGCCCCTCTGAATCCGCCGTCAATTACTGATGCACGAGAAATGACCGGCAGATCCTCGTACTCAGTTCCCTTTAAATGCTCTTCAGCGAAAGCCATTGATGCAAGGTTCACAAGTTGATAGTATGGATTTACCTGAACTCTGGCAAAATAACTTGTCAACGGAATATTGACTGAGGTTGTGAACTCCTGCGAAAACATAGTTGCACTAACTAGCACCATAGTCGCAAAAACCAAAAACAGAAGCAATCTCTTGAACTTTGTCAACATTACGTTTCCTCCTTTTCTCAGTTGCTGTTAGTGTTGTGTTGATCTCTCAGATACTTATCTCATAGTTTGAGTTACGTAGCGTAGCTAC
>PWXG01000226.1 GCA_003561215.1 Thermotogales bacterium
GGGATCTTTTGATGTTTCCACACTGCTTTACGAAACCGCCCTTGGACCCCACAGGAGCATGCAGGTTTTAGCTGACGCCTCTGTAGATACCGGCCTGGATCTCAATCTTTCTGCTGCTCTTCGAGTCATGGATTCACGCTGGAATTTCGTGATAAGACCCATACTCCAATGGGACATCGACGAGCTCGAATTGCTTCCGACGCCATCTCTGCGGGCGAGCGCTTCGTTCTCACCGACGCTTAGCACGTTTGTAAGAGCGAATGCCTTTGTTGGGGAACAGACACTGTTGTCTGCTGGAGTTGCACAGGACCTGTTCGAGATAAACAGAGGGATTTACCCGTTCATGTTCCTTGGTGAGGTCGCTGTCGGTGCAGCTGTCTATCTCAGAGACTTCTCGTTTGATACTGCAGACATATATGTCACAATGGGCATAAGTGAAACGTTGACCCGGCTTCTGACACTATACCCAAAGATCGGTGTCACCTTTGATGAAGACTTCACCCCAGGATTTCTTTTCAGACTCGATACGCAGATGTAAGTATAGATGCAAAGAAGCTAGGGGTGTTTTCCCTAGCTTCTTCTTATCTCATATCCGTCTTTCCTGTCCATTATCTCGTAGCCTAGTTTGATAATCTTGTCCCTGAGCTTGTCAGCCTTTTCCCAGTTCCTTGCTCTGCGAGCATTCAGTCTTTCTTCAGCCAACAAGAGCACCTCTTCAGGGACTTCAACTTCTTTTGTGTCAACCAGTTTGAGTCCCAGGACACGATCAAATTCCTCGGCTGTCTTCAGCTTTGTCGAACTGCTAAGCTGTTCAGAATCGAGGACTCTCCACAAGACGGCAAGTGCTTTGGGCGTGTTCAGATCATCGTTAACTGCTTCTAGGAAGCTCCTGTTCATCTTATCAAATGCATCAGAATCGTATTGTTCCGACTCCACCGTTTTGATTTCTGCTACTTTTGTCCTGATTCTTTTCATTGCGTTCTTTGCTGCATCAAGAGCTTCAAGAGAGAAAGCAAGTTTCTTCCTGTAATGAGCCCCGAGAAGGTAATACCTGTAATCAAGGGGATCATATCCCTGGTTAACAAGGTTCTGCAGTCGGATGAAGTTACCCAGGGATTTTGACATCTTTTCGTCGTTACCGATTATCAGGAACTCGTTATGGAGCCAGTAATTCACCCATTCATGACCAAAAGCGGCTTCACTTTGGGCGATTTCGTTGGTATGATGTATCGGAACATGGTCTATGCCACCTGTGTGAATGTCAAAACGTTCACCCAGGTATTTCGATGACATGGCCGAACACTCGATATGCCAGCCGGGAAAACCTCTTCCCCAGGGAGAATCCCATTGCATTGCATGGTTATGGTACTTGTACCGGGTGAACCATAGCACAAAGTCAAATGGATTCCTCTTGTAAGGATCCGCCTCCACTCTGGATCTTGCTGCCTCTTCGTCCCGCTTGAGTCCTGCCAGCTTGCCATAGTCCTTAAGCTTTGAGGTATCGAAATAGACATTGCCTCCTGCAACATATGTGTAGCCGTTGGCTTCGATCTTCCCGATCATATCGATCATGTCTTCTATGTGATCCGTTGCCCTGCAGAGGACATCGGGCTTGATTATGTTGAGGGCTTTCATGTCTTCCAGAAACGCCCTGGTGTAATATTCCACGATCTCCCAGACCGACTTGCCCTCTCTTCTAGCTCCTGCTTCGAGCTTGTCTTCACCTTCGTCGTCATCGCTCGTGAGATGGCCTACATCGGTAATATTCATCACATGTTTTACTTCGTAGTTGTTGTAGAGGAACACCCGCTTCAGCACATCCGAAAACACGTAGGCTCTGAGGTTTCCGATATGAGCGTAGTTGTAGACTGTGAGGCCGCATGTGTAAATACCGGCTCTTCCAGGAGTTATTGGTTCAAACGCTTCCTTTTTTCTGGTGAGCGTGTTCGTAAGGAGTATCTTCATATTCTTCCTCCCTTATCTAGTGAACGAGATTCCACCACAACGTCTCTCAAATGCGGGGATAGCTTGTTGAGATTATGACATAGATCGTATGATCACGAGGGATCTCTGGCTCCTCAACACAACTCTTTCCAAAGGCATCATAGCGAATTATCCCATAATCAAGATCACTTTCACAGAGTGTTAGAATACGTCAACACACCGATGCTGTTTCAACACAGTATCCGAAAGCACTTTCACAAGGACTGTCTGCGGATAATCTGTGGCTGTTGCTATCTGGCGAGTCTTCGGTCATGGTAAAATACTTATGTTAGAGGGAATCACAACTCAATAATCGATGTTGCATATTCATAAAATCATTCTATCGCGAGGGGTGCTTTTTATGAGAATTGTAGTTATTTTGGTGTTGTTGATCGGTTTCTCTTCGGCTGCAGTCTTTGGAGCAATGATGGTCGGTAATGGATTCCTTTTTGGCTTCGGTTCGCATGTTGACGACGACCCATACAAACCCGTGGAGTCCTTCTTCGGAGTCAACTGGTTGCTGGGTTTCAGGTACCATAAGTACTTCGGTGCAGGACTCGCTTCAGGACTAAACGCATACTGGGGGCTCGATACTGCGCTGTTGATTATTCCCGCCCGGATGAATGCGGGAATTGAATGGGCTTTCCCCTTGGGTGGCAACGCTCACTTCCATATCGGAGGAAGTATAGGGGTTTCGCCTATTGGAGTTGCGCAATCCTTGATTGAAGGTGAGTTTGGTTGGATTAGCGCATTGCTTACCACTCCGCCAATGGTACATTGGGCATTCAGTTTCTAGAGCGAGATAATTCGTTACGGTCCGTGAGGTCATTTTTCGTTAACCATTTCTGCAATTACGAGGGGGTGAGAAAATGAAGAAACTTGTACTTGTGCTGTGTGTTGTTCTTGTCATTTCCTTTGCCTTTTCCATGGAACAAAGTCGCCCTACATGGCTGGGATGGGACACAATAGTCTTCGGCTGGCCTCAGTTTGACGCCATGGGTCAGATGACGAAGCTCTCAGGTATCTCAATAGTCGGTTATTCCTGGAGAACTTACTTCAACCCGGTTGTTCGCAATCAGGTCAATTTCTACTGGGAAGCCGGTGTCCAGTTGCTTAGCCTTGGCGTACAAGCAGGTGTTGGACTCACCTACCCATTACCACTTGAGAACATCGACCTATATCTGAGCGGGTCGATTAATATCACCTGGGGAGCTGTTCAGTTGCGTAATGCATTTAGAGGCAACTGGGTGGGAGTTGTTCCATGGCCCTATCCTGGATTTGGTGTGGCAATCATATTCTAGATTAGTGGAGCTGCGACGAGGGGCGGTCTTAGGCCGTCCCTTTCTTGTCTCTTGTTGCAGGATTTCAACGCGGCAAGATGATCACACTGTTTGGAAAAATATGTCGTTTTGGTCAACTGAAGTGGTAACATCTATTGTACAGGTCTGGTCTAGCTGAGCAAATATATGTGTTGTTTTGACCATACCAAAACTATAGGGGGTGAGAGAATGAAAAAACTGCTTATTGTGATGATCGTTGTGTTTGCCATCACATCTATTGCGATGGCTGCAGAGAGACCCACCTGGGCAGGCTGGGACTCAATCGTATATGGGTGGCCAACGTTCAACGAGCTGGGACAAATGAC
>PWXG01000145.1 GCA_003561215.1 Thermotogales bacterium
ATCACCTCAAAGGTCCTGCCAAACCTCGGGACTGAGGGTTTAATGAAGGTGATAGACTTTTTCGGAATCCTTCCTGTCAGAAACTTTCAGAAAGGACAGTTTGAAGGGGTAAGCAAGGTCAAGGGTGAAGAACTCATGAAAACGATCTTCCACAAGAAAAACGCTTGCTGGGGTTGTATGATTGCCTGCGGCAGATACACCAAAACGGGACAAGACCAGGGAGAAGGTCCCGAGTTTGAAACAACATGGGCAATGGGGCCGAATCTTGGAATAGATGACCTAAACATAATCGCTGAAGCAGGTTACAGGTGCAACAGGCACGGAATTGACAGTATAAGCACGGGAAGCACGTTAGCCTGGGCAATGGAAGCTACTGAGAGGGGCATAGAGGACTTCGGAATCAGGTTTGGTGAAAAGGACAAGCTAATCCCCTACATAGATATGATAGCAGGAAGAGAGGGTCCGGGTGAGCTTCTTGCACTTGGAGTAAAGAGGCTTTCGGAACAATTTGGTGGGCAGGAGTTCGCTATGCACGTAAAGGGAATGGAACTGCCCGCATACGATCCCCGTGGGTCGAAAGGAATGGCTGTAGTCTATGCCACATCAAACCGGGGCGCATGCCATCTAAGAGGAGGATACTCCGTCAGTTACGAAGAGTTGGGCTCTCCCAGAAAGATTGACAGGTTTGCTTCGATAGGAAAGGGAACCCACGTTGCCAGATCTCAAGATGTTGGAGCCTTTTATGACTCTGCCGTCTTGTGCAGGTTTAACGCATACGCGGTCGGAATGGATGTATGGGCAAGACTTCTCAATTCAGTTACTGGTTCTGAATTTACAGCGGGAGGTCTCGAGAGGATTGGCGAGAGAATTCACAACTTTGAAAGGCTTGTGAATGTCCGCCTGGGATTCGGCAAAGAAGATGACAATCTGCCCACCAGACTCCTGAATGAGGTTGTGAAAGAAGGTCCTGCTGCTAACGAGAAACTTGATCTTGAACCAATGCTCCAGGAGTATTACGAGTACCGAGGATGGACACAAGAAGGCGTGCCCACCGAAGCGAAAATCGATCAACTTGACCTGAGGAGTGATATCCCATGGCTCTGATAAAAGATGCTCTGAAAGAGTTTCAGAAGATTGGACATGCACTGTTTTATACGGGTCTCAATAACTCACACAGTGGAAACATCAGTATGCGTGTTGGAAACCGGATGCTTATAAAGCGGCGCGGCGCAATGCTGGGTTATCTCGAAGAAGACGACATAGTTGAAGTTGATCTCTTTGAGATGGACGGAAATCTCGCGATCGCATCAACTGAATCGAGAGTTCACGCAAGTATCTACATAAACACCGAAGCCCTGGCAGTCGTGCATGCACATCCTCTTGCTACGACTGCCCTTTCAATGGTAAGAGATGAGATCATCCCCATAGATGTTGAGGGAAGCTACTTTATAAAAAAGGTTCCCGTGCTTGACTTAGAGTTCGCTTCAGGTTCAAAGGAAATGGAAGAACAGCTGCCCAGATACCTTGAGAACTACAAGATTGCTGTTGTCAAAGGACACGGAGCCTTCTCATGCGCTGCGACAATGGAAGAAGCCCTTTTCTACATACATTCGGTTGAATGCTCGGCAAAGATGATTGTATATCTTTCGAGTCTTGGAGTTGACTCTAGATCTCTGGAAAAGAGCACCTTCGAGAATTGGTGACTCTATGGAAGTCAGGATTCCATTTGGCTGAAGCTCTTGCAGTGATTCCAGAAGGTCCTTACGTGGTTCCCCAGGTTTCTAACGAAAAACACAGTTCCGCGAGCAAACAGAAAAGCGAGGTGCTTTATGAAGCTTTCAGAGGTTGTCGATAAGCTTTCCAAGTTCAGAGTCGAGGTCCCGTCATGGGGTTTTTCCAGATCCGGAACAAGGTTTCACTCCTTTCATATACCGGGAGAAGCAAGGAACCTTGAGGAACGCATAGAAGATGCAGGAACTGTCGCAAAGCTTACAGGAGGGGTTTCCTCTGTTGCAATACACATTCCGTGGGACAAGACCGATGATTACATAGCTCTAAGACACCTTGCAGGAAGGAATGGAGTGACTATCGGGGCAGTGAATCCCAATCTTTTTCAGGAAGAGGATTACATTTTCGGCTCTTTGACAAATCCGGATGCTTCTGTGAGAGAAAAAGCTGTTAAGCATTGCCTGGAGTGCATCAAGATAATGCAGGAAACTGACTCTAAGGCCCTGTCATTATGGTTGCCCGATGGAAGCAACTACCCCGGTCAGGTCAATATGACCCAGGCTTTTGATCGACTGCTGAAGTCACTTGAGATTGTCTATGGCGAGATGGATAGTGACATGGAATTGCTGATCGAGTACAAGTTTTTCGAGCCCGCTTTCTACCACACGGTTCTTTCTGACTGGGGTACAGCACTGCTGGTTGCCGAAAGGCTGGGGGAAAGAGCGAAGATTCTTGTCGACCTGGGGCACCATGCGCAGGGGACAAATATTGAGTATGTTGTCGGAATTGCATCGATGCTGGGAAGGCTTGGGGGATTTCACTTCAACTCCAGGAAGTACGCCGATGATGATCTGACAGTCGGTTCCATAAACCCGTATGAACTCTTCCTCATTTTCGTAGAGTTGAACAGCTTCTTCGACCTGTCTGGAAGGCAACTGGCACTGGTAATTGACCAGAGCCATAATGTGAAATCTAAGATCGGAGCAATGATCCAGTCAGTAGTCATGCTACAGAAGATCTATGCAAGATCTTTGCTTGTTGACCGGGAGGCTCTCGAACACGCAAGGAGTAAAAACGACGTTATTGCCTCAGAAGAAATACTTTTGGAAGCTTTCGAGACAGATGTTCGTCCAATCATGAAGGAGATGCGAGAAAACCGTGGACTTCCTGATAACCCACTCAACCACTTCTTCAGTAGTAGTCTGGAGAAAGAGATTACCGATGCCCGTTAACGTTGACCTGGATGCTTTTCTGAGAATTACCCTTAGCATATCGAGGACCCAAAGATGACGAAGGGCTGCCTGGCAATCGATATTGGCGCTTCTGGAGGGAAAGCCTTTGCAGGTTATCTTGCAAAAGACAAGCTCATAATTGAGGAAGTATATCGCTTCCGCAATCTTCCGTTTTCTTCTAATGGACACATTTTTTGGAGCATCGACGAACTATTGGACGGAGTAGTCAGAGGCATCAGGAAAGCTTCGACTTTGGAAGGTTTCGAGCTTGAAAGCATTGGCATAGACACATGGGGCGTTGATTTTGGCCTTCTTGATGGCTCCGGTTCTCTCCTCGGGCATCCTATGCATTATCGAAACATGTTCGGGACCGGTATCATGGAAAGAGCCCTAAAGCAGTGTGGCAGATCATGGCTATTTGATCAATCTCCTACGCAGTTCCAGCCCTTCAACACGCTCTTTCAGCTCATCGCGCTACGAGAATGGATGCCAGATTGGCTGAAATCAGCTAAAACACTTTTGCCAATGGCTTCGCTGTTGTCTTATCTTCTCTGTGGCGAAATAGCCACAGAGTTTACCATGGCAACCACGACTCAGCTCTTTGATCCGGAAGACTGCAACTGGAGCGAAAAAATACTTGATTTCTTCAACCTGCCAAG
>PWXG01000183.1 GCA_003561215.1 Thermotogales bacterium
ATACGGTGCACTGCCCGCTTTTGGCAGTACTGGCAATGCTTCTAAGGAGCTTTTCCAAGTCCCGCTCCTGGACGTACTGGCACGATCGCTCCGTGATCGTACTGGCATCGCTGCGTACTTCAGCGATACGGTGCACCAACGTGATCTTCGTTGGTACTGGCATGGGCGAAGCCCATACGGTGCATCGATCGTCCTATCCGATCTATAAGGTGTGCGCCGCACCGCTGAATTAGCGCAAGCTTTAGTTGACATTGTCTTAGAGGAACTGCTATAATTCTCTTGAACAAACTAGATCTAATATACCTGCCGGTTTCTTCTTCCAAGGCCGCGTGCACTTGGATTCGGAGAGCCGGCTTTATTTGAGGAGGCAAAAGTGAAAGCCATAGTGATTGTGGACGGAGGATATCTTACTCAGATCACCAGGAACGACTATAATCTGAAACACAGCAACTTACCTCACTCGCTCTTCAATATTTTCAATGAGTATCAGAATTCAGTTGCCAAGACCGATTTCCATTTGATGAGAGTCCGCTATCACGACAGCCCTGCATTTTTGCCAGACAACCCTTCACCTGAAGAGCAGCAGAAGTACGATGAGAAAGAGCAGATCTTTGCAAAACATATCGAGACCTATCAGAGAATCGACCTTGTCAGAGGACGATGTCAGAAACTCAAAGAGGAGGGCTCATTCAGTTACAAGCAGAAAGGCGTCGATGTGAACATGGCAATAGACATAGTTCAGTATTCTTCAATGCTGGAAACGATAATCGTCGTCTCAAGTGATAGTGATCTGATTCCTGCTTTCTTGCTCGCAAAAACCAAAGGTGCCGAAATCGTCTTGTTCACTTCTTCGAGAATAAACCGCGTTCCGAACGGTTCTGTAGACAAACTTATCAGATCTACAGATCTTCATTTCTCAGTTAAAAGGGAGACCTTAACAAAGAACTCACCCTGCGCCCTGAGAAGATGACCGTTGGCATCCCACCACACCACCGTCTGCTTATGCTAACGATGTGTGCTGTTATCCTACCTCTGGGAACAGTCTCTTTCGTCTACACCGGAAACCAGCTACCACGGACTAGGATAAGCTGTTGTCAGAACTGGCGGCTACAGAAAAGAATCCCAGTCCAGAGTCCCGGGTTCCGAGTCCAGAGTTGGTGAAGCTTCTTGGGGAAATGAAACATTCTTTGCGCGTAGAGACAGAGCACCCTTTAGCCCTATCATCGAATGCTGTCAAGACAAGGGCAGAATATATTCTGCCCTTCTTTTAGAAAAAACGTATCTGTCCCGCTTTTTTCCGGTCTAGGGAGCAGTCCTGACCGCGGTAGCGACCTTGCCCACGAAGCCGAACTGGCCTGGCTGTCTTGCCAGAACTGGCCCGCGTGATCCTCGCGGAACTGGCGCTGTCCATTGTTTTCCGCATCTCGAGCGCTCTTCGCTCGACATTGCTTCTCACGAAGTTCCTCGTGACATCGCCTCTTGCGCCGCTTTTGTGCAACAATGCTTCTTGCGGTGTTCTCCCGCAACATCGCTCCTCGGGTGTTTTTCACTCAACATTGCCTCCAGATGATCTTTGTTTTTGCCCAGCAAAGCTGGAACTGGCCTAGCGAAGCCAGAGCTGTCCCACGAAGTGGAACTGGCCCGAGTGGCCTTCTCGGAGCTGGCGTGTCTAAAGGTTCTTCCACGTCCTGTTCCTGGACGTACGGGCACTGACGGCGATTCTCCGTCAGTACTGGCATCACGAAGTGATACGGTGCATCGATGGTGCTATCCCATCGATACTGTGCACCGAGCGCAGCGCGGTACTGGAACTGGCCCGAGTGGTCTTCTCGGAGCTGGCGTCTTTTCAGTACCCAAACCCCAGACACCACATGGGAAGTATCCCCTTAAGGGGAATGTCCGTATCGTCTCTGACAACAAAATCTGCTGCTTTCCTCTTCTTGTTTCTTCCTCCGACTTCCACCTTCAAACCATCGACCACAAAATCAGCAGCTTCCTCATCTTCGCTGGCAAAAACCTCTCTTCCACTTTCCTGAAGGAGTGTTGCCACAAAGCATTCACGAGCGCTCCCAGTATCACCGTCAAAAAGATGGTACATGGAGGGTTCCTCAAGAAACACCTTCGCACCAATGGAGTTCATCCTGGTATCATGTTTCTTCCTGATTATCCTTATCAGACCTGTGTGTTCCATAGCGTAAAGCAACTGATAGAGCTTCCTCTTGCCTATCTCCCATTTGCTGCACATGCTATTGACATTAACAGTCGGTATTCTTGACATAGCCAGGTGCCCAAGAATAGCATTCATGAAACGAAGATGATTATCAGCAATCTGCGGGACAAAGAACGGAATATCCTTATAGATTGTTTTCTCGATGATGTTGCTTAACCTGTCTGAGTACAAACCCTCCATAAAGATCGGCCTGAAGCCCTCTTTTACGTAAGAGCGGTAGAGCATCATAATATTGATATCCTTCACTGCGTTCATCATATCCTGGGGAGATGACCTGAAACAGTCGAATACTTCCAAAAGCTCTCCAGTCTTGAAGTAAACATACTCGCGTAATGAGAGCAACGGGATTCTCCTGATAATAAATCTTCTTGATAGATCTCCCAATCCCCTTCTAAGCAAAACACTGCTACTATCACTGATCACGATCTTCCTTTCAGGAAATGAATCATACACAGCCTTTAAATGCAAGCTCCAATCCTTGGCATAATGAACCTCATCTATGAAGACAGATTCATAACCCTGCATAAAGACTGCATCTATTAGCTCATACAGAGGAACGGACAGCACAAGAGGATTATCGGCAGAGATATACATACCATTGCAGCCCCTCAGTTGCGACAACATGAAAGTAGTCTTGCCCACACCTCTTGGGCCTGTAACGAGATACGCTCTCTGAGTCAGGGGGAGCGAGTCAAAGAATGGCCTTAGAGTGGCTGGAACCGAACCCAACAGCCTTTGCTGCGACCTCTCCAGATGCTCTATCACTTCAGTTATGGTCATCTTCAACACCACCCGGTTTCATCATGAAACCATTATATCATCCTGCGGTTTCATCATGATACCATCGTCTCAAACAAGCTTCTAAATGTATTTACAGATGATCATCTGTCAGCAAGATAGCCAGCATGATCAGCCACCTCCGTAACCAAACAAAGAAGTAGATTCTTCTTTTTCGTTCTGACGCTTCCAGCTGATCTGTGGCTGCACGCCTCTGACCGCGTAGCGGTCACATTGCTTCTCTGCCGATCCTGCTGACAATACTTCTTGCGGTGTTCTCCCGCAACATCACCTCTTGCCCGCTCCTGGCAGTACTGGCAATGTTACTCAAAGTATTTCCACGCGACTGCTCTTGTCGCGTACGGGCACGCCGCAGGCGTACGGTGCGTCGCGAAGCGATACGGTGCACTGCCCGTTCTTGGCAGTACTGGCAATGTTACTCAGAGCTTTTCCACGTCCCGCTCCTGGCAGTACTGGCAATGTTACTCAAAGTATTTCCACGCGACTGCTCTTGTCGCGTACGGGCACGCCGCAGGCGTACGGTGCATCGCGAAGCGATACGGTGCACTGCCCGTTCTTGGCAGTACTGGCAATGCTTCTAA
>PWXG01000015.1 GCA_003561215.1 Thermotogales bacterium
CCCTTTTACAACAGAAGTCGTTTCACTTTCAACAAACTCAAAGGTGACCCTAACAACATCGCAGCAAACCTGACCCACTACATCAAAGGTTTTTCTACGCGGGCTAGGGAGATCATAGAGCACTTTGGCTTTGAAGAACAGATCGCCAGGCTCGATAAGGCAAACCGACTCTATCTGGTCGTGTCCAGGTTCTGCGATATCGACCTGCACCCTCAAACTGTTCCAAACATCGAGATGGGCTATATCTTCGAGGAACTAATCAGGAAGTTCAACGAAGCATCAAACGAAGAGGCAGGAGATCACTTCACACCTCGTGAAGTGATCCGCCTGATGGTCAGCTTGCTTTTTCTGCCGGATAATGACACTCTCACGACCAGGGGAATTGTGAAGACACTATATGACCCGGCCTGCGGAACAGGCGGTATGCTTTCCGTGTCAGAGGATTACGTCCGCGAACTAAATCCAGATGCCCGTTTGGAAGTCTTTGGTCAGGACTACAATGCCCAGGCTTACGCGATCTGCGGGTCTGACATGATGATCAAAGGACAGGACATCGATCATATTGCATTCGGGAATAGCTTTACAGACGACCGGTTTTCCCAACACAAATTCGATTACATGCTGGCAAATCCGCCTTTCGGTGTGGAATGGAAGCCTGAAGCTGATTTCATAAAGCGCGAACATGAGGAGCAGGGCTTTGGTGGTCGTTTTGGTGCGGGGCTGCCGCGCATTAACGATGGCTCTCTGCTTTTTCTACAGCACATGATCAGCAAGATGAAAGATCCGAAGGAAGGTGGTACACGCCTCGGGGTCGTTTTCAATGGGTCGCCTCTTTT
Source organism: Thermotogales bacterium (assembly GCA_003561215.1). Taxonomy (GTDB): domain Bacteria; phylum Thermotogota; class Thermotogae; order Petrotogales; family Kosmotogaceae; genus UBA9910. The sequence goes on from PWXG01000015.1 coordinate 837, forward strand.
CACTGGGGCAGCGGGTTCGGGAGAGAGTGAGATTCGCCGATGGATCATTGAGAACGACTGGCTGGAAGCCATCGTAGCCCTACCAGATCAGCTCTTCTACAACACCGGTATTTTCACCTACCTTTGGATATTGACCAATCGAAAAGAACCCGGACGCAGAGGAAAAATCCAACTGGTAGATGGCGCAACGTTCTTCAAGAAGATGCGAAAATCCTTGGGAAACAAAAGAAACGAAATCTGTGACGACCAGCGCGATCAGATAACGCAGCTTTACGGTGATCTGGAAGATTGTGAGCACGTTCGGATCTTTGATAACGAGGATATTGGCTACCGTCGTATCACCGTGGAACGCCCTTTGCGGCTAAACTTCCTGGTGGATGAGACCAGAATCAACCGACTAAAGGAGACTCCGGCCTTCACCAAACTCGCGGAAAGCAAGAAACGCAAAGATTCTGGTGCAATGCAGGCGGAGATCACCAGGGGCAAGGAGTTTCAGAATGCAATTCTCTCCTCCCTCGATCGTCTGGCATCCGCTGGCATTGTTAAGAACCGCGATGTCTTTTCACAGATGATGAAAGATGTCTTCGATGCAGACGGTGTCAAAGTACCGAACGCACTTTTTAAGGCAATTCTGATGGTGCTGGCTGAGCGGGATGAAACTGCTGATGTCTGTACTGAAGCCCGGGGAAACCCTGAACCCGATTCCGAACTTCGTGACTTTGAAAACGTTCCACTGAAGGACGATGTGGAAGAGTACATGAAACGGGAGGTTCTTCCCCACGTTCCTGAGGCCTGGGTTGATCATTCCAAGACCAGGATAGGCTACGAAATAAACTTCAATCGTTATTTCTACAAATACACTCCACCAAGACCCCTCGAAGAGATAGAAGCCGATCTCAAGAAGATCGAGAAGGAGATTGCCGACATGCTTGCGGAGGTGACGGAGTGACCGAAAAGCCTGTAACATCTTCGGATCAGCCGGTATCATCTTCCAGGAATTTGCTTGGCGACATCAAGCACATGATCGAACAGGCTCGCGCTTCAGTGGCCACCACAGTGAACGCAGCTTGCGGCTGTGGATTCTCTGACAAGAGCCTGCGCCATATGGTTCGATTGGCTGAAGCATTCGGCGATAAGAAGATTCTCTCAACACTGGTGAGACAATTGAGCTGGTCCCGCTTTCTCGCAATCATCTGCCTGCCCGATCTTCTGCAGCGAGGATCTTATGCTGAAATGTACCGGACCGAACGCTGGAACGTACGCATGCTCAGGCAGAAGAACACAAAGAAGAGAAAACCAAAGGCGCAAGAATGATCAGGAAAGCATATCCCAAGTACAAACCTTCTGGCATAGAGTGGCTGGGAGATGTTCCAGAGCATTGGGAGGTAAAGCGCGCAAAAACGATTCTTGCGAGAAACGATAGCGGTGTTTGGGGCGAAGATTTCGACGAAGATGGTATCATTGTTCTTCGTTCAACAGAACAAACAGTCGATGGAAACTGGAATATCGCAAACCCCGCCAAGCGAAAGCTTTCCACCGCTGAGTTCAGAGCTTGTCACTTGCTGAAGGGTGACTTGATCGTCACAAAATCTAGCGGTTCGCAACAGCACATAGGAAAGACTTCGATCGTTACCAAGGAAGTTGAATCTTTGAATTGCTGTTGCTCTAATTTTATGCAAAGACTTCGCGTGAAGCAAAATGTGTCACCTCGCTTCGTTTGGTACGTGCTGAATGGTGAAGTAGGCCGAAGTCAGTTTAACTACTATTCCAGCACAACAACGGGGCTCGCCAACTTGAATGGCCCGATTATCGGAAACGTGCACATCGCAATTCCCCATTACGACGAACAACTAGCAATCTCTGGTTTCCTAGACCACGAGACAGCGCGAGTTGATTCGTTGATCCAGAAGAAACAGAGTCAGATTGAATTACTCAATGAGAAGCGTTCCGCTCTTATCAGCCATGCTGTTACAAGAGGACTTGATCCGAACGTTCCTATGAAGGACTCTGGCGTGGAATGGCTGGGGAAGATCCCTGAGCATTGGACAACTCGTCGCATCAAGCATCTCTCACTTAAGATAGGTAGCGGTAAAACGCCACGCGGAGGCGCTGAAACCTATGTTGACTCAGGAGTTCTACTACTCCGGAGTCAGAATATCCATTTCAGGGGAGTCTATCTAGATAGCGCTGTCTACATCAGTCATGATGTTGATAATGAAATGCCGAACACTAGAGTAATGCCCAACGACGTGTTGTTAAACATAACAGGTGCCTCACTTGGTCGTGCCAGCTTGGTTCCCGAAGATATGCCACGTGCAAATGTTAATCAGCACGTCTGTATAATCCGTCCGAAACGACGAGTTGTCGTCCCGCAGTATCTGTTTTTAGCGATATGCTCTCAGCTTGTTCAGTCTCAGATTTTCGCTGCTGAGAACGGAACTTCCCGTGAAGGGCTGAACTTCGAGCAGGTTGGTAATCTTCTCATTGCTTTTCCTTCGTCACATGCTGAGCAGAAGAGGATTGCAAGAGCCGTGTACAAGGGAATAAACCGCATAGATTCCGTAGTTGCAGGTATACTGAGAAGCATTGACTTGCTCCGCGAGTATCGTGTTGCTCTCATATCAGCAGCAGTGACAGGCAAGATCGATGTTCGCGAAGAGGTTCAGATATGAACCGGTGTCGGCGTTCCATCCGTTTACGTGAATACGATTATTCACAGGCCGGGGCATATTTCGTGACCGTCTGCACGCAGAA
>PWXG01000011.1 GCA_003561215.1 Thermotogales bacterium
GTTATCGTGAGGGCTTCGTTTTCGGGGCGCGATATATTTAGCACACGTTATTCGCTGCACTACCAAATAATGTGTTGATTCAACTATAGATTAACATGACACACTTCAGCAAAGACATGCGGCTTTGTACCGAGATCCTATGAAGTTCACTGCTACTGAGGGAGATTATCAGATTTGAGTAAAGATAAAAACAAAAAGAAGATCCTCGTCTCACTCGAGGATCTTCTTTTACAGATACCTTCTGGCTCCAGCGGAGGGACTCGAACCCCCAACCATCCGGTTAACAGCCGGACGCTCTGCCAGTTGAGCCACGCTGGAACGCACTGATATTCTATCGCGGTTGTTCAAGGATTTCAACTCCTCGAGAAGTGGCGCCGCAAGAGCAGCGCTGAAGCGAACGATCAGAGAACGATTGGAAGCAGATTGAGTGAAGAACGCTCAAGAAACGGAGGACCGAGATCAGGTCTGAAGCGGAATGGCCAGAACCGGGTCCGGAAAAGACTGCAGGAGAAGCTGATGCCCTGTTCTGGGCTACTGCTTCAGGTGTGATCTTCGCCTCCAGCTTCGCGCACGCTTGTACGCGTCAGAAAAAATGGATCTGTCCCCTTGGACTCTCCAGCTTCGCGCACGCTTGTGCGCTGAGGGACTTCCCTCGTCGCGATTAGCGACACTCCGTTACCGTCGATGTTTTCTACAATAACCTGCCCGATCTTTACGGGAGCATCAACAGAGAGCTTTTTGATTTCTTCCATCTTCTCTCTTATGATCGATAATCCTATCGGTCCGGAAGTCCTTACGGATGCCAGATCACACTTCCCGCCAACCACTTTGACGCTGGTAGTGAGGATCCTGGTGGGGTTTATTAGCTCGTCAATGGCATACTGTTTTCCCCGCACACATTTGTTGCCTTCGATAATGTACTCGACGCCCTCTTTTCGTACGGAGATCTTGCAGCCAACTGGGCAGATTGTGCAAGTAATGTGACCTTTCATGGCAGCACCTCCACAGTAAGGCTATCCGCACCATTCATTTTCTCGAACTTGTCTCTGTTTACAACGAGCTGGATCATCTCGCTGGGTACAGCGTAGACGAAGTCCTTCTCAATTCCAAGCTCTTCTAATACGATTTTCCCCTTATCCATAGGGGTCTTGACACGCAGATAGATCCTGAGGTGTTCCTGTGGGTCGACCATATTGGGCACTAGCGCACCCACCATTCCCTTTCTGACTACCGGAATTCTTACCGATTCCCTGGCCTTACCGAGGGCGCGGAATGCCGCGTGTCTTCCAGCTATCCAACCTTCTGCTGCGACGTAGTCGACCAGGTCGAAGATCGCCACGTTATTTCCAGCCGCGAATGTTCCCCTGACAGTGGTTTCACAAGTATTAGACACGCTCAATCCTTTGTTTACGGGGTCAGTGGAAAGATCCCGGACATAGTCCTCAATATGGGGGATTAGTCCTGCAGAGAGAATCAAGGTGTCGACGTCAAAATGCTTTGCCGTCCCGGGGACAGGATTGAACTCTTTATCAACTTGTGAGACTTCTACTCGTTCTAGTCTGCCCTTTCCCCGGACCTGTGTAACGGTATGCGAAAGATGAAGGGGAATGCCGAAATCCTCAAGGCACTGCACGACATTACGTGTGAGTCCACCGGGAAATGGCATTCGCTCAACAACAGCTACGACTTCCATGCCTTCCAGGGTTAGTCTTCTGGCCATGATAAGGCCGATGTCACCTGAACCGAGAATCAATGCTCTTTTTCCGGGGAGATGATTCTCCAGGTTGACATACCTTTGAGCAAGACCAGCAGGCAATATCCCAGCCGGTCTATCTCCTGGAATCAGGAGGGCTCCAAAAGGTCTTTCTCTGGCACCTGTAGCAATGACAATCGCACCGGCCTCTATCTTCTGCACACCTGAGGAGGAAAGCACGTATGCGGTACTGCTTGCGAAATCAACATGCCTCACGTAAGAACCGCAGACAACGTGGACATCTTTCTCTTTCAGTTCATTTTCAAGCTTGTATGAGAATTCTGGCCCCGTAAGTTCCTGCTGATAAAACTGCAGCCCAAAACCGTTATGTATGCACTGATTAAGTACGCCTCCGATGGTATCTTCGCGTTCCAGAAGGATTACGTGCGCTCCTTCCTTAGCCGCGCTTACAGCAGCTGCCATTCCCCCGGCACCACCACCGATAACCAGTACATCAGTCCTGATATTCCTCATGGTCGTACCTTCCCATCCAGAATCCAGGCTTCCTTTTCATTCATCCTCACCTCAGACAACTCTATTCCGAGTTCTCTTGAGAGTATCTGCACGATTCTCCAGCCACAGAAGCTCGCTTGACAACGGCCAAATCCCGCTCTTGTGCGAAACTTGACACCATCAACGGTTGTTGCCCCTTCCCTTATGGCGTTTATGATTTCCCTTTCAGAAACTTCATTGCACTGACAGACTATCTTTCCATGAAGAGGATCATCATCTATCATTTCGGCGATCTTGCTGAAGGGGAGTTCGTTTATCCTCTCGGTTCTGGGAAGTCTCGAGACAACTCTCTCCTTCTTCTTGAAGCTTGTGTTTAAAACATCGGTAATCATCTCATCTACCACGAGCTCAGCTATTGCAGGAGCAGCTGTCAGTCCGGGTGAACGTATCGATCCAACAGTTATGAAGTTCTTTACTTCATTGTCTGTCTTGATGAAGAAATCTCTCTCTTCAGTATCTGGTCTGAGGCCGGCAAAGGATCTTACTACCCAGTTGAATCTCGAGATACCAGGAACGAGTGAATCTGCAGAGGACAACACTTCGCGCAGTCCGCGATCTGTTGTGGAGACATCTTCAAGAGCATGACTGTCGAGCTCCTCTGAAGTAGGTCCGATAAGAACACCCCCGTCTACGGTAGGAAGGACGAGTTTGCCCTTTCCTTCTTCCGTCGGAACAGGAAAGATTACGGTTTTCACCATGTCTCCCACAAGCTTGTCGAGGATAATGTACTCGCCTCTGCGAAGACTCACCGGAGGAGTCTCAATGCCGAAAAGAGAGGCGACTTCCTGAAAATGAACACCTGTGGCATTGATAACGCAGTCTGCAGGTATTCTCATGCCCGATTCTAGCCACACTTCTTTGACTCTTCCCTCGCACACCTTTCCACCTTTTACAGGATTTCCGGTAATCACTCTGGCGCCGTTCATCGTTGCGAGATTGACTGCTGCGATGGCAATCATCCACGGTTCGGTTATCCCTGCACTGGAACAATGTAGCGCGAAAGCATACTCATCAGAAAGATGGGGTTCGATTCTTCTGAGTTCTTCAGCTCCGACAATCCGAAGTCCTTCGATTCCATTTTTCTTCCCGTTGGCTAGTAGGTTTTCGATCTGCTCGATTTCATCAGAAGCGTCTTTTGCAACAACAAGAGAGCCAGTTCTCTTGAAAGGAACATTCAGTTCTTCACAGAGTTGAGGAAACATGCCGTTTCCTCTGACACACAGCGAAGCTCTCATCGTCCCATGAGGATCGTCGTAACCACCATGAACAATAGCGCTGTTTGCTTTTGTCACTCCCTGCCCAACGTCTGATTTTCCTTCGATGAGAATTGCGCTGACATCCTGGAGATGAGAGAGCTCTCTGACGATCAGGCTACCGCAAATACCGCCACCAATAACAACAATCTGCATGAAGACCTCCAAAAAGAAAACCACGCCAACTTGGCGTGGTTTTCTCCGGCATTCTCTACCACAAACTTATTATAGCACGCTGATCCTTGCGATATTCTCTTTTTTGCCGAATCGTTATATCATGGTCATAAGGAGGCATGAGATGCTTAGAGGAATCATAGCTGCATTATGGAAAAAGGGGCTGACTCCTGACGAAGTTCTTCCGTCAACAGTCTTCTTTCTTGATGGAGGCTTGAAAGAGCTCTACAGAAGGGTTCAGCTGTTCAAGGACAGTAGGAGAACCGTCTTTGTCGACATCGATTTTGTTTCCGGTCTTCAGGGGGACAGAGACGGAGTCGATTATCTCAAGAGTATCGGAGTGGATGGTATTATCACTGCAAGAATGAGAACCTACAATATGTCCTGTAGTGCCGGTCTTCCCTCAGTGCTCAGGTTCTTTGCTCTGGATTCCAGAGCTGTCGAGAAGGGACTTCAACAGCTTTCTCAGAACAATGTGAAGGCGATTGAAGTTCTTCCGGCCATCGCCGCGGCAAAAATCGCCAGCAGGATAAGGCTCTTCGTTCCCAATATCAACATAGTCGCTGCAGGACTTCTGGACAATGTGGAAGAGCTCGCAGAACTGAAGAAATACGTTGATGCCGTTTCAACGAGTTCGGAGAAGCTTTGGACCGTGGAATGGTAACAACAGAAAAGAGGCAGAGAATCCTCTGCCTCTTAAGCTTCTGATAGGTATCCGAGGTTGTTTTCAGAATACCCGGACCGGGTCATTTCTATTACGGATATTGAAGAACAATATTTCTTCTGCGTTGATCAAGACCAATACTGTATCGGAAGCAATGAGAATGCTATCAGATCCAATTCCCGGAATATCTGTAATGTCTTTCACTACCACCGGTGCATCAGGGACAGAGATGTCAATTATGCTTAAGCCTCGGTCTGTCAAGGTGTACAGAGTGCTTCCGGAGCGGGCGATCTCATTACAGATGAAGTACCTGCCTACCTCTCTCTTCGACATAGTCGATAGGCTGAGTCTGAACAGTCCTCCCTGAACGCCGGCTTCTCCGATGAATACTTGACCTTCCACGTATTCAACTGCTCTTGTAAATCCGTCAAGAGCTGCAAGTCCAGCTATCTCTGTCATTCCCGCACGATAAGTACCAGCCTCCGTTCTCTCCAGGATCTTGAGGCCCGACAGAGCATCAGCTATGAAAAGAGTGGACATGTCAGCGTCAAATGCCATATCCGAAGGACTGATCATGCCGCTGAAGACACTGCTTGGCGTTCCGGGAATTCCTTCAGCATTCAGCGGAATACTGAGAACTCTTCCGGCACCTCTCGAATCAAGAACCCAGAGGATGTTTTCGCTTAGGAAGAATCTCTCAGGAGACGAATTCGTACTCTGTTCAGCAGCTCTCGTGACCCCTTTGGGGGAAAGAGAGTAAGTTCTCAATATGCCTGTTCTATCGATAACGTATAGCTGATTACCGGACATGATCGGAGGTAACTTGGCATTTATATTGGTGGCTGCCGTAAACATCATCGGAGGAGTCTGAGCGTCTCTGAAAAATGCGACAACAACATCTCTGTTGCTTATCACCGGTATCGTTTCAGCGACTTGCTGAGTATGGAATCTAGCAACACTGGTCTCGACCGCACCGGCCTCTCCCGCATCAGCAACAATCTTCCAGAAATAACGAGTGTTTGGGCTAAGCACTCCAGGGATTTCTGCACTGGTTTCGCTCGTTTCCAGTATTTGTTCGAGATTATCGGCAGACGTTCCCATATAGACCTTGTAAGTGACAGGATAACCGGCGGTGTCACCTCTCGTCCATTGAAGCTCGGGGACAAGAGATACATTTCTTGCGTCGTTTACGGGGGAGCGTATTTCTGGAGCAGTAAGCGGGATTTCACCAGTTGTGAAGCTCCGCGTCTCGGATGTCACGGTATCTATTCCATCGCTTACCGAGACTCGCCAGAAATACTGTGTGTTAGGTAAGTACATTCGTATTGATAGACTTGTCTGCGTAGTCGTCTCGATCTTCTCCACGTTGTCTCTTGTTCCGAAGAAAACCTCGTAGGTTAGAGAATCACCATCGGCATCTTCTCCTTGCCACCTCAGGTTGATGACTCCGGTCAATCCGGTGGCGTTATTCTCAGGTGAGAGCAGTCTTATGGTTGGGGGATGGTTAAGGGTATTGAAGCGCCATACCGGTGATTTAGACTCGTTTCCATGCTCATCTCTCGCAGCGACCTGCCAGGAGTACGTGCTGTTTCCCGAAAGCCTCTCTGTCAGTGTTGCCCTGGGACTATCGAGATTTCTGAACTTCGGAGTGTCAAGATCGTTAAAGTAGACATCAAATCTTATTTCTTCGCTGTCAGGATCTTCGTAGCTCCATCTGAGAACAACATCAGTGACAGGAACATTGGCCATGTTATGTGAGGGGGCGGGGCTAAACAATCTTGTAGGGGTATCAGGAGTTCTGAAGCTGTACACTGGTCCCTGCTCCACCCTGTCATCAACAGCACTTATGCTCCAGTTGTATGTTCTGTTACCAGGAAGCTCATCCGGGTATGTGAATGTTGTTGCAGTTCCCGCGCTTCGGGTATCCACAAGGTTACCTTCCTGATCGAAAAGATTGAAGGTGAATTCAGCACTATCCTGCGGTCCACGGTAATTCCAGCTGAAGCGCTGTTCAGGATCGAGAGTAGCTCCGTCAAGAGGCTCAGCGTATGTCAAGCCACCTGTTCTTGCTCTCATTAGCACTGGTTTTTCAATTGAACCGACTGCTTCATGGGGATCAGTTGCCCTTATGTATACATAGTAATCGATACCCGGAGTCAGGTCTTCGCGGTAGGTATATGATTCGAGGTCTTCCCCGCTAGCAATGACTCTCATGTCCTCGATCGATTCAGACTCTCCCAGGAGTAGTTCAACATACACCGGCTCTCCTTCAGGATCCTCCACGTCCCAGACAAACCTGACAGGACTCGTAAGAGCTATCATGGAAAGCCTGTCAGGTGACAAAAGGTTCACTTTCGGGGGCAAGTTGCCTGTTTTGAAAATACTTCTGGTACTCTGGTTGGTCTTTCTCTGGCTGTCTTCAACGGTAACCCACCACGTGTACTCGGTAAATGGTCTCAGATTCGACAGTGTGTATTGCATCCTTCCCATACCTTTGCCGACTTGTATCTCAGTAGCTTCCTCTGTTCCTTCAGCAACGTAGAGTACCACATCTACTTCATCGTCGTCAGGATCGTAAACGGACCATTCAAGAACAACATCTTCAGTCTTCACTTCTTCTGCCCGGTGTGAAGGCTCAAGCAGTTCAGGTCTCTCCGGCGGAATATTGAATGTCCGGAATGCCCAGATCGGTCCAGCGGTCTGATCTTTTCCGTCATCTGCTATTACCTGCCAGTAGTACTGCTTGTTTGTTTTCAGCCGCTCCTGAAGTTCCAGTCTCGTGCGTTCAGTAGTAAAAATCTCGGGATCATCAAGATCAGGTGTTGTGCCGAGCCGGACCTCGTAAACGAGAGGATCGCCGTCAGGGTCAGAGCAAGACCACAGTAGCAGAGTGTTGTCGACTGTGATTCCTTCGGTACCTGGTTCGGGGGAGACGGCCACGGGTTCTTCCGGAGGAGTATTGATTGTATGGAAAATCCTTTTTTCGCTCCTGGTTTCTGCTTCCTTTGAGTCAACTGCTATGACCACCCAGGAATAAGTTATGCCTGGAGGTAGATTGTCAAGCTGCACGTCAGTCTCTTCGGTTTCGATGATCGTTTCCTGGCCATCTTCGTCAGTTACGAGTAAAGTGAAGGAAACATCATCACCATCCGGATCATACGCTTCCCAGCTTACAGCAACGTCTACCGGATAGAGCTCTGCTTCATTGTCAGGCGATAGAAGGTTAACCACCGGTGGTCTGTTGTCGACTACAAAGGCGCCTTCCAGAACGGTTTCACCACCATGCTCATCAGTCGCAACGATCCTTATAGTATACCTGGCCGCACTCTCGAGTCCTTCAACAGAAACAGACTCCACCCTTGAGTCTGATAGTATCGGTTGTGGTTCTTCATCATTCTTTGCAAGAAAGACATTGTAGATAACCGTAGTACCGTCAGGATCATAGCCTCTCCAGCTTATTGTTGTATCTCTTGGTACTCCGTATGCGCCATCGTCGGGAGTGATCAGCTCCACTACGGGAGGTCTCGTGGTTGTTTCAAATTGCCATGAAGTGCTCCTGCCAACTCTTCCTCGCTCAGTGTCAGTGGCGATTACATACCATGAATAGGCCGAATGAGAGCGAAGAGTACCTACTTCAATGAAAGGATCCTCTGTCTTTCCTATAGATACGGGAGTCTCGCCTCTCGGCGCGAAGAACACCTCGAACTCGACAGGCCAGTAGTACCTCTCAGGCGAGACATTCCAGGACAAAATGACATTGTCAGGATTTACACTCCAGTTTTCGTGAGCAGGTTCGGGGGCGACAGGGGTTGCCTGCGAGGGTATGGGTTCAGTCAAGAATCCCGCGGTGGATGAAAAACTCTCTCCTCCATGTGGGTCCCGTGCCTCGACTCTCCAGTAGTACCTTGTGGAGAAGTCAAAAGACCTCAAGTCATCAACTTCTAAGGAGGTTTCAGTAAGCCCTGAAGCAACCCTGTTTTCAGCGGTCAGCCGGGGCGTCTGTCCGACATATACGTCGTATGCCACAGGATCTCCGTCAGGATCTACAGATTCTTGCCACGACAGCACAAGGTTCCGCACGGGTACGTCTACTGCGTTGTTTTGTGGAAAGACTACCTCCGGCTTCGTGGGAGGATGGTTCCTCATGGAGAATTTCCAGGGACCTCCTTCGTCAGTCTTGCCTTTTTCAGAGACTACCTTGACCATCCACCAATACTCTGAATGAGGTTCAACTTCCGGGTGAAAGGAGAACGATACGATACCCTCGGCTTCGCGTTCTCCCGGAATAGCATCAGCGACTCTTACGAGGTCATCCTTGGTATTTCCCATGAACAGTTCGGCGCTAAGCTGATCCGCAGAGCCCGTATAGAGAACCTCCCAATAAAGCTTAAAAGGATCTGTAAGAAACATCCTTGCAGCATTTGCAGGTCTCGGAGAAACGCTGCTTATATGGATTGACGGTGCCGGACGTGGCCACGCCACTGCCGCGATAGCTATTATCACGATCGCAGCACCGATTACAGGTAAGAAAAGGATTCTGTAGTTTCTGCGCCTTCTTCGTCTGTACACGGTTATCTCCTCCTCAGACGCTCACGAGCATTTTTTCTTCCTGCTGTTTCCTTGTTCCTTGGGAAACCCTGAATTGCCTGTCACTCAGTTTTCTGACATTGTTTGTCTCAACATCAAGCTCACCGTTATAGCAGGAAACAACAAGGTAAAATAACTCTGTCCTTCGTTCAAAGACGACTGACAAGTTCTTGTCTATAAGCTCTATGACAGGTCTCCATGTGCCTGTATTGGCGTAAAAACAGTACTCCCCCCCGGAAGGGATTATTCTCAGAGCGTGACGGTGATTGTGACCCATCACCACCCCGTTAAGCTCGGTGGGCACTATCGCAGGAGCGGTGCCGCCGTGTTCTGCATAGTACTTTGGATCCATGGCTCTTCTGAACCCTTTTTCACCACGAGCTCCAAGGATTTTTTGCCCTATCTGCAATAAGTAATCTGTCCGCTTCAGCCTCCTGAAAGCCATGAAGACCCGCATGATCCACTCTCCGAGTTTCATCCCTCCAGGACCTTGAACGAAAATGCTGGAAGCGAAACGCAATCGGAGGTAGTTGCTCCTCAGCCACGACCTGACGAAAGGTGTATCCATCATATCCAGAATAGCTCTTGTCCACAATTCCGGTAAGTTCACACCGATATCGTAGAACCTGCGTATGTACTCGAACCACATGAACAAGTCGAGCATCGGATGCACCTTGTGGTAGTTTTGTATTACCTCCAACGGGACATTCTTTTCTGTAAGGACGTCATCGAAATGGATCATCATGTAGCGTTCCAGAAATCCGCCTAACGGCCCAAGGAGATCACCGCTCCTCTTGTCAATGCTGAACTTGTTAACAGCGTCGTACTGGTTGCCGTGAATCGCGAAAATCCTGGAGACCTTGTCCAACTGGTATGGAACGATACTCACACTGCCTTTTTCCCCGTCTATAGCTGTAATAAGGGCTTCAGCAAGCTGTTTTGAGTGGAGCAGGTAGCAATCATGATTCCCGACGACAAAAGTCAGCTTGCCTGTTGATGTGAAATGCCTTAGTGCCTCGAAGACATCTGTGTGACGCTCTGCGATTCTTAGTATGAGCGATGGACTGATCTTCTTCACCAACGCGGTGTAAGGAACCAAACCGTGAGATTTCACCTCTGAAGTTGCAACAAGTTCGAAGGTGTCTCCAACAAACACGATCTCAGAAACACCATCTGCTGAAGCCTTTTCAAGCAAAGCAACGAGTTCTCTATCAAACTCGAAATCATCCCTGACCGTCCCATCCCCGATGTGTAGATCGCTCAGATAGATTTTTCTCAGTTCGTCCAACTACAACACTCCAATGGTCGAGCGGTTGAGAAAAGACTGGCTAGTTCAGCGAGCATTGTTTGATTTATCCAACAAGATTAATTATACTAGTTTCGGCAATAACTCTTTCGTTCAAAGCCATGATTTTGGAAGAGGCCCGACAATTCGGATTCGTTAAGATTCTAACACAGGTAGAGTAGTCGGACCTCCTGGTTTAGCATTTTGTGGCAAGTGTGATTGGTGTTTATCTCGAGACTTCGAGGTGTTTACGATCCTTTATCTTGTAGACGTTCTGATTTGCATTCCGGTTCTGATGATCGGATTTGGCGAGACGGTCTGGGCGGTAGTGGCCAGCATTGTTGTTTCCTTTGTGAGTCGTGCAAATGAGCACAGGACGGTGACGACCAGAACGGACCGTCATGCGTTTCTTGTGACTGCTCTTTTTCTTTCGTCAGTCGTGCTAATCCCGGCATTCCTGCTTGGAGAACCGATTGTAGTGCTGCCAGCCTTTCTCTCATCGCTTCTCAAATACTCTCTTCCCCAAGGATTTCTTGCAAGAGTGACAAGACCGTCAATAGAGAAGCTTGATCCAGGTGATATTGATACTGTGAAGCGTCTTAAGAAGAGATATGATCTTTTCAAAAGGATCGTTGATGTATTTGTAGCGATCTGTTTGCTGGTACTTCTGAGTCCGTTTCTTCTGATAGCGGTCATTGTCGTTATGGTTCATTCTGGAAGACCGGCGATTATTGTTCAGAGGCGCATTGGCAGGGCAGGAAAAGACTTCATGATGCTCAAGCTGAGAACCTTTTCCAGCCGGAACGGCGTTCATGCCGTGAATGGGGTAGGAAAGCTTTTAAGGCCCCTGAGGATTGACGAGATTCCTCAGCTGGTGAATGTACTCAAGGGAGATATGAGCATCGTGGGACCAAGACCCGAACTACCGGATTTTCACCAAATGGGGGTTGAGCACGTTCCCAACTACGAATCAAGGCTCCTGGTGAATCCAGGTCTTACCGGTTGGGCGCAGATAAACTACAAGTACACAACGACTCCTGGTGAGTATATGGAGAAGACTCTCTACGATCTCTTCTATGTCAAGAACAGATCTTTCCTGATAGATCTGAAGTGTATGGCGAAGACTCCCCACGCGCTGGTGAAAGCACTACTGGCAAGAAAAGAGTAGGATAGCATAATAAAACGGGGGGGAGGACCGATAAGCCCTCCCTTAACCGTTTTCAGAGTGTCAGATCACTTCACTTTTTCCAGTTCTCTTTCTCTCTCAATGACAGAGGTTTTCCTGTTCTTGTATGTTGTATGCAGGAGCTCGTGTGACAGATGACTCAGCGGCTTTCCGAGGTAATCTTCATAAAGCTTGATAATCGCCGGGTTCTCGTGAGATTTCCTGAGCTTCTTGGCACTGTCAATTTTGTAGATAGCTTTCATTCTTCTTTCGAGATACCCGATCCAGTTGGACTTGGGTTGACCGCCTCCACCGATACATCCGCCGGGGCATGCCATCATCTCGACGAAATCATACTCCACTTCGCCTGCCTTGATTTTCTCCATAAGCTCTACAATGCTTGCACCACCATGTGCCACAGCGATTCTCAGCTTAGTGCCTTTGACATCGACCATAGTTTCCTTGATCCCCTCAAATCCCCTTACATCCTCGAAATCAAGCTTGGGCAAGGATTCACCTGTATGAAGCTCGTATGCTGTTCTAAGAGCGGCCTCCATAACGCCTCCAGTGGTTCCAAAGATAGCTGCAGCTCCAGTGGAAATACCGAGGGGCTCGTCGTAATCCTCTTCTTTGAGGGATTCATAAGGAATTTTGTGCATCTTGATTATCTTGCCGAGCTCACGGGTTGTTAGCACAGCATCTACCGTCTGAATATCATCGACACGCTGCTGGGGTCTTTCGGCTTCATCTTTTTTTGCCGAACAGGGCATTATCGAAACCAGGAAGATGTCTTTTGGTTTCTTCCCGATCTTCTTTGAAAAGTATGTCTTAACAAGCGGTCCGAGCATCTCCTGCGGTGACTTAGCACTAGAAAGGTTATCCGTGTATTCCGGGTAGAGTTTTTCTACGAGGTTCACCCATCCGGGGCAGCATGAAGTGAACATCGGGAACTTGCCGCCGGTCTTCAAGCGTTCCAGCAATTCCGATCCTTCTTCCATGATCGTGAGGTCTGCAGTGAAGTTCACATCGAACACGTAGTCAAATCCGAGACTCCTGAGTGCAGCGACCATCTTTCCAGTCGTAACTGTTCCAGGTTCTTCTCCAAACTCTTCTCCGAGTGCCACTCTAACCGAGGGAGCAGTCTGGACCACGAGAACCTTTTCACGAACGTCAAGTTCATGAAGGACCTTTCTAAAATCCATCCTCTCGGTTATGGCTCCGACAGGACACACTGTTGCACACTGACCGCAGTTGATGCAGTCGGTCGCACCGATTGGAGCGCCAAGTGAAGGAAGAGGCAGTACATGATAGCCTCTTTCGACCTCTGACAGTATCGACAATCCTTGAAGCTCGGTGCAGGCTCTGATACATCTTCCGCAAGTAATACACTTGGTCATGTCCCGGAACAGAGAAGGACTTGAGGTATCGTGAGGTACTTCTCTAAGACTCTTGGGAAACATGTCCTTAACATCGTACTGATAGATCAAATCCTGAAACTCGCACTTCCCGTTCACATCACAGGTCATACATTCATTGGGATGATTCGAAAGCAGGAGCCCGAGATTGAACCTGATAGCATTGTTGACTCGCTTAGACTTTGTCTTTATGCTCATTCCGTCAGTCACATAAGTAACACATGCCGGTTGAAGGTTTCTGGTGCCTTCGACTTCCACCACACATACTCTACAGGTCCCAACAGTTGACAAAGCTGCATGATAGCAAAGAGTCGGAATGCTGATCCCCAAATCTCTGCATGCTTCAAGAATAGTCCGGTTTTCTTCTACTTCGTAATCTCTACCATCAATGCTTATCCTTACGGCCACAACAGCACCTCCTGCAACCTGACTATGACATTCCTTGTGATTTTTCTATCAAATTATTCTAGCATAGAGTGAAATATGCCGCCTGCAAAGCAAGTTAAGATTCTGATACCCTTCTACTATA
>PWXG01000113.1 GCA_003561215.1 Thermotogales bacterium
GGCTTGCTCGACTGTCTGCCTGCAGAGATTTACTTTACCTCCAGCGCGACAGAAGCGATCAACTGGGCGATTCGCTCCTCTGTTCACTTCAGGGGAAATCGTAGGAAGATCGTGATTAGTTCAATCGAGCACAAGGCTGTGACGAATACGGTGAAGGATCTATCAAATACTTCAGGCATCTCGTACAAGGAAATCCGTGCCGGAAAAGGAGGTATTGTCTCCGTCGAGGACATGCTTTCTGCAGTTGACGATGACACATTCATGGTCTGTCTCATGGCTGTGAACAATGTGCTGGGAACGATCCAGCCCTATGAAGAACTCGGAAAAGCTCTTGCTGACCGAGACGTATTCTACCTCACTGATGCCGTACAGACCATAGGCAAGATTCCGTTCTCAGCGAGGACCTCGGCGTACGATTTTGCCACCTTCAGTGCTCACAAGTTTCATGGTCCAAAAGGGGCCGGCATTCTGTACATCAAGTCAGGCACTAAACGAAGACCGTTCATAACTGGCGGCGGTCAGGAGTCTGGAATGCGCTCAGGCACCCAGGATGTTCCGGGGATTGTCGGCATGGCCGAGGCCATGGAGATTGCAGTCGGTGAACTCAAGAACGCCGTGCCACGAATCGGGAAGCTGAGGGAGCGCATGGCAAACCCTATCAGGGACCTCGGAGGCGTTATCAACACTGATCTGGGGAACTCGATAGCCAACACTATTAATATCTCGTTTCCAAAGATAAAGGGGGAGGTTCTGGCCAATGCCCTTTCGGAATCAGGCGTCTGTGTAGCAACATCGTCCGCGTGTTCCGCGCGTTCCGAGAACAGCCAGAGGCTTCTCGAAAGTGCCGGAATTGATCATGATACAGCTTCTGGAGCGATCAGAATAAGCATGTCGAAGTTCACTACGGTCGAAGAGGTAGAGACTTTCATCGAAATACTGAGTAACGTGGTGAGGGTTTTGCAGATATGCTGATATTCGGTTATAATTGACCATAAGCGACTATAAACGCGGCTGGAGAGAAAAGATGATAAGAAGCATGACGGGATTTGCTCGAGTTGATAAAGAGTCGGGGGGATGCATCTATTCCGTCGAGATGAAAGCACTGAATTCCAAGTATCTCTACGTGGATGTGAGCGTTGTCAATGGGTACGCCGATCTCGAGATAAGGACGCAGCGTTTTCTCAGGGAAAACATAAAGCGTGGTTCGATCAAGGTTAACCTGGATATCACTTTTGTTGAGCCGGAGAAGATCGTACAGCCTGATATAGGTCTTGCCGGTACATACTACGAGGCTCTCAAGAGGATTATCAACGAACTTGACCTGAAAGACGAGATTACCATTGATACAATAATCAGGAACAGGGATATCATCAGGCCGAAGATTTCGATCGACCTTGCAGAACGCCTCTGGTCTAATCTGGAGAATGTACTGAGAGAATGTGTGGGCAAGCTGAACGAAGATCGCGAACGAGAAGGCGAAAGACTGAAAACTGCGCTTCAGAAATACCTGGCGGATCTCAACAGTGTAACCGGCGAAATTGAGGCTCTTAGTGGTCAGATCGTTGAAGAGGCAAGACAGGTTCTGAAGAGCAGGATTGAGCAAATCGTGAGTGTGCAGTTCGATGAGTTAAGGTTGGAGCAGGAAATTGCCATATTGGCCGAGAAGGCCGATATTTCCGAGGAGCTTGTGCGCATAAGATCTCACATCATTTCCATGCGCGACTTACTTGATAGAGGCGAGGATTGTGGAGTCCAGCTTGACTTCTTGTGCCAGGAGTTGCATCGGGAGTTCTCTACAGTTGCATCGAAGTCAAGGAAGCTTGAGATTTCGAAGAAAAGCGTGGAGGGACGCACGTTCGTGAATAAGCTAAGAGAACAGGTGCAGAATATCCAGTAGGAGGTGCTTGTGTGTACGGCTTGATAAACGTAGGCTTCGGAAATGTCATTATTGGAGACAGGGTCATAGCCATCGTCAACCCAGAATCGGCCCCTCTCAAGAGGCTTAAGGAAGTGGCAAAAGACGAAGGTAAGTTGATCGATGCAACATACGGCAGAAAGACTCGTGCGATTGTCGTAACAGACAGTAATCACATAATTCTCAGTGCTATTCAGCCTGAGACAATTGCTGCGAGATTCATGCAGACCTTCAGCGATATTGAAAGACTCCTGGAGGAAATTAGAGAGTCTGGCGGAAGCATTGAAGAATGATCGGCTGTCTCTTTGTCGTTAGCGGTCCGTCTGGAACAGGGAAGACAACAATTCTGAGGAAGATTCTTGAGAGACAGGACAATCTGGAGTTCTCTGTTTCGTATACTACCAGACAAAAGCGGGAATGTGAGGAAGAGGGAAAGGACTATTTCTTCGTCTCCAGGGACCACTTTGAGGATCTTATTGAAAGAAACGAGTTTATTGAGTGGGCTCGTGTACATGACAATCTCTACGGAACTTCAAGGAAATATGTTGACTCGATGCTGGAGAACGGAACTAACGTCATCCTGGATATTGATGTCCAGGGGGCCTTGAACGTTCTGCGACAGCGCCCTGAAGCTGTATATGTGTTTATTGCTCCTCCGTCCTTCGATGAATTGAAGAGGAGACTGGAGTTCCGGGGAACAGAGAGACAAGAACAGCTCCAGACGCGGCTCAGAAATGCGAGGTGGGAACTCTCCAAGATAAAGAGGTTTCAGTATGTAATAGTTAACTCAGACTTAAACCATTCGGTAGTACAGCTTGAAGCAATAATAACATCTGAGCAACTGCGTGTTGATAGAATGAAGGATCGGCTGCATGGCGCAGGGCTTGATTTCAGAGAGGTTGATGTGCGTGATAATTAACTACGATAAGCTGATGAAGAGGATTCCACACAAGTATGCCATTCCTATTGCTGCGGCTAAGAGGGCCGAGGATCTCGAGGATTTCGGAAGACCGAAACTCGATCCTTCTACTGTAAAGGCGGCAGGAGACAGAATAACTGTGGCACTGAAGGAGCTCGAAGAAGGTCTTATTCGGATCAAGAACGAAGAGATGCTCAAGATCCTTATTCCAAAAGTGAAATGAGCCCCAGGCTGAAAGGACTCAAAGTTCTTCTATGCGTCTCGAGCGGCATCGCAATATACAAGGCCTTAGATCTTGCCAGCCGCCTTAGGAAGGCCGGTTCTGAGCTTACCATAATACTCTCACCTGAAGCAAGAGAAATGGTCTCCGATTACGTGTTTTCAGCTGTTGGCAACTGCCCGGTCTATCATGACATTAATCAGGTACGTGATGGCTGGATCCTTCATACCGAGCTCTCCAGATGGGCGGATGTTGTCGTGCTTGCACCTGCTACAGCAAATACCATGGCCAAAGCAGCCTCCGGCATAGCGGACAACCTGCTGCTTGCAACGATCCTGGCTGCGCCGGACAAGCCAAGACTTGCCGTTCCGACAATGAACACGAGAATGTACGAAAACCCCGCCACTTTGCGGAACATGAAGTGTCTCAGGGACAATGGCTGGCACGTGATCGATCCAGAGCTTGGAGAGTTAGCCTGCGGAGAGTTCGGGATGGGCAGATATCCTGATAACTCGGTTATAGTCGGTGAGCTGGTCTACACCATCACCAAGAAAGCTCTTGCAGGAAAAAAGGTCCTGGTTACTGCCGGGCCCACCAGAGAAAGAATTGACAGTGTAAGGTTCATAACTAACAGGTCGTCTGGGAAAATGGGTTATGCGGTCGCCCGGGCGGTGAGAAACGCTGGAGCCAACGTGACTCTTGTTTCCGGGCCAACTGGACTCAGCTTTTTATACAGCATCGAAACGATTGCAGTCGAAAGCGCTGTTGAGATGCGTGACAGGGTGAGCGAAAGGCTAAGTGAATCGGACATCCTTATCATGGCGGCAGCTGTGGCCGATTACACTCCCGAGAGTGCGAGTGAAGAGAAGTTGAAGAAGGAAGAAGGACCGCTTGAACTGATCCTTAAGAGAACTCCAGACATTCTGCTGGAGCTGAAAGAAACGGAAGGGAAGCTATTAGTGGGATTCTGTGCAGAAGGCAAACATCTGGTTCAGAGCTGCAGCGAGAAGATGAGGCGGAAACGGCTGGACATGATCGTAGCCAACGATATAAGCGGCACGGATTCGGGTTTCGATTCTGATTACAACGAGGTTTGGTTCCTGTTCAAGGATGGGCGGAAGATCCACATTCCCCGCTCACCCAAGGAGGATATAGCAGAGAATTTAGCCTCGGAAATCGCGAACCTTCAACAGCGTTAAGCGTCTTGTTTCGGCTATTCCTGTGCATTCGCTGTCTTGACAGCCATGTTGGCAACCGTTATAATAGGATTCGGTGTTTGGGCCAACGTAGCTCAACCGGCAGAGCGGTTGATTTGTAATCAGCAGGTTAAGGGTTCAAGTCCCTTCGTTGGCTCCATCCATGCGGTGGTAGGATGCCCGAGTGGCCAAAGGGGGCGGACTGTAAATCCGCTGGCGGATTGCCTTCGGTGGTTCAAATCCACCTCCTACCACCATTATTCATGCTCGATGAGGTGACATGATGGCAAAGAAAGCTGTTAAGACCCTTGTGAATTTAAAATGCTCTGAATGCGGCACACGAAACTTCTATCGGTTCAAGAATCGCCAGAAGAAGTTCAAGCTTGATTCAAACAAGTATTGTCCAAAGTGCAGGAAGCACACACCTCACAAGGAATCAAAGTAGAAGCGCTTTTCTGGGTAAGGACGGAGGATGTATGGCCAAGAAGAATTTCTGGAAATTTCTATCTGAGGTAAGAAGCGAGGTCAGGAAAGTTACCTGGCCTAACAAGCGACAGTTGACATCGTCCACTATCGCTGTTATTGTCATTCTGATTTTCGCGGGGTCATTTCTTGCACTCGCGGACGTTGTTTTCACAGGTGTGATCGGCGCGCTCCTTAGAGCCTTGCTCGGAAACTCCTAGTGAACGCAGAATAGATCGGTGGTTTTTTTGTGAAGAAGAAGTGGTACATCGTACAGACGTATTCTGGTCTGGAGAACTCCATAAAAGAAGCTCTTGAAGTTAAGATCAAGTCTTTCCAGCTTGAACATCTATTCGGCAGGATACTTATCCCGGAAGAAGTTAAGCTTGACAGGTCTGCCCCTCCCGCAGAGAAGCACCTGGTCTTTTCAGGGACGAAACTTAAGGTCAAGGCTAATCAGGATGTCGAGAAAGGTGACGTACTCGCTACTGAGCCGGAGATCAAGGCCAAGAGCGATGGTAAAGTCAAGGAGATCAAAAACTACAGGGTTATTCACATAGAGACTATAGACAGGAAATACACGAAGTCGTATTTTGTTCCTGAAAGCGCGAAGCTTGAAAGCGGTATAAAGATCGGAGCAAGAATCAAGCAAGGAATGCCACTTGCTCACCAGGGCGACTATATTTGCGAGATTGATGGAAGGATCTTCTATACCGGCAAGCTCAAGCGAGTGGCAATCGAGAGAAACACCGGCGAAGAAGATGTCTATATGATCCACCCCGACGCCATGATTACAGAAAAACTCAAGAGGGGTTCCGCGATCGCCAGGGGTGAAAGCCTTTCGAGGGAACGTGAGATAAAGACAAAGGTACAGGGCCGCGTAGAATTGAACGAGATGACGTCCAGGACGGAGATCAAGGTATACAGGATAACAAAGAACAGGCTCTACCCTGGTTACATATTTGTGGAGCTGATTCCCAGCGAAGAAACACTCTCGCTTGTCAGGAGCACCCCCAACGTAGTGAATTTCGTCTCGGTAGGTGGTCAACCCGTAGAACTGAAGCCAAGGGAGACCAGAGCTCTTCTGAAACTGGCGGGTCTGGAGGAATACAAAGAAACCACCACCGGACCTGTGAAGGTCGAGGTCGACTTTGAAGTCGGCGAGATGGTAAGGATCAAGTCGGGACCTTTTGAAGACTTTGTAGGCAAGATATCGCAACTGTCTCCTGAAAGGCACGAGGTCAAGGTTATCGTGAGCATCTTCGGTAGGGAGACGCCTGTAAACCTTAATATTTCTGAGATAGAAAGCATAGTCTAGGCAAAACGTGGGAGGGGTTCAGCCCCGCTTACCACTGGGAGGTATATCAATGGCAAAGAAAGTACTGGTCCGTATTAAGCTGCAACTACCTGCAGGAAAAGCTTCTCCTGCTCCGCCGGTGGGTCCGGCGCTCGGACAGCACGGGGTGAACATCATGGATTTCTGCAAGAAATTCAACGCCGAGACCGCCGACAAGCCTGGTATGGTGTTTCCCGTGAATATCACTGTCTATGCTGATCGATCCTTCACGTATGAACTCAAGACCCCGCCGGCAAGTTTCCTCATTCTGAAGGCCGCTGGTGTGAACAAGGGTTCAGGTGTTCCCAACAAAGAAAAGGTTGGGAAGATAACGCGTGCCCAGGTGGAGGAGATTGCGAAGATGAAGATGCCCGATCTGAATGCGCATACAATTGAGTCTGCGATGAAGATCATCGAAGGAACTGCAAGAAACATGGGCATCGAAGTCAAGGGTTAGGGGGTGGAGTTGAATGCCAGCGAGATCAAAGAGATACAACGAATCACGTCAGCTGTTTGACAGAACAAGGCTTTACCCGATCAACGAAGCCCTGGAAATCATCAAGAAAATGCCTTCGACGAAATTCGACGAGACACTGGAACTGCACATAAGAATGGGAATCGATCCTTCGAAGTCAGATCAGCTCGTCCGGGGCACGATAAGCCTTCCTCACGGAACCGGGAAGGACGTCAGGGTGGTCGTATTTGCTGCCGGTGAGAAAGCTGAAGAGGCCAAGGAAGCAGGAGCCGACTTTGTCGGTTCTGCCGACCTCGTAGAGAGAGTTGAGAAAGGCTGGACCGATTTCGATATTGCGATAGCCACGCCCGATATGATGAGAGACATCGGCAAACTCGGTCGTGTGTTGGGGCCCAGGGGCCTCATGCCTTCGCCCAAGTCTGGAACAGTTACCGCCGATATCGAAGAGGCCGTCAAGGCCTTCAAAGCAGGCCGCGTGGAATTCAAGAACGACAAGACCGGAAACGTGCACATTCCCATCGGCAAGAGATCGTTTCCTGAGGAACAACTCAGGGAGAATCTTGAATCGGCGCTTTTGCAGATATTCAAGATGAAACCGGCCTCTTCCAAGGGACGCTTCTTCCAGAGGGTCTTCATCGCAACGACGATGAGTCCGGGAATAAGGGTAGATCATTCCGGGGTAATAACTGTTTGAGAAAACTCTGGCAATAGCAACACCAGCTACCTGAGAAAGTAGGTTTTTAAAGGCATCTGCCGCCTACCGAGGTACGCAGAAGATATTTCGATTATCTGGCGGCCTCAGGCCGCTTTTTTGATGAAAGGAGGTAAAGGCTCCGATGTTCACTAGACAGAAGAAAGAAGAGATCGTACAGGAACTGGCGGACATTTTCTCAAATGCCTCTCTGATTCTCTTCACCGACTACAGGGGTCTGTCGGTTAAGCAGATTTCAGACCTAAGACAAGAGCTATACAAGCGATATCGGGACCAGGCAAGGTATCGCGTCTCAAAGAACTCGCTTGTTAGGTTCGCTCTTGAAAAAGCCGGATTCGACGAAGAGAACTGGAATAATGAAGTAGTCGGAACCACTGCAATCATGACGGTCGTGAAGGACGATCCTATCGAGGCCCTCAAGATCTTCGCGAATTTTGCCAAGGCCAACAAACTTCCTGAACTCAGGGGAGGATATCTCGAAGGTCGTTATTTCGAGGCTTCAAGAGTTGCAGAGCTTGCGAGACTGCCAACCAGGGAAGAACTCATCAGCATGGTAGTAAGAGGATTCGCCGCACCGATTACCGGACTGGCGTACTCTCTGAATGGAGTGTTAACGAAGTTTCTTTATGCACTTAATGCAATTACAGAGAAAAAAGCAGAATAGCAAAGTGGAGGTGTGATAAAATGAAGAAAGAAGAGTTAATTCAGGCTATTAAGGAAATGACTGTCGCAGAACTCGCAGATCTCGTTAAAGCGCTTGAGGACGAGTTTGGTGTTAGTGCATCAGCTCCTGTTGCAGTTGCTGCAGCACCTGGTGCAGGTGGTGCCGCTGCTGAGCAGGCCGAAGAACAAACCGAGTTCAACGTTCATCTGAAGTCGTTCGGTGAGAAGAAGATTGGCGTCATTAAGGTTGTCAGAACGATCACTGGTCTTGGCCTCAAGGAAGCAAAAGAACTCGTCGAGAAAGCTGGCACTTCTGATGCTATAATCAAGGAAGGCGTGTCTAAGGACGAGGCGGAAGAGATCAAGAAGCAGCTTGAAGAAGCAGGTGCAGAAGTAGAGCTGAAGTGATCGGTTATTGATTACAAAGAGTTTCTTCGTCAGTAGGCCACGTCAACGTATGGTTGACGTGGCGTTGGTCTGCGCATAGCCTGTCAACTGAGGTGATACGATGAAAAATGGCACATTCGGCAAGCGCCAGCGGTCTGTCTTCGGAAGAGTCTTCGAACCGGTAGAAATCCCCAACTTGATAGAGATTCAGACAAATTCATTTAACCAGTTTCTTGAGCAAGGTCTTCTCAGTACACTGAAGAAGTATTCTCCAATAAAGTCTCAGCTGCAGAGATCCGACTCCAGAAGAGGAGAGAGAGGATTCTCGCTCGAATTTGTCGCTTCAAGGGTCGGAGAACCGAGACACGACATCCAGGAATGCAGGGACAAGGGTCTTACCTATTCGGTACCTCTTTATGTTACTGTACAGATTACCGATCTTCACTCCGGAGAGATAAAGGAAGAAGAAGCCTTCTTCGGTTATCTTCCTTTCATGACAGATACTGCGTCGTTTGTTATTAACGGCGCTGAGCGTGTTGTGGTCAACCAGCTGGTCCGCTCGCCCGGAGTCTACTTCGTGGATGAGCCAACAAAATCCACCACGGATACATCTCCTATCCTGGTAGCACATTTCCTTCCCGTGAAAGGTGCCTGGCTGGAGATACTGCTCAACCCACACAAGCAGATTCTGCAGGTCAGAATCGACAGGCGCCGAAAGATGAATCTCTTTTTGATGTTGAAAGCTCTCGGATATGAGAAGGACCTTGATATTCTGAAACTCTTCGTGCACGAAGTGGATGCTACTGACGAGATCGGTCTTCGCGAGCAGATCGGCAGCTACTTACTGGAGGAAATCGATCTCAGTGGAAATAAGATTGAGGTAGGCAGTGTCCTTACAGAAGGACTCATCGAGAAGATTCTCGAATCTGATATCAAGACGATCAAACTCCCAGAACCTGTGGCAATGGTCACTATGGCTGGTTTACAGAAGAGTTATGGTAACGAGATGAGTTCAGATGAGGCTTACATGGAGATCTTCAGAAAGCTGAGGCCCGGAGAAATTCCCAGGATTAACGCAGCGAAGAATTACCTTTACAATCTCTATTTCAGCCCGGACCGTTTTGATTTCTCCGATGTCGGAAGATACAAGATAAACAGTGCTATGAACAAGGGTTACAAGAGATTTGTCGAAGACGTTGAAGGTAAGGACGCGACCGAAGCCAGGTATGAGGAAGACTCCCAGGTACTGACGCAGCTGGACATCGTTCTTGCGGCGCGACGCCTTGCCCATATCCAGAACAGGCCGGAGCTTCTCGACACGAAAGACCACCTTGGCAACAAGAGGGTCAGGACTGTTGGAGAACTCATGGAAACGGAATTCGAACGAGCTTTCATGAAGATCCACAAGTTACTCGAGGAAAAACTGACGATCTACAGTAGCTTCGAAAAGCTTTCAGTCCAGGGTCTTGTGAATGTGAGAACGCTCATGACAACACTTCATCAATTCTTTGCCAGCAGTCAGCTTTCGCAGTTCATGGACCAGGTGAATCCTCTTGCAGAATTGACTAACAAAAGAAGACTGTCTGCAATCGGACCGGGCGGCCTGAAGAGAGAGCATGCCAGATTCGAGGTCCGGGACGTCCATCATTCCCACTATGGCAGAATGTGTCCTATTGAGACACCTGAAGGTGCGAATATCGGTCTGATGACTTCTCTGGCAACATATGCTTCTTTGAACAAGTATGGATTCCTGATAACTCCCTACAGGAAGGTTAACGACGGGGCAGTTAGCAATGAGACGATCTACCTTTCCGGGGACGAAGAAGAGCAATACAGGATAGCTGACTCGAGCGTCCGTCTCGATGAGAAAAACAGGATCATTGACGAATACGTTGAAATAAGGTATGCAGGAGAAATCCAGATCGTCTCCAGGGAAGAGGTTAACCTGATGTCTGTTTCTCCCAAGCAGATCGTCAGCATATCCACGGCGCTAATACCCTTCCTGGAACACGACGACGCCGGAAGAGCCCTTATGGGCTCAAACATGCAGAGACAGGCCGTGCCGCTTGTGACACCCGAGGCTCCCATCGTCGGCACGGGTGTTGAAGCCGTGGCTGCCAGGGACTCGGGATTTATGGTACTGGCAAAGTATAATGGTGTGGTCGAGAAAGTTGACGCTGGCAGTATCGTTCTTGCCAGAACAAACGGAAAAGGAAAACCTGTGAAAGATGATAATGGTGACCAGATCAAGGATATATACAAGATGGAGAAGTTCACCAGGACGAACCAGGATACCAGTGTAAACCAGCGACCGATAGTCATAGTTGGAGAGAAAATCAAGAAAGGCGATCCCATAGCTGACGGTCCGGCGATGGACATGGGAGAACTGGCGCTAGGAAAGAACGTCTTTGTCGCCTTTATGCCGTGGGAAGGATACAACTTCGAAGACGCTATTCTCGTGAATGAGCAGCTTCTCGAAGAGGACGCCTTCACCACCGTTCATGTAGAAGTCTTCGAGACTATGGCTCGCGATACCCAGATAGGACCTGAAGAGATTACCGCCGATATTCCGAACGTCTCAAAGGAACTCCTCAGGAACCTTGACGAATTTGGAATAGGCAGAGTAGGCGCATATGTGAGTTCAGGCGACATTCTCGTTGGAAAGGTTACACCCAAGGGAGAGTCTGAGACCACAGCTGAGGAAAAGATAATCAGGTCTGTCTTTGGAGACCGCGGTCGAGATGTAAAGGACAGTTCCCTGAAGGTCCCACACGGACTGGAAGGGCGTGTCATTGATGTCAAGGTATACGAGAAGGAAGAAATATCTGAGCTTGGATCAGGGATCAATAAACTTGTCAAGGTCTTTGTCGCATGCAGGAAACCCCTGGACGTTGGAGACAAGCTTGCAGGGCGCCACGGGAACAAGGGCGTTGTTTCCAACATAATTTCTAAGGAAGACATGCCTTTCCTTCCTGACGGGAAAGCAGTCGACATAATTCTCTCGCCGCTGGGCGTACCTTCAAGAATGAACGCCGGGCAGGTTCTCGAGACTCATCTCGGGTGGCTCGGTAAATTGACGAACACTTATTTCGCGACCCCGGTTTTTGATGGTGCAGAAGAAGAAGAGATAATGGATAGGCTTTACGAAGTCCGGAGAGAGCAAAACATAACGCTTGGAGACTTTGAAGACCAGAGAACGGGCAAGGTCGAGCTCAGGGATGGCAGAACGGGAATTCCTTTTGGACAGCCGGTCGTGGCCGGGATGATGTACATGCTTAAGCTTGTTCATATTGCGAAAGACAAGATACACGCCAGATCGACCGGACCTTATTCGCTTATCCATCAGCAACCGCTTGGAGGAAAAGCTCACCTGGGCGGTCAGCGTTTCGGAGAGATGGAAGTCTGGGCGCTTGAGGCTCACGGAGCTGCACATACTCTCAATGAGATGCTCACGATCAAGTCTGATGACATCAAGGGAAGAAACGACGTCTACAAGGCTGTGCTCAAAGGAATCAGCATTCCCGAGCCCGGTATTCCGGAGAGTTTCAAGGTCTTGATCAAGGAACTGAAGGGGCTCTCACTAGATGTTAGGGTCTTTGATACCGAGGGCATAGAACTGGACGTAGATAGCCTATGAGAATACTAAGGGAAATATATTCCCTCAAGGAGGGAAGTTAATGCCTGTCAGTACGTTCAAACGAAAGGTTGGAACACTTCAGATCAACATCGCTTCTCCTGAACGGATCAGATCCTGGTCCAGCGGAGAGGTGAAGAAACCTGAGACGATAAACTACAGGACATTCAAGCCCGAGAAGGACGGGCTCTTTTGTGAGAAAATCTTTGGTCCAACGAAGGACTACGAGTGTGCATGTGGCAAGTACAAAGGGAAGAAGTATGACGGGACGATTTGCGAACGCTGCAGTGTCAAGGTTGAGTCCAAGGAATCCAGAAGGCGAAAAATGGGCCATATCGATCTCGCTGCGCCCGTCACGCATGTCTGGTACCTTAAGAGCGCACCTAGCATTCTTTCGTCACTACTGAACATACCGGCAAAAGACCTGGAGAACATCATCTATTACGGATCCAAACGTGTAATAGAAAGGCTCTACGTTGTTTCAGATCCGAGGGAGACCGATTTCTTCCCCGGTCAGACGCTGCATCAGACCGAATACGAGATCTACAACAAGAAGATCGATTTCGACGTCGAACAGGGCTACAAGATCAAGACTCCAAAGGGTCCCGTGATTTCCGATATTGACGGTGTAGTGAGGATCGAAGAAACCAGAAGCGGCACAGATCGTGAAATGACCTGGATCATCGTGAAGGACGAGACTGGAATAGAGAAGAGACACCCTGTTTTTGAAGGAGCACTTGTTTACGTCAGTGAAGGAGATGAAATCCACAAGGGTGACACTATTGCCGACAGGTTTCTCTTCGAAGACGAGGTCCTGTCTGCTTCCGAATTCACGATCTTCGACGAGCACTATCCCGGCAAGTTTGAGGTCGAAACCGATACTGAAAACGACAGACCGATAGTCATAATCACTGAGATCGACGAAGAGGTCTCGAAGGAGACTGAGAGAAATGTCGGGGACGTTCTCATCGAGAACGAGTTTGAGGCATACAGGGAACTCTACCCTGGCAAAATAGTGTGCGATTACGGTGCAGCGGCCATCAAGAAACTCCTGAAGTCTCTAGATCTGGAAGAACTGCAAGCCGAAATCGAACACGAGCTGCGAGGTCTTTCCAGAAGTAGCGCAAGAGCGCTCAAGCTTCTGAAGAGGCTGAAGTTCGTGAAGGACTTCATTCGCTCCAAGAATTTTCCAGAGTGGATCGTGATGAATGTAATACCCGTTATTCCTCCGGATATCAGGCCGATGATCCAGATCGAAGGCGGAAGATTTGCCACGACCGATATCAACGATCTCTACAGAAGGGTGATCAACAGGAACAACCGGCTTGCGAAGCTGCTCAGCATAGGCGCTCCGGATATCATCGTGCGTAACGAGAA
>PWXG01000214.1 GCA_003561215.1 Thermotogales bacterium
AAGATGTAGTGTCAATGAGAAGTCTTACGACTCTTCTGGGTCAGAACATTACGGTGCATCTTCTTGAAGAAGTGAAAATCGACAATGCTGGCCTGGTGGCAACGGATATCATTGCGGCAAACGGAGTAATACACATAATAGACACAGTAATCATCCCTATGGAAGGTGAAGACTGCCTCTAAGATAACAGTTAGTAGTGCTTCGAAATGTCTAAAAAGCAAAACAGACCCGGAGTATCTTACTCCGGGTTACTTCTGGAGTGGCTCTAAAGACGCTTGTACCCAAAG
Source organism: Thermotogales bacterium (assembly GCA_003561215.1). Classification (GTDB taxonomy): domain Bacteria; phylum Thermotogota; class Thermotogae; order Petrotogales; family Kosmotogaceae; genus UBA9910. The sequence continues at coordinate 288 of PWXG01000214.1, forward strand.
GTGTAAAGAGCAGAAAGCTTGCAGAAATGACTTGACATATAGCTGCTAATGAAGACGTATTTGACAGTCTCATGATGCTGTCTTAGAATGCTTATGGGGAAAGAAACATTCTGTCTGTAGCCCAAATTCTCTTGCACGAAAAACGAGGAGCCATGTCAGAAGAGATGGAGAAGCTGAATGCACTACTGATCGGTGGGGGAAATATCGCGCGTATTCTCCTGGAAGAGTTGTGCCACATGCTTGGCAAGGTCTATTACTTCGATTTCAGAAAGACTGGCCTTGAAGCTGAGTATTTGGAGAGCTTTGAAGTTCCCGAGGACGTAGATGTCGTTGTTGAATGCGCCGGTATAGAAGCTGTTAAGCAGCATGCACTTGAAGTTCTCAAAGCCGGTAGAGACCTTTATGTTATTAGCTCAGGAGCATTTGCTTACACAGAGTTCCTGGAAAGACTACTTCGAGAGCTCGAGAACAGCGAATCGAAAATCTTTGTGCCTTCTGGTGCCATAGGTGGCCTGGATATCATCAGAGCGTTAGGAAAACGAGTGTCGGGTGTCGATCTGATAATGCGTAAACCCCCTGTCTCATTAGGATATAAGGAGTTTGGTTCGCAACAACGGGTTGTATTCGAAGGACGTGTTGAGGAAGCAATCGAGAAGTTTCCTCAGAATGTGAATGTCGCAGTTACGCTTCTTCTGGCTGTCAGGGATAGCAAGAGGATTAACATAAGGGTCATTGCTGATCCTTCAATAGAAAGGAACATCCATGAGCTAGTGGTAAGGTCATCGGCAGGCGATTACAGAATCACTCACGAAAACAGGCCGTCACCAAACCCAAGGACAAGTTATCTGGCTGCACTTTCTCTCGCTTCTTGTATAGAAAAAAGATTTGAGAGGTTTGTCGTAGGAGGATGAGGCTTTTGAACGAAGCTCTGATAATACCCAAAGAGATCAGAAGAATCGCAAAGGAAAAGGGCTATATGATAATTGCTCACAATTACCAGGTTTCGGAGCTTCAGGAGATAGCAGATATCGTTGGTGATTCACTCCAACTTGCTGTTCATGCAACGAAGATAAAGACGGAGAAGATCCTGTTTCTGGGTGTTGATTTCATGGCCGAGATGATCAAGGTACTGAATGCTGAGAAGAAAATAATTGTCCCTGAAAGATCTGCTAGCTGTCCTATGGCAGTTTCGTTGAGTCGCGATGAAATTGCCGAAGCCAAGAAGAACCACGAAGCTCCGTTTGTGGCATATGTTAATAGCACACTCGAGACGAAAGCTATGGCAGATGTTGTATGCACTTCTGCAAATGCAGTTGAGGTAGTTTCGTTGCTGGATGATACCACCGTCTTGTTTGGGCCAGACAAGAACCTGGCCTCGTATGTCAGGGAGAAGACCGGAAAGAACGTCATCCCCATTCCTGGAGAAAGCGGCTATTGTTATGTTCACGACCGCGTGTGCCTTGATGAAATCCTGAGGATAAAGGAACAGCATCCAAATGCCTTGATAATGGCTCATCCGGAGGTGCCTGAGAGTATAAGAGGAGAATCAGATTTCGTAGGAAGCACTTCTCAGATGGAGGAGTTCCCGAAAAGATCCAACAGAGACGAGTTCATTGTTGTGACAGAGATCGGAATGGTGGAGAGGTTGAAGAAGGCGCATCCTGGTAGGAAGTTCTTCGCAGTAGAATCGATGATCTGCACCGATATGAAGCTCAATACTGTTCAAAACACTTTCTGTGCTGTCTCAGAGGAGAGGTGGGAAATCGCAGTTAGTGAAGAGCTTGCTAAAGAGGCACGAAGGGCCATAGACAGGATGTTTGACTTGATGGAAAGTGCACGTGTGGAGAAGTGAGGGGAGTAGCTTGTTTGAGAAGTTAGTCTGCAGATTATCGGAATGGATAAAGAAGGAGGAAGGGCTTTTCGATCCTGCTGCGTATGGTTTGAGAAATGTAGTCACAAAAGGAAAGGTGTTACTGAAAGACTATACAAGAGCTCCAAATGAAGAACACGTCTTCTCTGGTGGAGAGATTGTTGGCAATTTACTCGAGGAGTTCGGAATATCTGCAGCTTTTGTTTTTGATGACGGCGCCGTTGCAGATAAAGAAGTTGTTGGTCATGTTAAGGGGAATTCTTACAACCTGCTGATATGCGAAAGGACCTCTCTGAACGTGCTTTCTTTGATGTCTGCAACAGCTACCAGGACGAGAAGACTCGTCAATATCATAAAGAGCTCCGCATATGACACGCGACTCGCAGCTACGCGAAAGACAGTTCCGCTCTTTGGAGATCTTCAAAAGCTTGCAGTCCTGCATGGTGGAGGAGATACACACAGGCTCAACTTGTCTGAGACTGCAATGATCAAGGACAACCACAAAAAGCTCTACGGCAGCATTTCCATAGCGGTTACCGAAGTGAGAAAAACGTTGCCATTCACCAAGAAAATTGAGGTCGAAGTAGAGTCTGAAGAAGAGCTAAAAGAGGCGCTGGGATGTGGTGCAGATGTCGTGATGCTTGACAACTTCTCAGCTGAAGAAGCAAGAAGACTCGCCAAACTCGCCAAGTCAGCAAGGGTGGGCATTCTGGTTGAAGTCTCTGGCGGAGTTGACGAGCAGAATATCATCGACTACCTTTGTGACGAAGTCGATGTTGTTTCTGTTGGAAAGCTGACTTCAGAAGTTGAGTACGTTGATTATTCGTTGGAAATTGAGTGAAACATTGAATGATTAATAGTGACGAAAAACCTTTAATAATCAGGGTTAAGGAGCAGGTAGAAGGTTGAAGATCAGGTAGCGTTTGAAGATCAAGAGCGGGTATAGTAAGAGAAAGACACGACTTACGAGAACTCCGACGTACGACTTGCGTGAGAACCTGCAATTCAAAAGCGGTTGAGATAGATTGGGATTTAAGTGCAGGTTTGAAAGGCAGGTATAGGGTTGAGGTGCAGGTAGAGTTGAAACAAGGGACAAACACAAAAGTGCCGACCTCCGACTTTCGACTTGCGACGTCAGCGTGCGAGTCCGTTCGTCTGGAGCCCTTGTTGAGAAATCGTTCGAGCCGGCAAATGTTCTGCCGTCTGTGGATTATAGTAAGCAAGTGAAAAATCTGCTGTGATCGCGACTGAAAGGGCAGAACAATGTTCTGCCCCTACGTGCGCCCGGCATGGGCGCTGTCTATAGAGTGAAAGTCTCGAACACCGAAGGTGGTAGTAGGTGCTAGTCGAAGGCAAGGGTGTCAGCGGTGACGCTGAATCTGAA
>PWXG01000170.1 GCA_003561215.1 Thermotogales bacterium
GAAGCACCCAGTCTCATCGCCGCTTCAACATCTTCAGCATCAACGATTCCTCCTGCCGCGATGATGGGAATCCTCTTGCCATGTTCTTTTTCGACCTTGTCTGCGAATTCCCTGATCGCCGGAACTGTCTTTTCGAGCGCATTGTCGTGCAATTCAAGCTCATCTTCCCTATAACCCAGATGCCCTCCAGCCTTTGGTCCCTCGACAATAAATGCATCAGGTATGTACCCACATTTGCCCAGCCATCTCCTGAACAGCACGCTTGCTGATTTTAGTGACGAGACTATAGGTATCAGCGCAGTATCGGACCCTTCCGGCAGATAGGATGGCAGGTTGAGCGGCAGGCCGGCGCCGGATATTATGACATCGATCTTCTCCTTGATGGCAGTGATAACAAGATCTTTGTAGTTCGAAAGAGCCACCATTATGTTTACTCCAAGGATTCCGTCGGTTACACTTTCTCTCGCTTTTCTGATAATCCTGGCGAGCTCATCTATATACGCTTGTCGGAAATCACGTCTTTGTTCCCCGGTAATCAAACCCAAACCGGCTGTAGCAATTACGCCTACTCCACCAGCATTGGCAACAGCACTCGAAAGACGTTCCAATGATATTCCTACTGCCATTCCCCCCTGGACTATAGGGAGCTTCGGTCTATGCCCTTTTATAACGAGTTCAGCTTTCATCTTTCACCTCCTCGGCGAAAGAACTCTCGCCTGTTGACCGATTGTCTCCGCTAACCTTTCCCGACACGTTACCGTAACATATACAGTTGGTGAACACAAAGAGCAGATAATAGCGTATGCAGTGTGACAAACAGCAAAGAAAGCAAGAAATAACGGTTTGCATCGAAGAGCTGACGAAAGCCCGGTGTCGGCATACGACAAAGAAGCGGAAGCGGCAGTCGAAAGATAATCCATAGCGCATGAAGAATTGTCAAGACTAGATCACGGGATTCAAGAATCTCGGCTGGCAACAAAAACAGCAGCTAATGGCAGCTGGCGAAATCCGCTTGAAGGAGAGGAATTGGATTAAGACATAATTGCCCAGTATAGGAGTCCCGTTGTCCGGCGTCCTTGTGCAAAACCAGGGCAGTTTCAGCGGTCAGTCTTGCTCTCTTTGTGAGCTCCAACGAGCAAAGTCCACATGACTTTTACGATCGATGCGCTGTTTTCGCTATCCTGAAGCCAATATTAGCGCTTCCTTTCAAGCACTCGAAATCGTCGCGATAATCTAACCGCACAAAAGCGGCGCCATCCCTCAAACTACCGCCTCGCACGACGATTTGCTCGCGAAAGGCATTGTTGTAAGGATTGCTCTTATCTGTACTCGTGTAGTTGTAGTAGTCCGAACATCATTCTTTCACGTTTCCGCTCATGTCGTATATGCCGAACTCGTTGGATAGCTTCGCTCCATCGTTCAATAACTGTGTGGAAGTCTGAAACGCGCCACAAAACCGACCCAAGAAGAAATGTCTGGTTGATTGCTTGAAACGTTTTTCCTTCCTTTGTCGCGTCAACGATTCGGAACGCTCGGCAACATCTTACACATTGACGTGTCTGGAGTTATCAAAAGGCCTCTTGGAGAATAAGACAGATGGAAAGCAATAAATAAATCACCGCTTTGACTCGTTCAAAACAGTGGTACGGGAACTATCTGTTTCTCGGACTATCTGAGAGGGGCAGAAGCCGCTCCGGGCATTTCCTTATGGGATGGTTACTCGCGGCCCCTCTTTTTGCGCAAGCGAGATTTCTACGTTTCTGGCTGTCTAGTGCGGGTTATTCATACTCAACGACCCGAGGAAGGGTCTTGGCCCTGTTGATTGTTCCGCGCACTTCTTTCGGCAGCGGGGCGATCCCGTTGAATCCCGTGCGGGCTACGAATTCTTTGAGCATCACAAGCAGCTCATCCGGTTCCCAATCAGACAGTTTTTCCACAGTATCTACACCGGCGTCATAATAGAGTCTTGCTCTTATGCCCTTTACACCTTCAAGCCTGGAAAGGTCGGACAGTTTGACGAGTTCCATGATAACGTTGTCTGGAACTCCGGTCTTATCTGAAAGCTCTTTCCTTGTCTTCGCAGTTTTTCCTGCTTCCAAAATGCTATCAGCACTCTTGATGCCCATCTCTTCCAGCATCAAGATAAAATCCAGGTCTACTCCGCGGAAATCCCTGAGCTTGAAAGTCCTTCGTGTAGTAGCTGTCATCTGCTGTCTTATATCCCTTGCAAGCGCCGCAAGCTTTCCTTTGCCTATGAAGCTGTAGTAGATTGCCACACCCCTCATTTTGAGCTTGACTTCTTCTGGGTCAAGAACTGCCAGATAGGTGCTCAAATCTTCCTCCGTCGCTTTATCAAGGGCTTTTCCACGCTTTTCTTTGAGGTAGCTTTCGAAGTGTGCAACATGGCCAACAAGACCATCTACAACGTGGTTCTTCTTGCCCTGTCTCCTAAGTGCCTGACGGAAATCCTGCTCTCTCATGGGGGTTACTCCTCTTCGAAATCAGATAAGTAGGGAAGAGTGACTTTGGGTTTCTCACTCCATAAGTTTAGCATCGACAAACGTGAAAAGAACACAATACAAGTACTTCGATATGCGGGAACCTCGAAAAACAGTGTATAGCAATGGAAGGAGCAAGTATGGCTAATAGAGCAAACAACTTACGTTGTGCGGGTTGCGACGAAAGCATGAGCAACAGATGGCGTATGCTTCGTAGCACCCAACAAGCAACTAAGAGCACAACCCGTCGTGCGAGAAGCTAACTCGTGGCGAACGGCAAAAAGCTTCAGTAACATCAGTGTTGGTAGTCTTGGGAGTTTTTGAGACCGCAGTGAGATGATCTGGCAAAGGGTGTGGAAAGCATAGGAACATGAGCGTCTGTTTACGTGTTAAGACTCATCTAGTGTAAACTGCAATTGCAGCCATACTTGAAGCAACACTCCCTGGGGGTGAGTTGATGTGAAGAGAAGAACCAGGATTATTCTTATTGTTTTGGCTGTAGTAGTAGCAGCTGTTGTCATTGTTGGGATTGTTGTTGTGAGAACTATCGAATCAAACTTGGAAAAGCTTATGGATCTGCCTTTAGCAGATGTCGACCTTTTTGATATAGAAGACGGGACTTATCTGGGTAGTTACAGCGTTTTCCCCGTATCTGCCGAAGTCGAGGTCTCAATAAAGAATCACGAGATAACCGAAATCATACTGGTGAAACACTCACATGGGCAGGGAGAACCTGCTGAGGTGATCCCTGATGAAGTGGTCAAAGCCCAGACTCTTGAGGTCGATACTATCTCCGGTGCCACTTACAGCAGCATAGTGATATTGAAAGCGATAGAGAATGCTATTAAGAGCAGCGAATAGCCGTAAGCAGGAGTAATGGCAGTCAAGTACCACAATCGCTTGTTGTCGGCTACTGGTTCTTGAATACCAAGACATGAATGGACATGTTTTGCCGCTCAGTAAGCCACTGAAAAGGCAAAGCGCTTCACCCCAAGCACAATCAGGAAGCTTGGGGACACATGATTGTGAAGCTGCTCCAAGAAATGCCAAAAGCGTTATCTGTATCAGAAGAGCTGGTCGAAATGGGAGAGTACTTGACGGTTTTTTCATCCCGTCCAGGTATCCGAATTCCTAACCCGAAGGATCTCCCTTCGAACACTTTGGGAGCTTCAGAGCAAGGAGACTAAAGACTATGTCGGAAAGACCACTGAGTTTGTCCGTGATGAAATGGCCCAAACATGATGAAGTAATCGAAAACCCAAGAAATTGTTTTACAGACACCTCCAAGAAGAACCCTGAATTCCTCAGAATCGGTTATCACGGTTCCTACACTGTTGGCAAAGCGGGAGTTGGAAGAGACCTCGATATGGTTGTGATCGTTGAAGTGAACAATGTGCCCATGGAAGAACGAGGAAAGAAGTGGTACCTTTCCCCAGTTCCTGTGCCTGTTGATCTTCTGGTGTTCACCTCCGAGGAATGGAACAAGTTGAGTAGTGCATCTCCGAGTTACTCCAACAACATCTCTCGAAACTGTGTATGGATCTTCTCTGGTTAGGTTTATCGTGTTGCACGCGTCACGGGAGGGCTGGCTATGGCAAGATTCTTGATCGTTCTTGTAGCGGTTATCCTACTTTGCACCGCTGCAATGGGTTATACGTTCTCCAGGAACAACATTGGGGGATCGATTTGTTTTCAGACCCGACTGATTTCTCCAAGACTGTCTGCGGACCTCTACTACCACAGGGGATTCAGATTGTCCGAACCCTGGTCGGTCCGATCACTCGAGTTCACCCGGGTTATGTTCTTCGTTGGCCCGGTTGTTCTGTTCGATTCGAGGTTGCTGGGAAGGGGTCTGGAATTCGGCATCAGTGGACGGGTCTTCACAGGTATTGAGACTCTCAGATTCAAGCTTTTCGGTAACTACTATATGCCTGCAATAGGCCTGAGAGGATCGTTTACCTTTTCACTCAAGACATTAACTTTCTCCTTGCCAAGGATCTTTCCCTCAGTAAGCTTCATCGATATGTCGAAAATAACAAGAGTAAGCAGCTTTTCAATTTCCTTCTGTCCGCTGCCTTTCACAATCGGCTTTGACTCATACTTCTGATATTTCTCTCTTGCTGGCCTGCACTGGGTGCTACTACTGTTCTGAGTGCTGTAAGTAGATGTTTTCCAAGGCATCGTTGAATACTCCTGCCGTTTCGACAGTTCTTGAACTCGCGTTCAAGAACTTTGCCCTGAAGCAGTCTCATGCAACGTGATCGTTCCTGCGCTTAAAAGCTGACAAATTTGCAATGTTGCACTTCTCAGATGACCCAACCACGCGGTTTGTGGTCGTCTCGAAAAGTTCTATAATGTCATAGTATGGTTGGTTAGGATATTTTACTAACCAATTCGAGGTGATTTACGTGGAGCGGTTCCGAATCGCGATTATTGGCGCAGGTAAGATGGGGATCACTCATTGCGGAGCCCTTATGGAACAGGACGCGGTGAGAGTTGTTGCTGCAGGCGATCCTGATACGAAAAAGCTGCGCGTTCTTGCAGAAGGTCCGTGGCCTTCGATCGAGTATTATGATGACGATTTCCAGAGACTATATCGGGTCGAGAATCTGAGCATCAACACCGGCGAGATTTTGGCAAGCCCTGATGTTGATGCTGTGGTCGTCTCCACTCCGAATGCTTCCCACTACGAAATAGTGAGGGCTGCACTGGCCAATGGAAAACACGTCCTGGTAGAAAAGCCAATGACTGTAACATACGAACAAGCCAGACAAGTTGTCGAAATTGCCGAGATCAACAATCTGGTATTCTCCGTGGGTCAGTGCTGGCGTTTTCATCCGGAAGTAGAGTACGTGCGAAACGTCGTGGGGTCTGGCCTTATCGGGGAAATCGTCAAAGTGAAAGGCTATGGAATACACGAAAGCTGGATGCCCGAATCAAGCTGGTTCGTCAAAAGGGAATTTGCGGGTGGTGGAGCCCTTATAGATATGGGCATTCACCCCATTGACACCATGCGCTATGTTCTTGATGCCCCAGGTTTCTCTCATGTGCATGCAGAAATGCTTACCAGGTATGGCCCCTATGACGTCGAGGACATTGGCACAGCCCTTTTGACCATGGATGAAGGGGGATTCGCCCAGATAGAATTCGGTTGGGCAAATGTACACTCTGACGGCGTTGAATCAAGCCTTCAGATATTCGGAACGAAGGGATATGTCAGGCTGTTCCCGACAACTGTTAAGTACGCTGTTTCCGGAACCAGGGGCGAGTTCTTGCCCTCAGAAAAGCATAATTACCTGACAAAGGAGCTCTATTCCGCACAAGCCTCGCATTTTGTCGAGTGCCTGCAGAAGAGAGAACAGGGAATCAACTCGGCTGAAGATAATCTCGAAACCATAAAGCTCATTGATGCTCTCTATAGATCGAGCAGCGAGAAAAGGCTTGTCAGCCTCGGAGAATACGAAGATGGAGGGGGAAAGTGATGCGACTGGCGTTCTTTGGAGAAGAAAGGGAGTCTGTTTTTGATTTCCCTGAGTGGCCTCAGTTCGATAACAGTGAAATACTCGGCCTGGAAAGAGTTCTAAATAGCAGACGATGGTTTGCCGGCTTTCTTGGCGGAGATGAGAAGAGCGAAGTCGGCCAGTTTGAAAGGGAGTTTGCTGAGTATAACGGCTCAAAGCATACGATAGCTGTGTCTAACGGTGAGGCTGCTTTAATAATTGCCCTTGCTGCTTCAGGAGTCGGGGCAGGAGATGAAGTGATAATGCCCGCATGGACGTTCGTGGCAACAGCAAGTGCTGCAATGCATCTTGGAGCTGTTCCTGTCTTTGCCGATGTGACCCCGGACAATCTTTGTCTCGATCCCAACGATGTACTTAGAAAGATCACTGATAAGACCCGGGCTGTGATCACCGTTCACTACGGGGGCAAGCTCGGAAACATAGACCAACTTTCAGAAATCGCCCACAAGAAAAACCTCATTCTGATTGAAGATGCCTGTCATGCTCATGGCTCTGTATATAGGGACAAGAAAGCTGGAACCATAGGTCACGCAGGTTGTTTCAGCTTCCAGGAATCGAAGACAATGACTTCTGGAGAAGGTGGGTTGCTCACGACCGATGACGACTACATTGCCCAGATGGCACGCTCTTTCCGAAGCAACGGCAGGAAAGTGGATTCTCCGGGGTATCTGCATTACAGACTTGGCTGGAATTACAGGTTAACTGAGTTTCAGGCTGCAATATTGCGAGCTCAGCTGGTGAGACTTGATGAACAGGTGAAAAGAAGAACTGACAACTCCAGGCTTCTGACTTCACTAATCGATGGTATTCCGGGTTTTATCCCGATGGTAGATCCTGAAGGCACTGAGCAGAACTCCTGTTACCTTTACCCGCTTCGATTGGATCTTGATTACTTTGGTATTACCCGTGAACTTGCAGACAGATATGCAAAGAAACGAGGAATATCTTACAACCATTCTCTTGTACCCTCCTCAATGCTCATAGAAGACATTCTGAGAGCTGAAGGTATTCCCTGCAGCTCAGTGTATATTCCTCTCAACAGGAGTCCCTTGTTCCTTGACACTGAGGAGAAGACAAAAGGATTGGGCACATTCGAAAGATACATAGGTGTTCCTCAGTATGAAACTGCCTTACCTGTATCTGACAAGGCGTTTGAAGAAGTGATTGATCTTCCCCTCAAAGTGTTCATGGGAGAAGCCGGGACCATTCAGTCCGTGGCCAGGGTCTTCGAGAAAATCAGTTTCAGCGTTGACCAGGTAAAAGCCTATCTGAAAGAGCTCAGCATTGTCCCTTGAGGAGAAACGGGTGAATCTGGTGATAACAAGACTTGCAGCCTACAGAACAGAAGAGATAGTGAGACTGATTAGACAGAATCAGCGGATCTCAAGGGTTCAGCTTTCGAAAGACACCGGTCTAAGCAAACCTACAATCTCGCTCATTGTCAACTACCTGATCGAAGAGGGGGTGATCGAAGAGGTCGGCATGGGCAAAGGTGAGAGGGTAGGAGGAAGAAAGCCAATTCAGCTTTCTTTTGTTAACGACTACAAGCTTTCGATCAGCGTAGATATCGGAGGTACTAAGACTCTTGTTTCTGTCATTGACCTTCAGGGACATATCATTAAGACAACATCTTTCTCTTCCCAACAGCCGGGGGGCTTTTCAGAAGTAGTTGAGCGGCTTACTGCAATCTCGGAAGAATACATAGCCGAACACGGCAGAAACAAGATTCTGGGGATGATGATAGGCATTCCCGGTGTTGTGGACAAGTCTTCCTACGTTGTGAAGTACATGCCGGCTTTTAACCTGTCTGATATTGATCTAAAAGGTCCTTTGGAGGAAAGACTTGGTTTGACTGTTCTTACCGAGAATGATGTTACACTCGCTGCATTTGGTGAAGTGTGGATTGGGGCAGCAAGGGATAACCCGAATGTACTTCTTGTTTCTGTAGGAACCGGTATAGGTGCCGGTCTTGTTGTTGACGGCAGGGTCTATACAGGACAACGTGGAAGTGCAGGAGAAATTGGCGAGATGATAACAGATTGGTCGAAAGAAGCACCATCCATTAATGGATTCGGGAGAATCGAGAAATGGCTTTCAGGCCATTCTCTCGAAAGGTACATAAATGAGAACTCTCTGAATGCAGATGTCGCAAAGCTCTTCTCGATGATAGAAGATAATCCACAGATCAGGGAGCGTCTCACAGAAGGTTGCAGTCACCTGGGACTTGCTCTGGCAAATGCAATCGTAATGCTGGATCCATACAAGGTTCTAATTGCAGGAGGGATCGGCTACAACCAGTACGAATGGCTACGCCCTATTCTCGACTCCGTGTTGAAAGCAGTGCTCCCAGAATCTATGTACAGAAAGGATTTACTGGAGAAGGCTGCTCTTGAACCCTACGGGGTGATTATCGGCGGCGCTTACCACATTCAGAACAAGCTGTTAATGAAGTGTATTTGCAGGAAAGAAGAATTTGCCACAGTAAACAACCGGTGAACCAAGTCCGGTTGCCAATAGGAGGTGCAACATGAAAAAGAGTATCATAAGCATCGCGCTAACGATCGTAATGGTACTGCTGGTATTCTCAACCGGATTTGCCAAAACCTACGATGTTGCCGTTTTGCTACCCGGCTCTGTCGAATTCTTCAGCGTCTTGCGCCGAGGACTGGACCAGGCCGCAGCGGAATTCGGTCTGAATCTGATATATGCTGACGCTGAATGGGATGCAGGCAATCAGCTTTCCCAGGTTGAGAACTTCATTGTGAGAAGAGTAGATCTGATACTGCTTTGCGCAGCAGACAACATGGCTCTTCGTGCGGCTGTCACGCTGGCCAATGAAGCCGGGATTCCGCTCATAACGTTTACCAACACAGTAGGAACCGACCCAATGGGCAGGTTCCCAGGGGTCATCTCGCATGTGGGTCGCACGGATATTGAGGCGGGGGAGATCCAGGGACGAATTGCGGCGGAGCTTCTTGGAGATGGTCCCGCTGACATCATTCTAATCCAGGGAAGCCCGGGAACAGCTCCGCAGAGAATGCGCGAAGAAGGTTTCCTCAACATCGCACAGAACTTCCCGGAGTGGAACATAATCGAACGAAGGCCAATTGTTGGCTGGACCAAGGAAGGAACACTGGAGTTCATGGAAGCATTCATCCAAAGCGGAAGAAATGTTGACCTGATCGCCTGTCAGTGGTGGTCTGCAGCAATAGCCTCCGCAATGGCACTCGACGAGGCAGGCATAACGGGAGTCTATGTTATTGGCCTTGAGTTTGCCCGGGAGCTTATTCCCTACATCCAGAGCGGAGCAGTTCACGCCACAACCTATTACTCAATAGTTGAAGAAGGCTACAAGACCGGAGAAACCGCGGCAAAGTTCCTGATGGGTGAGCCAATTCCCGATTTCGTAGGAATTGAGCAGCACGTAGTAACCATTGACAACCTGGACGAGTTCGAACCTGAGATGTAACAAGAAAGGAAAGAGACGCCTTGAAGAAAGGTACTGAGAAGCTTCGCATCTATTCGCAGGTATTCGGCAAGGGAGACCTTACTGCTGAGCATCATGAACTTCTTGAATCAAAGCTGGAGCTTGCTCGCACAAAGCTCCAGCTGGATTCACTTATGATATGGGGTGCGATTTCTACAAAAAGCATGGACAGAATAACTTCGGCCTGTTCTTCTTGGGGCATAGAACCTCATCTTTGGTATCCTGTACTTGCCGATGCTCCGGTCTGCAATACTGAGGAACTTGAAGTCCAGGGATTGAGCGCTGCACAGGATTTCATGGTAAGCGAAGAGCAGCTGGAAACGGGAGAATCATTTGCTTTTCTGTGCCCCTCAAAAGCCCTTGTCTCGGAGAGCCTCATCTCTCGTTTTCTGGAGATCCTTTCAGGACATGACTTCAGAGGCGTATTTCTTGACAGGATAAGATTCCCCGGGCCTACAAATGGGTTCGGGGGACTCTTCTCCTGCTTCTGTGGCCAGTGTTCCAGGTTCGCTGGAGAAGATGTGCTGAAAGATGCAAGAGAACGATACGAAGCGTTGTTTTCAAAGTTGGGAAACGCGTCTACGCCAGACGAACTATTGGTTGCACTCGAAGAGGGAATGGAAGGCCTCCTGAGTTTCTATGAATCCAGGGAAAGGCTTGTGGAAAGCATTGTGTCACAGTATTCTATTCATGCGCGTTCTGTGGGTATGAGTGTTGGTCTTGATCTCTTTGCTCCATCTCTTGCGTCTCTGGTTTCTCAAGACTATGTCAGTCTTTCAGGATACACTGACTGGATCAAACCGATGCTCTACTGCAAGACCTTCGGACCTGCGGGACTACCTGCAGAGTTGCTCTCACTTGCAAACATCGCCAAGCCAATGACTCCCCGTCTGGACAGAAGGGCACTTCTTGAAGGTCTCTGTTGCTTTCTTGGCATCGATGGCGGAGAACCCATAACCAGCATTGATCCAGAAGGCCTACCGCTTCGAAATTTCTCAAGGCAGATCGACATGATTCTTGCAAAAGATCTTTCACCTGAAACTGATATATATCCAGGATTTGAAGCTGTGGATTTTCCGCCAGTATATTCGATAAACCATGAGCACCTGGCCTCTTATCTTCGTGATTGCATGACTTTCGAAACGGGTGGTCTTGTGCTTTCCTGGGATATATGCAAAATGAAAGATGAGACAATAGAGTTCGTGGGTGATTACATTGAACGAAATAGCTGACCAGAGATCACTGAAGTCGATTTTGAAACTGGAGAAACTCTCCAAGGCATTTCCAGGAGTCAAGGCACTTGATGAAGTTAGTTTCGAGGTTGCTGAAAACGAGATCCACGCCTTACTGGGAGAGAACGGATCAGGAAAGTCTACACTTACCAAGTGTGTCGTTGGAGCATATCGCAAGGATTCTGGTTCGGTATTCTACGACGGACGGCAAGTCGACTTCTCCTCTCCTGCGGAGTCTTACCAAAATGGGCTCAGTGTTATTTACCAGGAACGGAGTCTGATTCCCAAGCTCACCGTACTACAGAACGTCCTTCTTGGAAATGAATCGGTTTCTGGTGTCGGTATACTGAATGAACGCAAGTGCAAGAAGAGGTTTAAAGCGCTCTGCGAAGAGTTCGGATTTGATATTCCTCCTCACGAAAAGGTCAACAGGCTCGGAGTTGCCGAGCAGAAAACCGTCGAGATCATGAAGGCTCTAAACAAGAAATCACGCCTCATAATAATGGATGAACCAACGGCATCTCTATCTGAAAGTGAAGTAGAGCACTTCTTCGAAATCGTCAAGAGACTCAAGCAGAAGGGAATATCGATAATATACATAACCCATATCCTGGAAGAAGTGTTCGCTCTTTCAGAAAGAATTACAGTCTTGCGAGACGGCAAAAAAGTGGATACCGTCGATACCGCTTCAGTGAACAAGGGTACGGTTATCAAGATGATGATCGGAAAATCACTGAAAGAACATTTCGATACCAAACAGCGCCAGGTTGACAAAGACCGGATCATCATGAGTGCCAGAAACATCGTAAACAAGCCCCGTGTCAAGGGTGTTTCTTTTGATCTGCGAAAAGGTGAGATCCTTGGAATCACGGGATTGACAGGAGCAGGCAAGACCGAACTTGCCAGATCACTCTTTGGGGTGAACAAAATCAATTCTGGCGAGATATGGATGAACAACTCCAGAATAAGAATCAACTCTCCTGTTGACGCGATAAAGCACGGGATCGCCCTGATACCCGAGGACAGAAAGGAAGATGGTCTTGTACTACTTTTCGAACTCTACAAAAACCTCACGCTGGCACATCTGAAAGGTTTTTCGAACAAACTGGGCATTATAAGCAGACGGCAAGAAATGCTTTCGGTCAGGCACCACAAGGAAAAACTCGATATTCGATTTTCCTCTCCGCGACAGATAACCAGAAACCTCAGTGGAGGAAACCAGCAGAAGATAGTCATAGCAAAATGGTTGCAGACGAAGCCCAGCGTTCTGATCATGGACGAAGCCACACAAGGAATAGATGTAAACGCAAAAGAGGAGATCTACACGATTGTACGAGAACTTTCTGAGGAAGGCTTCTCGGTTATCTTCATCAGCTCAGAGGTGCCAGAAACAAGAAATGTTGCTGACAGGATCATCGTACTGCGAGAGGGATCGATTGCAGCCGAGTTTGATCGTAGTGCTTCGCAGGACGATATCATGAGCGCGGTTCTGGGAGGAACACCAGAGTACGACGACGAACAGGAGTGATAATGTGTCCCTGCAGATGCTGCTATTGCGGTTACTGGGTTTCATAAACAAGTTCAAGATAATCACCGCCTTTCTTGTGGTGGCTGTGATCATCTCTTTCTCAACGCCCTATTTCCTTTCCTGGATAAACATTCTGAATATCTTCAGACAGACATCGATGGTAGGTATCATAGCTATCGGATCGACTTTCGTCATAATAGGTGGCGGTTTCGATATCTCTGTCGGTTCTCTTCTCGCTCTGACTGCTGCCATGGCCGTAGGCCTTCAAACATATATGCCATGGCCTCTTGCCATTGTCGTGGTCATAGCCGTAGGTGCCGGGTTTGGCCTCATAAACGGCCTGCTAAGCAGCAAAATACGCATCCCGGCCATAATAGCTACACTCGGAACGATGACAATAATAAGAGGCGTTGTTTACCTGTACACCGGGGGATATCCTTTGTATGTTGATTCCCCGGGATTTGCTTTCATAGGCAGTGGCCGGATCGGGACCATTCCATTTCCGATAATATTGCTTCTGGCAATGGTTGCTTTCTGGCAATTCATACTCGTCAAGACACGTCTGGGAAGGTATACGTGCGCCATAGGCGGAAACAAAGAAGCATCAAGGCTTTCAGGAATTAGGGTCGATTTCTACATGACAATGACTTTCGTGATAGGCGGTTCGATGGCAGCTGTTGCGGGAATAGTGTATGCCGCGAGACTGCTTTCTGTGACGCCTCTGGCAGGTCAGGGATATGAGCTCGATGCTATTGCTTCTGCTGTTATTGGCGGAACTAGCGTTGCAGGAGGAGAAGGATCAGTGTTCCGAACCCTGGTGGGAGCGCTTCTGCTTACCATGATCACAAACGCCTTCAACCTGCTTGGCATTCATCTTTACATTCAGTATGTTTTCAAAGGACTGGTTATCCTCGCAGCTGTCGGATTTGACTCTTACTCTAAGGCTAAA
>PWXG01000164.1 GCA_003561215.1 Thermotogales bacterium
AATGTAACTCTTAAGTCAGCCATGATTTCGCCTCTGTTATCAACGGTCGCCTTTATCTCTAGAGCTTTCCATTCCTTACTTGCCTGTATCAACAGGCCTCCGATTTCTTTGATATCCTGCAAACTGAATTTCGCATTTCCCTGCTCTTCTTGCCTCTTTTCACGATTTTCGTTCTTCACAACTGCTTTCACCGCCTGCCTGGAATCTCCAAGTATTCGAAATCCATAATCTGATTCTCTTTGGACGAATTCTCACATCTTTTCGCTTTGATGGCTATTCTTGTGCACCGCTGACAAGCCTCTCCTCAGATCCTGCACGAAACAAGTGGTTCTTGAAATTCGCTGTCGGGTTCTCACAGTCTAGTCTTAATAGATGTATAGGCGCGAAACAAGATCCCGATCTTGACTCTGTTTTCTCCTATACAGCTTTCAATGACGCTTGGCATACCAGGAGCCTGTGTCCTCTAGTTTTCCATCTCTGTATTGAGACCACGTGCCGGACATGTAGTCTCCTTTCACAGTTCCCGAGAACCTTAGTTCCCACAAGCACCATGAGTAGTCTATTGAGCAAGCGATGGAGATGCTTCCATATTGGTCGACAAAGCCGGCAATAGGTTCGTCTTCCCAGCAATCAAACAGCCACCAGTGACCGTCAAAGGTCCCGCGAGTTTGGCTGACAAAGTTGAAGCCGAATTTCTCTTCGTAAGCACCGTGCTGCTCCATCGCAGACCCGATCCATCCATCCATCATATCGGGATAGATTCTGCCTGGTCCAAGACAACCGACCAGGATAATGACGGTTAAACAACTTAGGGAACACAAAATCGCTCTTCGAAGCATAAATTCTCCCATATTATGGTTTTCGAAATCTCCTGTGAAAGAACCGCCAGAACTCTTTGAGCGCTAGACACTTGTATTCTAGCACTCTCTTGCCCATTTCCTGCTTTCGATTGATGATCAACAAAGCTTCTCTTCCATTGAGCAGTCTCGTCCTGTCTTTCTTGAGTTTCTGCTCTCACATGACAGTAAATGACGAGTAATCTATGGCAAATGGAAAAACTGACGAAGGATATAACATGCGGAAAGTTCAAGGGTTGGCAAGAAAAGAAGCGCTAAGGTCAGACCGAATTTGTGTTTGGTGTTGACCGCTCTTTTCTGATATTCAATATGCAATAATTCTTATAAGTACGAATTGTTCGGATGCAACCGCGAACGGGGGAGGCTATCTCGTGAAACCGCGATACAGTTTCAAGAACAAGCAAGAATTCCTTGATTGGCTTCAGATGAACTGTTTGAGTAGTGATCCGATCTGGATCGAGTTCTACAAAGATGGAACTGCGGGAATATCATACAGCGATGCCCTGGATGTAGCATTATCTTTTGGCTGGATCGATTCATTGATCAAGAAAATCGATGAAAGGGTTTATGTGCGGAAGTTTTCGAAGAGGAACCCGGACAGCAGATGGTCTGAATCGAACAAGAAGAGAGTGGAAAGACTGATAAAGAGCAGAGAGATTACTGAACAAGGATTTGCTGCAATTGAAGAAGCGAAGAAAAATGGACGGTGGAGCAAAGGTGACGAAAGAGAAGAGATAATCGATGTTGAAGGACTGAGAGAAATCCTGAAAGACAGATTGGAAAATATCAATGAATTCGACAACCTGTCTAGCTCACTGAAACGGCATTACTCATTAGTCTATTTCGCTGCAAAGAAGGAAGAAACCAGGGAAAAGAGATTGAAAATGATAATAGAGTACATGAAGACAAAAAAGAGATTCATGTGATTGCGACAATAGCATACCGGTTGATCTAGGTGGTTCCGGATTAAGTAACAACAGCAATGGCAATGCTCACAGGCTTGCCGCACTGAAGAACGCGATACTCTGCCATGAAGGGGGAGAACACCATCAGCATCTGCATTCTGAATCTGAATCCCTGTTATGATCACTGGGTCATTCTCAAGAGACCCTCAGAAATTCCGAATGTGGTACGAGGCGATGAAGTCGTCAGGCTTGTTGATGGCAAAGGCCTCAACATCGCCCGTGTCTTCTCAAGAGTGCTTGGTTTTGACGACTACTTTTGCATAAACATACTCGGTGGACAGGTCGGCACTATCATCGAAAGCGAATGCAATAGGTTGGGGATAAGAACAGAGAACTTCTGGATTGAAGACTGCAGCAGGATTAACACTGCCCTTGTCTATGAGTATGAGAACAGAACGTTCATGATAAACGAGCCGGGACCGGTAGTAAAGAAAGAAGAGACAGAGGCTTTCATCGAATACTTCAAGGGAAAGATCAGGCCCCATATGAGCCTTGTGATTTCAGGAAGTGCCCCGCGCGGATTCGAAAACGGCGAAATGATAGAACTTGTAGAAATTGCAATGAACTCAGGCTGCTGCCTTAAGGTCGATATAGCCGGAATTTGGCTCTCAAGAATTGCTACTCTTTCACCAGAGCTACTCAAGATAAATGCCGATGAACTGAAAGCAACCTTTGGAATTGAAGAAGACGATTTTGAGGCCATGGAAGAATTCAGAAAAGAGTATTCAATAAGTGATCTCATAATCACCTATGGAAAGCGCGGGAGCACATGGTTCTCTACAACAGAGAAGCTCCGGGCTTTTTCGACCAAGAGCCAGGCAGATTTCTCCATCGGTTCAGGAGACTCGTTCTTTGCAGGGCTCTTGTATGGCCAGGAGAGGCTGTCATCGAAAAGAGAAGCGTTGAAGATCGCAACTGCTTGTGGTGCTGCAAACACCCTGCATTACGGGGCGGCGATATTCGAGTACTCTGAAGTTGAAGAATCAATCGACGATGTAGTTGTGAGGAGCATAGACATATGAAGGTATATCTTGGATTGGACATCGGTACCACAAATACGAAGTGCCTGGTGCTTGGATCGAACGGGGTGATTCTGGAGACTATTCGCGAAGCGACCCCAAAGAAGAAGCTTGGCGGGGCCGAATACCTTGATCTGCGCAAGATGCAATCATTGATAGAGAAACTCCTGTCTGAGATCAACGAGAAATACGCTTTGGGTGCAGTCGCTTTTTCCAGCGTGGGTGAGACGGTAATCCCGCTTCGCAACAGAACACCACTTTGTCTGCCCCTGATGTGGTACGATAGGGCAGTTTATCCTTTGTGGGAGAAACACAAGGCTGCAGTCGATAAGCTAGCTCCGTACAAGATCACTGGTATGGACAATGGATACATCTTCTCTATCTACAAAATCCTTTTCCAGAGAGACTTATTTGATTTGAAGAGCGTTGAGCATTGGCTTCCTGTGGGGTCGTTTTTTGCATACATGTTGGGTGCCGAGCCAACATGGGATATGAGTCTTGCCTGTAGATCCTTCATGGTGGATATTCACGAACGAAGCTGGAATAGACCAATACTAGAATACGTAGATGTAGCTCCTGACTCAATGGGCGAACTGGTCTACACTGGACAACAGATAGGATCAACGAAGGACGGCGTTCCCATTATTAGTGGAGGGCACGATCACATTACAGGTCTTTTCGCAGCGAAAGAATTTGCACAGGGTAAGGAATTCCTCTTCGATTCTATGGGATCTGCTTCAGTAGTTGCCGCCGTAGTGAAGAGTGATGCAGATAGCCTCGATTTTGAGAGCCCTTTCATGCCAGGAGGAACAATCGGAATCGCTTTCGAAGAATCTCAGTATTACATAGAGAACGATATACGCTATTACGGAAGGCTCCTTGAATCACTCATGAATCTCACCGGTCTGAAGGCAAGCAAAGAAGGGTACGATAGGCTGAACGAGGTTATCGAGAGAAGTGACGCATGGCATTCCAATCCTCTGTTTCTTGTCAGTGGAGACCTTGTAACTGGAGAGGTCATGGAAGGTATCACCCTTCTGGATATGCCACTAACGTTTACCAGAGAGGAGTTGCTGCACTGTGCATATATCTATCTCGTCTCTTCAAGTAAAGAAATAGTTGATAACTTGGAGAAGATCACTGAAAAGCGGCTACCAATAATCTGTGGTGGCGGAGGCAGCCAGAACAGCCTCCTTATGAAATACAAGGCTTCTCTGATGGAAAGAGATATTTCGATTCTTCCCACAAGTGAACTAACTGCCCTTGGTGGCGCATTGGCTGCTGCGCACGGAGTTGGAGATAGCACCACCATTGAAAGATGCGTGAAAAATCATGAACTACTGAAGACAGAGGCTGACATCGATATCGCTGAGAATATCAAAGACATATACAGCAGGAACTCAAAGAGGTATTCTGACATTGAAAAAGAAAGAAAAATAGACTTTCAGCAGAGATGAGAAATGTCAATTACACCGGTTCCTCCTTCCATTATCTTGCACAAGGTGCTTCTGAACTAATTGAGCAGAAGGGCCGTGCATGTCGCAGAAAGGATTTATTCTTCTGGACTTGGTCGGTGGCTATTACTGAAGTGCAATAACAGATGGAGAGAGATTTGTGAGAGCTTCAGCGCGAAACAAGGATGGGGGCTGTTTTGTTTGAAATGTGAATACTGTTATACTAACCTCATCCAGGCATCGTGCAAGCTCTTTTCGTTCATTTCTTACACAAGAGGGAGAAACGATCTGACCTTCTGCATTCCCCCGAAAAGGAGGAGAAGCAGTAATGGAGAAGAACTCATTACCATACTCGATTGAAGGCCATTCAGGCACTGTTACCTCAGTGGCGGTAACACCTGACGGGAAGTATATTGTGTCCGGATCAGAGGATACAACTATAAGAATATGGGAGCTGGAAACAGGAAAAGAGATAAGCACACTTGAAGGACATACAGAACGGGTGAACTCAGTGTTGATCAGCCCAAACGGCAAGTTTGTTCTGTCTGGATCGAGTGATAACACGATAAAAGTCTGGGAACTGGAAACGGGAAAAGAGATAAGGACGATTGAAGGACACGCTGAAGGGGTGACCTCACTGGCAATAACACCTGACGGGAAGTATATTCTGTCTGGCTCAATCGACAACACCATGAAAGTGTGGGAACTAGCCACAGGAATAGATTCACGAACGCTGACAGGGCATTCTAGTGCCGTGAACTCGATAGCGATAAGTCCTGATGGGAAGTACGTAATATCCGGTCCCGATGATGGGGCAATGAAGGTCTGGAAGATGGCCACAGGGTGGGAGATCGAGACACTGAAAGGTCATGATTCTGCTGTTACCTCAGTGGCGATAAGTTGTGACGGCAAGTACGCAGTCTCCGGATCATATGACAGCTCGATACGAACCTGGGGCCTGTTAACAGGAAGAACCCGGGCACTTGAGGGCCACACAAATCGTGTGAAATCGGTAGCAGTATGCCCAGATTGCAAGTATATCGTATCCGGATCAGAGGATACAACTATAAAGATCTGGGAGTTGGAAACGGGAAAGGAGTTACGCACACTTGAGGGTCATTCAGGTGCTGTGAATTCGGTAACAATAAGCACTGACGGAGAGCATATCGTATCTGGTTCAGATGACAACACCATAAGGATATGGGCAATGGAAGAAGCATAGTCACAAACAATGGTTGACGATGTTCCAATAACTGAACCGTAAAGAGATCTTTTGTTGCTGCTAAGATCAGAAGTGACAGTTGCGGGTCTGCATGGAGTATGTCGCAGAATTGGTCTGGCAGAGATCGCCAGAGAAGCGGAGGGTACAAACAATACCCGAAGCGGATTGTCAGGACCGGGCAAGAAGCTAGTCGAGCAAGACAGCTCGAGAAGAGAATCGCCAGGACCGACGGAGAAGCGGAACGGCCAAATTCGGGCCGTGAAGCGGAGGACCAAAAAACAGGTCTGAAGCGAAGTGTGCAACATCGCACGCAAGCCGGAGGTCATCTCCTGCTTTTGCTCTAACTCTACCTGCCCTTCAAACCTGCTCCAAGTCTTGATTCCCCTCTTGGGAGGGGTGCGGTATGTACGGGGTGGGTGCTTTTCCCTTATCAATGGTTTTTCCGAACGCTGGCTCCTTCTCTTGAAGTTACTTAATCATAACTTTCGTTGTGCTGCTCCCATCGATGCTTTTCTGAACCTGCAGAACTGCTGAGAGCTGGTTTTTCAGTTCTTCAACGTGCGAGATGACTCCGATCACTCTTCCGACCTGCTGGATCTCGATGAGCAGATCAATGGCCTTGGGAAGTGCCTCTGAGGAATCTAGAGACCCGAATCCTTCATCTATGAACATCGTTTCCATTTCTACTCCGCCAAGATTGGACTGGATGATGTCGTACAGACCAAGTGCAAGGCAGAGAGAAGCATTGAATTTCTCGCCACCTGACAGGGTCTTCACATCTCGTGCCTTTCCGGTATGTGCATCGAAGACTTCTATTCCCAGTCCGCTTCTGGTCCTGCCTTTTTCCTTCTCCTGTTTATGATGCAAGATAAGCTGGCCGTCAGTAAGTTTGCTAAGACGCAGGGTTGCCGCTTGAAGGATCCTTTTGAAGAACTCACGCTGGACATACCTTTCAAGGCTGATATTCTGGGGATTTTTTCCACTAGAGACATTGCAGAGATCTTCCAGGAGATTTTTCCTGACCTCCATCTTTTGAAGCTCCTGGTGCTTCTCCCTTATCTTCTCGCGCTGCGTCAAGGCATTCTCCCTTCGTTGTTCGAGATGGAAGTATTGCTTTTGGAGCTCTTCAGCGAATGTTTTCAGCTCTTCCAGCCTGTTCTCTAGTTCCAATAGATCGTGCCTGGTCTTTTCCTTCAACTCGTCTTCGAGCTCTTTGATAGCTCTCTTTAACCGCTGGTACTCATTCTGGTGTTCTTCGATGTCTTTCTTATGGGCTTCTACTTCGGAACGATCTTTCCGTACTTTGAGAAAAGCTACCTCATCTTCAAATCCTTCTTCCTGGAGTCTTTGTTGCCAGGACTTCGCTTTCTTTTCAGCATTCGTCTTTGCTTCTTCGAAGTTCTTGCGGGCATTGTCAAGGTTAGCGTTTGCAGATGCTAACTCGTTTGTCGTTTCCTGCAGCTTTTTCTGGACCGTTTCCCATCTTTCTGTCGATTTTTTCAGTTCTTGTTCAGCTGTCTTGACGTTCTCTCTCAGGGCCAGCAGATCTTGACATTCCTCAGGAATCTTCTTGAGTGTCTTCTGCACTCCCGCCGAGATGACAGCGATGCCTTGACGGCACTTGGTGAGCTTTTTCTCGTCGCTCTGGTTCTTGTCCTGCAACTCTTTTGTACTCTGAACCAGTTGTTTCAGATCCTTTTTCAGCTTCTCGAGTCTTTCCTTCTTCCTATCGATCTCTTGAAGCTGTTTTTCGACACTCTCGAAGCGTTCAGGAAGCGATACAAGCTCATCAGCGAATGTGTCTTCATCGATTGCGTGGGCTTTCAGCTTCTCCCACTTCTCTATCAATGATCTCTTCGTCGCCTGCCAGAGGGCATTTGCTTTCTGGTAGCGTTCGAACTTGCTCTGCAGAGTTGTTCTGGCTTCATCAAGTTCTTCCTTCGAAACAGGTGCAACAGCGCTGTTTGCCTTTGAAGGATGCTCGCGACTCCCGCAGACGGGACATGGTTGTCCTTCAACCAGTCCAGCTGCTAATTGTGCTGCCTGGCTTTCGATCCATCTATGCTCAATCTCGTCAAACCGTATCTTTTCTTCCTCGAACTTCTCTTTTTTTGCAAGTAGTTCATTCTTTTCTTCTGATTCTCTTCTGGATAAAGAAGCTGCCTCGTCTATCAGCGAGATCTTCTCTGAGAGGTCGCTCTTGCGGTTACGCAGGGTATCTGCACCGATGATCTCAGAAGAGAGCCTTTCAATGTCTTTCTCGGATTGCTCTTTCTTATGCTGTAGCTCCAGGAGTCTCTCTTCATTGTTCTCTGTGAGCTCCTGCAGTTCTTCTTTCTGCTTTTCAAGTTTGGTCAGTTTGTCTCTTTCGGACTCAAGGCTCTCGACTTCAGGAAGCATGCTCCTGAGAGACCTTACGCGTTCATCCAGCTCGTTTCTTTGTTGCTTGCGTTCTTCTTCAATCTCGTAATCTTCCTCAGCCTTGTTTTTCGCGCCAAGCGACTTTTCCTGTAACTTCTGTGCGTCATTAAGGGAAGACTTTTTCTCTTCGAGTTTGCTACGAGATTCCTGGAATTGATCATAGAAAGCTTCTATGCGAAAGGCCTTTTCCGCGAGGTTCACCACTTTCTGTTTCTCTTCGATCAGCGGGCACCGTTGGTCCAGTTCTTCCAGTGAATGCTTCTGTTTGTCAAGCTTGTCGAATCTCTCGTTTTCCGTACGTGCAATATGGAGGTCTTCAGAGCCCT
Source organism: Thermotogales bacterium (assembly GCA_003561215.1). GTDB lineage: Bacteria > Thermotogota > Thermotogae > Petrotogales > Kosmotogaceae > UBA9910. The sequence goes on from PWXG01000164.1 coordinate 8,265, forward strand.
TGTTTTCTGCACTTCTTGCTTTTTTCAAGGCTGCTGCTTTTTCTAGTGAAGAGCTCTTCAATGCCTGAATATCGTTGTCTATTGCCTCCAAGAGTTGCACTGTACTGTAGTGCTCCTGATCAGACAAAAGGTTGACGGCTGCGTCTTTGAGATCTGCGAATAGCTCTAATACATTGCTTTCAAGAATGCCAAGATGTTGCTTCTGCATTTCATACTCCTGGTTATACGTACTCCTTTCTTGCTTGAGGTTTTCAGTCAGTGCTTCGTAGATCTGCGTATTGAAGATCCTTCGCATTATCCTTTCCTTTTCTTCTGCGTCGGACAGGAGCAACCTCTCAAATTCTCCCTGGGGGAGCATGACGATCTGCCTAAACTGGCTTTCGGTAAGCCCAATGATCTCTTCCGCTTTCTGGTTGAGTGCGCTCACCAAGGAACGCTCAATAATGGGACTCCAGCTACCTCTGTCCTTAATATATACCTCATTGCGTCCAATAGTCTCCGTCTTGTTACCTGGTTTTATAAGCGGCAATTCACGGACTATTTTGTAGGTTCGTTCCTTGATCTCGAATTCGAGTTCTACCTGAGTATGCTGGTAAGGGTCTGCAAAACTGCTCCGCAGTAACTTCGGATCGTCTCTGTAACTCCCGCTGGCACGTCCGTAGAGGGCAAAGCATATAGCATCGAAGATACTTGTCTTGCCGGCACCAGTGCTTCCTGAGATAACAAAAAGCTTGGCTTCGTTCAGTTGGGCAAAATCAACGGTTTCTGTATCCTTGTAAGGTCCAAACCCTGTCATGGAAAGCCTGAGCAATCTCATTACTCTGAGCCCTCCCTCTGGTCAAGATCGTTCAGGATGCATTCAACTAACTCCCGTGCTTCATCGGGCAGGGACCTGCTTCTTATCTTCTGGTAGAAGGTCCCGAAGACCGTTAATGGTTCTTGCTGCTCTGTTGTTTCCGCTTCCTCATCAAGGCTGAATTCTCTGAAGAGCGCATCGTTATGAACCCTCAAAGCGTTGGGATACGTGGACCTGACGCGTTCCATGGCGTCGGTAACCGGTTCGGTATCGAGCAACCTGACAAACACATAGTCTTCTGAGCGATCATGTCGCTCGATATCATAAATGGACCCCTCTACCGTTCGAAGGTCTCTCTTGTGTTTCAGATGCCTTTGCTCAACTGTCACACTGCCGTCTGCACCGATTTCGACAACCAGAAATCCTTTTGTGTGCTTCTCCTCAGAAATCGAATACTTCAAAGGGGACCCGCAGTAGTGGATCTTCTTGTTCATAACACACCCGGACCTGTGCAAGTGTCCCAGGGCTGTGTAATGGAAGAAGGAGAAGCGTTCTGCTGCGACAAACTCACTGCCACCGACTGTGAGAGGTCTTTCAGATTCACTCGTGTTTTCTTCTGCTTTGCCTTGAGGGGTAACAAAAGCATGGGTGACCAGCACCCGCCTGATATCCGGATCCACATTTTCTCGGATTCTCTCGATGACCTTCTCGTAGGCTTCGTCGAAAGTACGGATGTCGTCGTCTTCAAGGACTCTCCGTATCGTTCCCAGGTCGGCAAAAGGCAGCAAGTGGAAGTGGACCGGTCCTCCATCGTCTTCCAGGATCACAGGACTGAAGGCAGAATCGATATCTCCTGCGATGTGATAGCCCGCTCTCATCATCAACCGGTTGCCAAAGCGAAGACGGCTCGGGCTGTCGTGGTTTCCTGCTACGGTAAGGACCGGTGTCCTTAGCTCTATAACGATTCTGTGCAACACGCTATCAAGGAGGTTGATCGCCTCGGTCGAAGTAATTGGGCGGTCATATAGATCACCTGCAATGATAACTGCATCTGGTCTTTCGTATTCTACAGCTTTCACAAACTCCTGCAAGATGTGCTCCTGATCGTCCAGGAGCGATTGTTGTTGCAGTGTTTTGCCCAGGTGCCAGTCAGAAGTATGGAATAGTCTCATCAAAACGCCTCCGTTTCTTTCTGTTCTATTCTACCGAGTATTCTCGAATTATCAGAAGGATTGGTGCCTAAGACATATGCCGGTCAGACTCTGTTTTCGCCCATTGTATTTCTAGAGCTGCTTTTTAGATGGTTTTGCTCTTGAGAAGGGACGTTCATGGTGAGGAGGGTCGATAGCAGCAAAATCAGCTGCGAAGCTGATCGCGGAAGATCACCAGAGAAGCGGAATGGCCAACACCAGGCCATGAAGCGGAGGACCAAAACCAGGCCCAAAGCGAAGTGACTCAGGTCAGATCTTCAGGTTTTTTGGGTGAGTCAAGGAGTATGTCACTAGCTCTTCAGCCATTATTCGATCCTCTAACCCGCTCTTCCCAAACCGCTCTTTTCGAAACGTTCTTATTCACACGGTCTACAAAGGTTTTATCGCATGTCGTTGTTTTTCGATGTCTCTAAGATTTGCCCGCACGACGGAACTCTCGTGTCTTGCTCTTCTGACTGCACCTGCCCGTGGATTTCCAAAGCCGAACCATGACGCAAATCCTGGTTTGGCTTTTATGCTCATAATTGCTATCATTTAAGTGAGCCTGCGAGTATGGGCAAGCTTGCAGACAGTGTTCTCTTTAAGACTACTTGTTGACCCTCTACCCTAGTCTTGTTGGGCCTCTCACCAGATATGCTGATCCTGTTATGCACAAAATCTCCGCAGATTCAGCGAGGTGATAATGGGATGCGAAAAGAACTGACTCGAAAAGACTCTGCTCCTGGAAAGCGAGTAGAACTGCATCTTCATACGAAAATGAGTGCACTGGACGGGCTGGTTGATGTTGAACGACTTTTTGAAGTGCTGAAGACCTGGGGACACAATGCTGTTGCTGTGACCGATCACGGTGTTGTACATGCGTTTCCCGAGTTTGCTGAAGTTGCGGAGAAAGTCGGGATCAAGCCCATTTTCGGAATGGAAGCCTACATGATGAACGACGTCGATCCTGTAGTGTTCAATCTTAAGGAAGGAGACAGGGTAATTGACGACATTGAGTTCGTCGTATTCGACACCGAGACCACCGGCCTGAATCCAGATTCCGATGAAATCCTTGAGATCGCTGCAGTGAAGATCAGGGGAGGCGAGAAACTGGGCGAATTTCACAGCTTCATCAAACCGCGGAAGCCTGTGGACATAAGTATCAGGAAGATTGTTGGGCTCACCGATGATGAAATGAACGAAGCTCCAGGCATTGAGGAATCACTGCCTCGTTTTCTGGAATTCTGTGAAGGGGCGGTCCTTGTTGGACACAACGCAGCCTTTGAGCATCGCTTTTTACACAGATGGGCACAGGAACTACTGGGGAAGGATTGGCAGCCAACATACATAGACACGATGGCGCTATCGAGATTTCTTCTAGAATCGCGGCGCCGCAGTCTCAGAGAGATCGTCTCTTATCTCGATCTTGACGTTCCTGACCATGATAAGGGTATTCTTACGGTAAGAATGACCGAAGCAATTTTCAGAGAGTTGGTCAAGTTGATGAAGAAACGGCGAATAAAGACGATCGGTGATGTGGAAAGACTCAGGAAGATTACCAGTGAACGAAAGCAACATCCTCTTCACCATGTATCCATACTTGTCACAAACAGCACCGGGCTTAGGAATCTCTACAAACTCGTTTCCCTTTCTCATACCGACTACTTGAATAAGAAGGCTATTGTCCCCAAGAGCGTGCTTTCGGATATGCGTGAAGGCCTTCTGATAGGCTCGGCGTGTATCTCCGGAGAACTCTCTGAGGCGTATCTTACCGGTTCATCTGAAACCAAGTTGAAGGAGATTGCAGAATTCTACGATTATATCGAGATCATGCCAGTCGATGCAGTGGAGCACTTCGAGAGCAGTGACGATGAAAGAAGAGAAGAGCTGGCGGAGATGTACAGGGTATTCTACAGAATAGCCAGTAGACTAGGGATTCCTGCGGTGATGACCGGTGACGTTCATTTCATAGAACTGCAGGACTCTGTATCCAGAGCTGTAATTGCCGCCCTGTACGGCTATGATCGTTTTGACAAACAGCCTGGGATATATCTCAGGACGACAGACGAAATGCTTGAAGCAGCAATGGAGATATTCAACGACGAGGAAATTGCGGAAGAGGTTACTGTGATCAATTCAAGGTCCTTATCCGATAAAATCGAGAAGTTAGATTTGTTCAGTCCTTGCTTTGACGAACGTGAGATACGTGATATTGAAGCGGAGATCAAGGAGTTCACCGAGGTAGACGCACGGAGGTACCTTGAAGAGAGGTTTGGAGAGGAAAACGTGTTCCGCGGAGGGCAGATGATCACTCTCGGCTCGAAAGACGCCCACATGAGTGTGAAGAACTACATGGACAAGAAGGGTGTCAAGCTGAAAGGTGCAGAGATCCAACGACTCTCTGAAGCTGTTCAAGGAACCAGGAAGGCTATCAGAGGATATCCGGGTGCTTTCGTGGTTGTCCCCAAAGGTAGGGACATTCACGAGTTCACGCCTGTGCAGTTTTCGCCGACAAGATCATCACCTGATCACAAGATCACACACCTTCCTCATAAAGCTCTTAAGGATGCACTGATCGTTGTTAAACATATCTAGTAACTGGTGTAACTGCAAACTTGGAGGTGAATTATGAACCTGTACTATAATAAGACTCCGATCAGATCAGTCAATGATGTTGTTCTTGAGTTCGAGAAGAGAGAGTTTGAATCACCATACAGATCTACAGTGCCGGTCCTGTCATTGCTGAAACACGAGGAGGCCATGATCTCCGAGATACTGGATTCTCTAGGTATTCCCGAGCCATGCAGTCTGCACCTCGAATACCAGGTCGATCCTCAGGGGG
>PWXG01000088.1 GCA_003561215.1 Thermotogales bacterium
GAGAGGGTTTCTGACCACTCTGAGAATATCGCTTCAGGTGTTCTGACGGGATTCTAGAAAAACACACTGAAACTTGTGTCAAATGGTGAGTTTGTCAAACTGTGTAATCTCCTTCCACTTCATCTTCTGTTTCAACTCATTGATGTCAGAAAGAACCGGCTTCTTATCATCATAACTGTCTAGCAAAGCAAAGACATATTCCAGAATGTACTTCGCTCCGAAATGCTTAACAGGACTAGAAATCAAAGTGTCCCTGTTCACGAAGAAATACACGCTTATTGTAAGAATGTTGAGTAAGTGTATACAAGTCGAGTTTCTGATAGTTTTTCAGCAGGTGTAGACGATGGCGTATTGAATAGCTACAGAAAGGAGTTCTTGGAGGAAAAGTGTGAATCCTGTTTCCTGATGAAGCCTAATCTATAGAGCAGTATTCAGGTCAAAACGAAGATCAAGCTGAATTTTCCTCTGACAATTGAGGGATTAGTCATTGGATGATGCCACGGGTTTTGTATAATCTGAGTGTTGAACTAGATTTCTTTCAACTGTCATCGTCTTTTGCTCTGAAAGGTTTTTTGAGTTGCAGTAGCTGGTATGGCTCGACCCGTCTGCAGTGTGTGTTTGAAGGATGAGGTAATTCTTTTCTGACCGCATGATGTGAAAGAAGGTGCAGAGTCTACTACTGGACCAAAGATGGCTGTATAATTGCCCTGCGATTATATGACTGATCATATACTAACTGTTTGGTCGTCCAACTGAGGGACTTCAGAAATCCATAAAAACCATAAGGAGGTTTTGGTTCATGAGTGAGAAGATCCTGAAAAAGACTGTTGTTGCGGCTTTTATTCTGATGTTTGTATTTGGCGCAGTGACAATTCACGCCCTGGAAACAGTGATTGGCGAGACGAATATCATGCTCAACGGGGAAAGGAATGCTGTCAGAACGCAGGAGACAAACCTTGGAAATCTGCTTACTGATGCCGTTCGTGAATACACTGGAGCTGACGTTGCTGTCTGGAACGGAGGCGGAATAAGAGCATCTGCTGATCTCGGAGAGATTACTTTGGAGAAGGCCCTGGAGATTTTCCCCTTCCTCAACGAGGTCGTAACGGTTGAAGTAAGTGGAGCCACGTTGATACAGATCCTTGAACACGGTGTGGGTTCTTTCCCGGAAGTCGCAGGCAAGTTTCTGCAAGTCAGTGGTCTAAGATTCTACTTCAACCCAAACAACCCGGCCGGCGAGAGGGTACTTTGTGTATACGTCAGTGGTGAGCTGCTTGATATTAACAAGATGTATGTTGTCGCTACCAGCGGCTTTCTGCAAGCCGGTGGGGATGCCTATGACATGCTTAAAGAAGCAGGGCTGCATGAGGAATTCGATATCACTGAACAGGCAACGTTTATAACGTATCTAATAGAAAACAGCCCTGTTTTCCCGAAAGTTGAAGGACGAATCGTAGTTGTTTGGTAAGTTAGACAGAATCTAGTCGGAGAGATCGGCTGACTTTTGCCAGCCGATCTCTTTGTATGATAGGTCATTTATCACCGAGGAGCACGATGCAGTTGTGTTGCTTAAACCTATCCAGACAAAAGTCTAGCAAACAGATCAACATCAATATGCAAGACAACACAAAAGCAATAGCAGTTAGCCTTAGTTTATGTTGCGAAGACCAGGAAAATGAAAGTCATTTCCGGGCCTCGAATCAAATAAGACAAGCTCAAGGACAATCTATGCTGTTAGTTCTCAAAGTAAGAGTAGCTTGTAGGACTCTATGGCCGCATATATGTGACCTTGTGCTTGAAATGCTTATTGTCTGCAGAATTCTGATTTTCAAAGAGGAAATGAAACCATGATTAGCTCTAGACTTCCTACAACCTTTAGTTCACTTTGAGAACACTTCTGGCTTTAGTTTCTAAGAGAAATGCTTCTGAGTAATACCTGGTGTGCGGGAAAACTCAAGAGGGAGCGAGCTTTTATTGCTCAAAGTAGGCCAGTTTCGTTTGAAAGAATCCTTGGTTCGAAAGCCAGCCGATAAATATGTCTTGAGAAAGCCACTGTTCTGAGAGTAAACAGACAACTGAGAAAATCTATGTTCAATTCTCTTTTAAGTGTTTAAGATAAGTCCCAGATAAGTCATTGGAAATCAGCACGGTATTTTAGTATAATTTTAGTGTAAATGTCTATTTCACTTAATTATGATACTAAAGGAGGGTTTTAAAGATGAGAGCTCAGCTTAGAGCTTTGGCGATTATTATCATGGCAGTACTGCTTCTAACCTCGGTTGTTTTTGCAACAAACGTCGATCTCCTTATACTCCATACGAACGACATACACGGGCGAATAGAGATCGGTGACGGAATGCTTGGTATGCCCTACCTAAGGGCACTCGTGGAGTACTATCGTGAGCAATATGAGAATGTCATTGTTATGGATGCTGGGGATACTATCCATGGAAGGCCGATTACGGACAGGCTCGAAGGAGAAAGTGCGGTCATCTCGATGAACCTTGTGGGTTATGACTTCATGGTTCCTGGAAACCACGACTTTAACTATGGTTATGACAGGCTTCTTGAGCTTGAGGAGATGATGGAATTCCATCTGGTTGCAGCGAATGTTTTCAAGGATGGGGAACTTTTGTTCGATCCGTACGTAGTAAAAGAAGTCGGAGGGTTTAAAATTGGGGTGTTTGGGCTGGCGACTTCAGATACTTACACAACAACACATCCAAGAAATATCATTGGAATTGATTTCGGAGACATGATTGAAGCCGCAACCAAGTACGTTGGGATTCTGAGGAACGACTACAACGTGGACCTTGTAATTGCACTTGGACACGTTGGTCTGAACGCTTCGCGGAACATTTCGACTGAAGTCTCTGGGATTGATCTATTTGTTGATGGGCATAGTCACAGCCTTCTTATGAGGGGCGAGCGTGTTGGTGATACGCTGATTGTTCAGGCCAACGAATACACAAAGTATCTTGGCAAAGTGAAGATAGATTTGAGTGGAGAAAAGCCTGTTATTGAAGCTACTCTCATTTCAGCAGAAGAGGGCAAAGAACGGGTCCAACCTGATGAAGAGCTCAATGATATGATGAAGGAGTTCAGGGACGAGATAATGAGGATAATCCTCGGGAACTAGCAATTGCTTTTTCCGAATCTTGTGTTTTTTTGCTCAAAAGAATCACATCAACAGCTTTGCTTGAAATGGCAGTTTTGCTTTTGTCAAACTATAACCACCATAATAAGGAGGAGAGAACATGAAGATTATTGGTAAAGCACTTATCATGACACTGGTTCTTGTTCTTGTGGCTGGAGTGGCTTTTGCTTTTGACATGGTCATAGGTGAGACACTGATTAGCCTGAATGGAGAGAGGCAGCACGTAAGAAGCCAGGAAACAAATCTGGGTAATCTGATAACTGACATGATACGTCACTACACAGGTGCAGATATTGCCGTCTATAACGGTGGTGGCATAAGGGCTCCC
>PWXG01000089.1 GCA_003561215.1 Thermotogales bacterium
AAAGCCAGAGTACCTACTGATTATACAGCAAATGTATTTACAAGATTTCACAATAGGACATAAAGGGCTGATTTGACGCATTCTGTGCTTCAAAACGTCTCACTATAAAGTCCCTGTCCATCCATGCAGACTATTCTTGTTGGCTGTTTCGCTGTTGCGAATTTCCCTGGTATAAAAAAACAAGGGGGGTTGCCCCCCCTCAGTATTTTCAGTTTCTGACTCAGTAACCTTCGGGGAACATGATTCTTCCTTGGGCATCCCATCTGAAACCTGCATCTTCCAGAAGCTGCCTCGCGCCTTCTGGATTGTACTCGTAACGCTCGATATCAGGATTATGCCAGAAAGCGTTGATGGGTGCAATAACCGAAGTCCCGACTTCGCCTCTTCCATCAAGGAGAACATCAATTATGTTGTTCTTGTCGATAAGATGTGACAGTGCCTTTCTGACAATGATATTGTCAAAAGGCTCTCTTCTAAGGTTCATGGTGAGGTGGTAGTAGCCGAAGTCAGGAACGCTGACCACAGTGATATGATCTTCACGTTCTGCAATGTCAATGTGACCAGGTTCGAGTCTCCATGCAGTCATATCGATCCTCTTCGTGATAAGCCCCGTGATCACACCTTCCTGATCAGCATAGATGATGTACTCAACGGCATCGATGTTGATCTGATCAGCGGAAAAGTGATCCTCGAAAGTCAGTATTCGCTTGTATTCACCGCGATCATACCTGTCAAAGACAAATGGTCCGCTTCCCACCGTAGGAACCTGAGCAGGTGTAAGGTCGGCGGGGTTCTCGATGCTTTCCCATATGTGTTTGGGCAGAATGGGAATCTGTGTCAGAGTGACTGTTACAAACGGCGCATACGGATCTTTGAGCGTGAATCTTACGCGGTTTTCCCCGATAATATCGGTTCGATCGATTACCCTGTAGAAGGGTCTGAAATACGCAAAGTCCTTCTCAATGTAGTAATCGAACGTGAACTTGATATCTTCCACCGTAACAGGCATTCCATCGTGGAATTTCATGCCGCTTCTGAGAATGATGTCGATGGTCACATCGTCAATCGGGATGATTTCCTCTGCAGCCCACGGTATAGGCTCGACGTCTTCTGAAAGCCTCACGAGCTTGTCGTAGGTCATTCTCATGAACTTCCAGCCCCAAACAGACGTGGACGTCAGCGGGTTGATGCTGTCAGGTTCCTGGGGTGTGCCGATTGTCAGGACTCGCTTGTCTGTCAGAGGAACCACGTTCAAGGGTGTCCACTCGTTATAGAGGGCTTCGCCAGCCATTACGATGTAGTTCGAGAAAGTCTCGTTGTTGTATGCATTTATTTCGTCACGATAGAAGAGAATGTTCACAGGCATGTCCCTTGCGGCAATGGCCTGCATTTCGAGAACGACTGCCCTTCTCTCGTTCACATCAAACTCTCTCGACTGAGCTTCGAACAGCACATCGTACTCAGGGTTGATATACCCACCTGGGTTGTTCGCTCCCAAGTCGGTCTGCTCACCGTGAAGAGTGCCCAGAAAATGCTGTGGGTCTAGCCTTTCCACTCTTCCTGACCAGCCCAAAATAGTTCCGTCGAAATCCTGCGCGTCATAGAACCTGGCGAGGATTGTCGAGAACTCCATGGGTCTCACATTCACCTGGAAACCCATCGCTCTCCACTCATCAGCGATCATAAACGCAGCCTCGTACCTGATCGGGTCGTATGCTTCTGTAGTGGTTATGAGTTCGATTTCAGGAACGAGGGTTGCCATCATCATAGTTGAGAACAAGAAGAACACTGATAACAGCACAACAGTTCTGATTGTTGTGATTTTTCTCATGTTTTCGCCTCCTTTTTCCGGATATTTAAGTATAACACTGCCAGACAACTTCTCTCGTCCTTTCCTTGTCAGATACTGTGAACGAGCGCTTGACACATGATAATGAGCCTACCGAACCATGGAAGAGGTGTGTGCCTTTCTCATGGCCTTTCACGGCATTATCGACAGCAAAAAGGGCCGGTCTATCGACCGGCACCTCATGTAGTTGAACTCATTTGTTCATCTCGAGTAGCTGAAAGAACCTCAGTTAATCAGTCCAAGCCCCTTCAGGAACATTTCCGCTACCTCTTCAGGTTCATACCCTTCTCCATCAACCAGGTAGTTGAGCCTGATCATTATCGGTTCAGAAAGGTAGAGTGAAACTGGTCTGAGTATTTCCCTGATTTCGGGGTGTTCGTCAAGGACCTCTTTCCTGATGGTAACAGCGATGTTGTATGCAGGGAAGAAGCTCTTGTCATCTTCAAGGACAACAATGTCAAATCTCTCGAGCTGTCCATCAGTTGCAAAGACCATTGCTATATCGATTTCTCCCCTTGAAAGGGCCTCGTAGGTCAGACCAAGTTCCATGACACTCACATTCCCCCTGGACACTTCCATGTCGTAGAGCTCTGCCATGGGCCAGAAACCGTCTGGCCTTTCAAGGAACTCAAACTCAATACCGTATCTGAGGTCAGGATTCTCCTGCGTGAATTCACCCAGATCAGACACTGTCCGGAGACCATGCTCCCTTGAAAACTCTGCGGTAACACCAATTGCATAGGTATTATTGAACGGTGCCATATCAAGCCATACGATGTTGTTCTCTTCAAGATCCTGAGCCGCAACTTTCTCGTAGAGCTCGACAGGATCCCTGGGTATTTCCTCATGCCCAAAATACGCTGTCCAGGCTGTCCCTGTGTAGTCTGCGTACAGGTCAACCTGACCAGTCACAAGGGCACTTCTCACAACAAAAGAACTCATACCGAAGTCTTCCCTTACAGTGAATCCTGCATCGTCAAGAAGCAACGAGATTATGCTACTCACGACGTACTGTTCAGTGAAATTCTTGGCTCCAACAGTTACTCTGGCTCCAAGGCTAACTGTCGCAAAGACAGCAAGAACCAGTATTACTACAAGTAGCCTTTTCATAGTTCCACCTCCATGTGGTTTTTGTTATTCTCTCCAGTGTTCTCCAAGAAGCAGACCCTTGGAAGTAATCTTCTTCTCCACGACTGCAAGCAGCATATCCACTAGTATCGCGATAATGGCAGTCGGGATGGCACCGGCCAGTATCCGTGTGAAATTCATCATCCTGATCCCGGTAAAGATTATTTCTCCCAGTCCACCTGCTCCTATAGCCGCAGCTATCGTTGTAGTTCCGATGTTTATCGTTGCTGCGCTTCTTATTCCCGAGAGAATTGCCGGTATACTTGCAGGCAATTCCACCCTTGTGAGAATTTGACGATTGGTCATTCCCATGCCTTTTGCCGCTTCTTTCATACCAGACGAAACACTTATAAGACCAGAGGCGGCATTAAAGACTATCGGGACAAGACTGTAGATGAATAGAGCTATAACGGCAGGTCTGAGGCCTATCCCGACAAATATGAACACAAGAGCTATCACTGCAATGCTGGGAACTGCTTGCGAGAAACCGGTTATTGTAAGTAATG
>PWXG01000001.1 GCA_003561215.1 Thermotogales bacterium
AGAGCGATGAAATCCCTCTCCTATCAAGGATAATTGCAGTCATCGACGCTTTTGACGTGATGACGCGCGGTCGTCCCTACAAAAAGCCCGTAAGTTCTGCCCAAGCTATTGCAGAGCTTCAGCGTTGTTCTGGCAGCCAGTTCGATCCAGAAATCGTCGAAGTGTTTGTGAAAAATGTGAAGCCCTAACATAGCAATACTGACTAGAACGGAAAAACCATAAGACACCTTATGATAAATGCCGGTCACTGTATAGACCGGCATCATAGATCTGTTGAATATCGTTAGACACTGATCAAAGATGATACCAGATTCCTGAATATGGTAAGGAAAACTTCCTGTTGTGATTTCTCAGTTCTGCCTGAAATTCAAGCTCTTTTTCCTTTTTTGCTTCTTTCCTTGGTCTTCTTTCGCTCATAAGTATCCCTCCTTTGTTCTTCTATATTGATTATATTAGTCGGAATTAGTGAAAGTCAATAGTTGTTGAGACACTATCTCAATAAACAAAAAAAGAAAAGCCGGTCCCATTTGGACCGGCAATTAGCTACTCTATATTACAGAATATAGGGGAGCGAGATCTTTCTTACCTGTGTCTTTATCATCTCTACGTGCAGATCCATGTCTTTCCCGGTTCTCAGTATATCTATCTCTGCGTTTCTTCTCCTTCCTTTCATGATCATCCCTCCTTGTGTTTCTCTATCTTTAGTATATTCCTCGGGATTATCAATGTCAAGAGTTATTGAGAGTCTCTCTCAATAAAATAGAAGAGTCGCCAGTGCCGACAAGGATCCAATCCATCGGTACCATCACTGTCAGGGTAGACAGCGCCCTTTATCAGAAGAGCGGTGGATGCAAGAAGAAAGAAGCGCGGTTAGGCAAAATCGGGTATAGGTTGTAAAGTAGTGGGTTATGGAGAGCTGGTATAGTTGGTAGGGTAGAAGGCGATGTACGAAGACCTCGACCCACATTTTGCGAGAAGACCCCATGGGCGGTAGATCGACCGTTTTGGGAAGAACAGTTGTTGATTGCGTAGAAGCGATCGACAGTTGCTAGTTGGTGGTTGCTAGAGAAAGAAAACACATTCGAGAGAATTTATTCTAAGAGCAGATTGTAGAAGATGTGCTGCTTTAACACCTTGTGAGATGCAAAACAGCCGGACATCAGACTATTTCATCAGAAGCGATCGTATTTTGCTGGTCTTGTGAATCCTTGACTGAGCCGATATTCAAGTGTAGAATGTGAATACGTACGTACATTTATAGGAGGGATTACTGTTACTGCAAAGTATCGTGCGATAGAACGCTACTTACTTGACGAACTCAGATCCGGTAAGTATACGGTCGGTGACAAACTACCGACTGAGAAGGAATTGATGGTCAAATTCAGTGCCAGCAGGGAGACAGTTCGAAAAGCACTGGAAAGACCTGTTCTGAAAAGCCTTATAGTTCGAAGACCGGGTCTGGGAACATTCGTCAGTTCCGGAACCGATAACCATCTTGTAGGTATACTAGTTCAACAGATAACTAGTTATATCTTTCCATACGTGGTCCTTGGCGCAGAGGAATATCTCTTCAGAAACGAGTACAAAATGCTGTTGGGAAACTCTTCCGAAGATCCAGTGAAAGAAAGACAAATACTCACTGAGTGGATGGAGTCCGGTGTGAAGGGCTTCATAATAGACCCCGTGTACAGCGCAACAAAAAGATCCAGCAAGGACCTGGTAAAATCTCTCGCCAATACGGGAGTGAAGATCGTCCTTGTTCATAGCGATTGGGATCTTGATCAGGTAAGCAGCGTTGTCCTGGATGACGCCTATGGCGGAGAACAAGCGGCCGAGGTTTTATTCAAGCATGGTCATCGCAATGCTGCGGTCATGTACAAGTCCACTCATTTACCAGGTGTAATCAGAGCGAGAGGTTTTCTGGATCGATGCAAGCAGCTGGGCTTTGATAAGGTCTATGAGAAAGCGTTTAATGTTTCGGAATTCACGGGAGCTCCTATGCAAATCGCTCACGAGTTGCTGGCCCTTCCGGGTAAACTGAGACCGACTTCGGTTTTCTGCTATAACGATGCAACTGCCCTTCAGCTCCACCTAGTCGCCAAACGACTCTCTCTGAGAATACCGGATGATCTCTCTGTAGTAGGTTTTGACGACGGTCCAATTGGTGATTTTAGAGACATACTTACTACTTTTGCTCATCCTAAGGAAGACGTCGGCAGAAAGGCTGTTGAGATACTCCTTGACATGCTAGATGGAGCCAAGCCACAGAAGCTCATTCTCAAACCAGAGCTTATAGAAAGAAGTTCAGTTGCACAAGCAGAGTAGAGGAGATGGATTCGATGTACGAACAAGAAAAACACATGCTCCTTGATGCACATCTCATTCTTGATAAGTACGATCTAGTTGCCTACACAAGCGGGAATGTTAGCCTGAGAATGAATGAGCACGTGATAATCAAACCTTCCGGTATGCCATACACGAAACTGAGACACAAAGACATGGTGGTCGTAAACCTGAAGGGTGAAATCGTGGAAGGCGACAAAAAACCTTCTGTAGACACTGCAACACACCTCTATTTATTCAGGCATCTCGATTGGGCAAAATCAATCATCCACACACATTCGACTTTTGCTACTGTATGGGCCATATTGGAGAAATCGATTCCTGTTCTGTGTACTGCGCACGCGGATGTGTTTGGCGAAGACATCCCTATCACGGAGTACGCTCCGGTAGGTTCCGAAGCAATCGGCAAAGCCACACTGAAAGCGATTGGTAAGTCTGGAACAGTCCTGCTTAGGAAACACGGCGTCCTGGTAGTCGGTACATCGGTTGATGATGCACTCAAGAAGGCTATCTTTCTTGAAGAAACTGCGCGGATCAGTTATTTCAGTGTTGCTCAGGGAGACCCTGCAGCTCTGTATGGTGATGAGGTTCAAAGACTTTTCGACCAGTATCATCTCAACTACGGCCAGAAATAAGGGAATCTTTCCGTTCTTCTAAAACGTCTTCCGTGCAGCACTTCATTTGTACAGACATTTAGCCGAATACGAGAATCGAAGAAAATCAAGATGAACTGGACAATAACAGGGTTGAGGATAAGAATAACCGCGATATCTGCCGATATCTGTTCTTCACAGATCGACCTCGCGTATACTTCAATTTGGTACTGGGTTTTCTGTCTGATAGAATTTTCGATGTATAGACGTATCTTGTATATCACTTTCGCCCATTTCATTGTGATTTTCGCTTCCGTTATGATGTATTTAGCAGATGAGGACATGGTAACAGACCGTTTTTCGATTTTAAAGTACGTACCTATAAGATTTGTGCTCTTGGATATGTCATCAGTGAAAGTGGCAAATAAGGCAGTTCAGTACATCCTTGCGGGGCCAGCCCCGCGCGCAGTGAACAATCTCGAGAATCCCGATCTTGTTCGTATTACAAATCAGGAGATAGATATCGA
>PWXG01000037.1 GCA_003561215.1 Thermotogales bacterium
GAAGGCATGAGAATACGCGGAAACCTTATTGCACTCTCCATGTAGCGGCTTGCGGCCAATCCGGCCCGCGGATCTCTTAGAGGACCTTCCAGCAAGGCATCTCCGATGTTGATGAGCGTATAGCTAACGAGCAGAGACGATATCAGTTCGTTCACGTTCCATTTTGCCTTCAGATAACCAGATACAGCGGCAATCCCCCCACCGACGAAGACAGACACCATCATCACCGTCAGAAAGACTAACCAGACAGGAACAGATCCCATACTCAGGCCAAGTAGAGTTCCACAGATCGCACCGAAGTAAACCTGCCCCTCGAGACCAAGGTTAAACGTCGAAGCGGAGAATGCGACACTTGCCGCAAGTCCGGTTAAAATCAACGGAATTGCACGGGTAAGCATGTTTCCGAAGAAGTATGTGTTCAGGAATGGACCTGTGAAGAAATACCTTATCGCTTCAGCCGGCGAACGACTCGTGAGAGCAATCGCAATCATGCCTACTGCCAGAGCAATAACAATTGTCATGACTGAAGAAATAACTTTACGAAAGCTCATTTTGAGTCCCTGGTTCCCTGAATTCCGGCTGACAGGCAATTCCCATCATGTACTCGCCGATTTCCCGCCTTGTAAGTGATCCGTTGTTTTCGAGTGATGCAACAAGACGCCCACTGCACATCACGAGAATTCTGTCAGCGAGCGTCAGTATCTCGTCCAGATTACTTGAGACCAGTAATATTCCTGCTCTGTTACTCTTTATCTCGTCTATCCTGTCGTAAACGAACCTGATGCTTCTCACATCCAACCCCCATGTCGGTTCGCAGACAATCAAGACTGAAGGGGCCGAGCTGAGTTCACGTGCAAGTATCACTTTCTGGATATTGCCCCCAGAAAGCAACCCAACCGGAAACAACGGGCCGGGTGTTCTGATATCAAACCGTGTGATGAGGTCTTCGCAGTAACTTCTAGCTGCCTTGTACTTAATCCAGCCAGTTCTGGAGAAGGTCTTTGTGTGGTATTTGTCGACGATGATATTTTCGGTGATTGAAGAAGAGACCGATGCTCCCGCGCCAATCCTATCTTCAGGTATATAGGCAAGGCCGCACTCACGTCTTCGCCTGGTGCTACTAGCGGTAATGTCTTTGCCGTCAACCCTTATGCTGCCTTCAAAGACTCCTCTTAGACCAATCAGAGCTTCGACAAGCTGACTCTGGCCGTTTCCCGATACTCCGGCGATTCCTACAACTTCTCCACGACTGACCCCAAAGCTGACTCCCTTGACAGCCTCTGTGAGACCTCTCCGATCCTTTACACGAAGACTATCTACTACCAGCGCATCTTCTTCGAGTTTGGTTTTTGGCCGAGATGTCTTCAAATCTACGCTCTCTCCTACCATCAAGAAAGAGATCTTCTTTGCATCAAAAGAGGATATTGAGCCACTGTCTATGGTGACCCCTCCACGCAAGATCGTCACTTCTTCAGAGATAGTCATGATTTCCTGAAGTTTGTGACTAATGAACACGACCGTCTTGCCTTCCTCCTTAAGTCTTCTGATCGTAGAAAAGAGGTCGACGATCTCTTGCTCGGTAAGCACGGAAGTAGGTTCGTCGAGAATTACGATGTCTGCTCCACGATAGAGAACGCGCAATATTTCGACTTTCTGCCTTTGACCAATACTGAGGCGCGATACCCTGACATCAGGATCAATCCTGAGACCGCTGTCGTCAGCCAGTTTCTGAACACGTTTTCGAGCAGCGTGCTTGTCTACAATACCGGTATGACCACAAGGTTCGGCTCCCAGTACCACGTTTTCTGCAACTGCAAAATCTTCGATAAGTCTGAAGTGTTGATGAACCATCCCAATGCCCAGTGTGAATGCATCTCTTGCACTCTTTATTGTTCGTTCTTCGCCATTTACAAAGATTCGTCCCGAGTCTGCTCGTTCCAACCCATTCAGAATCTTCATCAACGTCGTCTTTCCTGCTCCGTTTTCGCCGACAAGAGCATGGATGCTGTTTCTTTTCACCCTGAATTCTGCGTTGTTCAGAGCCCTGACATTATTGACTTCATAAGTCTTTGATATTCCCGTCATTTCCAGAGCCAGTTCATCCACGCTGTCTCAGCCTTTCGCCACAATCAAGGCATGGCATGCCGCAAGCACGCCACGCCTTGCGAGAATCACTCCAATGGATCAATCTCGTCGCGTTCAAATGCACTGATAACTTCTTTGAGTCTTTCGACCATTTCCTCGGTTACATTCGCCAGGAAATTCGGATCGTCAAGAGTGAAACCAAGGACACCCTCCTTGATTCCCCACTTGTCATAAGAGCCGAACTCCAACTCCCCTGCTTCAGCAGAGAGTAGTACGGATTTCATCGCGATATCTGCGTGTTTCAGGGTGCATGCAAGAATCGTTCCAGGAGCAAAATGGATGATGTTAGCGTTTACGCCAATGATGTACTTGTTCATTGCGACTGCTTTCTCAATTGCCCCGACTCCGGAACCACCGGCAATTGTAAGCAAAATGTCCACACCGTGTTCAAACTGTGCCTGTGCCAGCTCGCCGCCTTTTGCCGGGTCTGCCCACGAACCAACGGCTGAGAAGACCAGTTCGATCTCCGGATCTACTGCCCTTGCCCCGTTGATGTAGGCGGGGCTCATTCTGTCAGTCATAGCTGGGTAGATGTCTCCGGCAAGCAGACCGATCTTCTTCTGTGGGTTCGCACAGGGAAGATCACTGGTTGTTACGAGTCCAGCAAAGAAGCCAGCAAGATAGGTCATCTCCTCATCTCTGAAAGCGAATGAATAGACGTTTGGCGGAGGATCTTCGATCACTGCTTCCATAAGCACGAATTTCTGGTTTGGGAAAATATTTGCAGCTCTCTTGACACTTTCCGGCATTCCCTCTGAAAATGTTACGATCAGATCGTACTGCCCTATCGAAGCAAGGCTTATGACAGTCGGCTCCCAGTCGGCCGGGTTGTAGCCTCCCTCTACTACCCTGAGGCTGAAACCTGCTTCTTCTGCAGCCTCTTCGGCACCGGCCACCATCATTTCATATATCGGATTGCCGGCGACCTCTCCGGTAATCATCAAGACCACCGAGTAGGATAGCCCCACTGACGCAAAGACAACTGCCAGGAGAACCGTAAGTAACAAGGATCTTTTCACGTTGCACCTCCTGAATTCTGGAGCATTGAGACAGCTTGCTCAACTGATGCACCTTCGTGGATTATGCTACGAAGAGCAGCTGTCATTAGCCCCGGCTTATGAAATCCCCAGATATTCCTTCCGATAGCAACACCTGAAGCACCTGCATCAATTGCATCTTTCACAAGAACAAGCAGTTCGCGGGGGTCATCAGAACGAGATCCTCCGAGCACGACTATGGGCCTGAAAACCCCTTGCACTGTCTTCTTGAAGCCTTCGATATCCCTCGGATAGTCGGTC
>PWXG01000110.1 GCA_003561215.1 Thermotogales bacterium
ACCGATAGCCCGAGAGCATTAGAGATGATCGGCCTGGAAGCACTTGAATAGGCAGAATCTACAGCTTCCTTCACAGTTTTTCCCTCGATGAGTCTGAGTCGGTAGAGTGAGATGAAATGTATCGAGTAGTCTATACCGACTCCAATCGTAATGCTGGCCATGGTCGCAGTAATTATGTTTAGAGGGATATTCAGAATCCCCATGAAAGAGAACTGCATTATCAGTGTAAGACCTATAGGCACAAGCCCAACCAGCGCGATTTTGGCGCGCTTGAAGACAAGAAACAGTATCACCAATACAAATATCACCGCCCAGAGAATAGAGCTGATCTGATCTCCGAACACCCTGTCGTTCATCTCTTTGATCATGTAAGACGTACCGACTGCACTGAAACGCACATCATCATTGCTCTTAGCCTCAACTACATCTGAGATCTCGTGCAGGGTATTCCCCCTCAGTTCAGCAGGGAACAGTACAAGTCTTGCGAGCTGGTCGCCCGGCCTTATAACAAACTCCAATGAAGATCCGGCCACCCTGGTCAGTGAAGTATGGACGAGTGCAGTCTGAAAGGCTGTCTCTGGGTATTTTGGGCTGTCAAGATTGCCAAGCAACATGTTTCCTCGCGCGATTATTCCATAAGGAGATAGCGTCAGAGATGCAAGATTCAGCTCAGCTAGTTCACGTTCGAGTTGCATTGATCTGGTAGCAACCCTTTGATCCAAAACGCTATAGTCAGTTTCAACGGTTACGAAGACAGGAATCGCACCTCCAGACACGTGCTGGATCATATCGAAGTCCTGCCGGATCTCCGTGCGTTCCTTGAACAGATCAAGTTGATCGAACTCGACTTCCAACCTTGGAAGTCCGACAATACCCGCAATGACAACAACTCCCAGCAATCCCAGGGACAGTCTTCCCCACAGCTTTTTCACAGCATTGTCTATAAATCCTTGTGTGATGCTTCTCTTGACCCGAAATTCCTTTGATTCGAGCAGGATGACAGGTAACAACCACCAGGTGACAACTGCAGCAAGCGCAATTCCCAGAGAGGAGAACACCGCCAGTTCTCTCATTGGTCCGTATCCTGTCATCATCAGTGACATGAACGCAGCGATAGTGGTTACTGTTGTCAAGATCATCGGTATACCGACTTCGCGAAGTGTTGTTCCAAGCGCGTCTTTGGGTCCAGATTTCCCCCTGAAGTCCCTGAAGTGGGACATGAAATGAAGACCGTCAGCACTTCCCATGACAACTGTCAGGATCGGCGCAAGCACGGTTAGAATCGACAGTTCTCTCCCCGCCCATCCCATTATGCCTACAATCCACAATGCACCCAGTCCTGCTGGGATTACCGAAAGAATTGCCAATCCGAAGGTGCCCAGCTGCACCCTGAAGACTATGATAACCAGCAAGAGTGCAAGAGGAGGGATGATTATCAGCATGGTCACAAGGTGCTGGATCAGGCTGTACTCGACATATCCCTCTCCTCCTCCCCAGAACTGGAGTCCCGTATCCTCAAAAACCGAACGAATCTCAGGAATCGTCTGTGTCGGTGAATAACTCTTCTCAAGAAAGAGGTTGAATACACCGAAAACCTGGCCGTTCTTCAGCTGCACAGGAGAGATATCGCCCATGATATCAAGAAACTGCAGGTACTGCTCGAAGGAACCTGCGTCAAGTTCGTGAAAATTGATTCTGGTTGGGCCGAACGAGGCTTCAGCAGGGGCTGGACCGATGACGGCCGATATCCCATCAAGAGTCTCCAGTTTCGACTGGATTTCCCTAAGGAGTTTCATGTCTGCTTTGCTCAGTTCTGCGGTATCCAGTTTGACAACGTATATGAGCTGATCACCTGTATCAAAGCTATCAAGCATATCTTCATATGCAACTCTAGCTTCTGTTGGTGTGTCAAGGACGATCGCCAATTCCGGATCGAAGCTAACGCGGGTAGTTCCGACAATAGCAATAATGCAGACAGCGATGAAGATAATCAGCAGTACCCAGCGGTGCTTTGTGAAAAAGCCAACGTAGCGATCAAACACGCTCACTGTACCTCCCAATCAGGCACTTTTACTGCAAACCAAACAGCAGGTGGTGTGATGTCGTTCAGGGTCTTATTCGAGCCAGGAGAACATCACGCAGATGACAAGCAGAAAACACAGTTGATGATCTTTCTGTCGGATTCAGTACATTATTGCGAGCGCGGCTGCTGAAATCTCAGCATCTTCCAGGTACCTATCTGTCTGAAACCGTGCCTGTGATAGATCCTGCCTGCATCAGGGTTTTCGTAGAAAAGGCAAGGGGTTTTCCCTTCTGACAAGAGGTCCGCGCACATTCTTGAAAGCATAGCAGAAGCGTAACCTCTTTTCCGGAACTCTTTTGCGGTGGCTACTCCAACGATCATGGCCATATCTTGAGTTTCGGCAGATGTTGAAGCAGTTGAAACCACTTTCCCGTACTCTTCCACGAAGTATTTCCTGGAACTCCTGTTTATTATACCTGAGAAGAAAGACTCTTCGTCGATGACGTGAAACTCCGATATCTGCTTCAGAAGAGAAAGGATCTTGTCCGCTTCTTCAATAATTGCTTTCTTGACGGCAAAAGGTGCATCAACAGGAGAGAGGATTCTAAGAGTTGCGAAATATGTCAATGCTTCGCCTTCAACGAGATCTGAAGGGAAAGGCTTCATGCTTTCCACACAGGCTGCTCCCATTTCTGTGCATGGCCTTATGGGACAATATGCTTCAAGATGGGGACAGCTGACTGCTGCTGGAACGATCATAATCATCCCGGTGATAGTTTTCACTCTGGTCATGCGGATGTACATTGTAAGCGGGTCAACAACGGGAGGGGTCAAGCAGCAACAAATCCCCTCTATGAGTCTGCTAAGCTTATTCTGTTCCCGGAAAAAGGGTTACGGTAACTTGTTCCGTTTTGACAATCAAGCACCTCGCTAGATTGATGGTGCTGTTTCGAAGGAGAATTCGATCCCATTGTACCAGTCGCTCATGATCTGACTCGTTGTATCAAGACTTCAGGGAATTTCATCGTTGTCAAGACTTTCGGCTGCTATTGAGAAAATCTTCGCTTTCATGACATCACTGTATACTGACGTGTTCTTCTGCAAGAGCCCCCCTTGAGAACATATCATTCAGACTCAGGCAACCTTACAACATACGGGCTCTTCCTAGAACTGATAAGACACTCCTCAAGTCGTCATCATGCAGCATCAATGAATGAACCTCAATGGTGACACGTGATCATTTCCATAAGACCAGTATTCAGTTTCTTGCAGCACCTATTACTTCGAAAGTCCCTGAAACGTGACCCATCCAGCAGCTGAATCTGTACACTCCTTCATTCTGCGGAACGAATTCAGCTACAGCTGTACCATCTCTCACAAGTCTAATCTGCCCAGAAAAGAGTTCCCTGGAGATGATCG
>PWXG01000131.1 GCA_003561215.1 Thermotogales bacterium
GGGACAGATCCGTTCTCAAAGAGCAAGAAACGTCATTCGGCTTGCGTCTTGCGGCGTGCGGAAGAGATTTCAAAAACACTTTCTAACTGGTGTCAAAACAAGGGCATAATGGTATTATGCCCCTAGAACACAAGGCGTAAACCTCACCCACAGTAGCGTAGGGGCTGAACAGTTCAGCCCTGATATTCAACAAAAGAAGGTCACAACATGTTGTGACCATACAGTATTTAAGGAATGTGCAAGTTGGATGTCGAGGTTTTCGCACGACGTGGTTTCAGGTCTGCTGCTATGTGCCATAAGCCATACGCTATACGCTGCTCTTCTGGGACAGATACTATTTTTTCACCATTTTTCTAGTTCCCAGTTCCCGGGTGAAAACAGAAGAGACAGTTCGGAAGAACCGTCGTGGGTCGTTCGTCTTTCGACGTGCGTCGTGCGAGAGAGATCAAACGAAGGGGACAGATCCGTTTTTCTGGTAAAGAAGGGCAGAACAGTGTTCTTCCCCTACACAACGAAAAGCGGTTCAGTCCCCAAGTAGCTTGACCATAGATCGGTCGGAAGTGGTGCAACTCAAGTGATCATTTCTGTGTGGATTTCAGGTAATCGGAAAAGGTTGCTGATGGTAGGATCCTGCGTCTTTGTAGCATTGATGCCCAGATTTGGTTTCCGGTTTGTTCGTCGATCAGTCCTTTGTCTAGAACCTCAGAGAGGATGCTCCCAGTTGTTATGTGCCGCAACCCATATCGAGAAACAAGGTTACCAATATCCTTCATATTGTTGCTTCCAAGAATTCCGTCATAGACCTTTGCCAAAGCAATAGCAGCTGCTTCTCCTTTTCCGATTCTCTTCTTGACTGTCTCGGAGGATATGGCGAGATAATGGTAGATATCGAATTCTTCGGTATTCGCGAGTATTTCCTTGATACACGCGCTTCTGGCGGAAACCAGATCTATGACTTTGCGCCTTATATGAGAAATACTGGGATTTGATAACTCTCTGAAAACCTCTTCAGGCAGTGTGATTCTTCCGCCATAGAGCTTAGTGAGAAGAACCTCCTGGTCTGTCCACAAAAACGATGAGATGCAATCGGTATCGAAGAATACTAGGTCAGTCATAAGCGCTTTCATCGTCAGGTTCTATGCCATACACTATGTCTGGTCTATATCCATCCATCAATAGTTCCTCGTATTTCCCCGCTGAAATGAGACCTTTCTCCTTCAGTACTTCAGCCAATCTTATATACTTTCCTACGCTGAAATATGTTTTTTCTTCGGGGGAAGGTCTGTAAAGTGTGTCATCATAACCCAGCCTGGTTGCTGATCTAATGACATTGTTCCTCATTCGCAGCGCTTCTTCTTGGGAGATGTAGCCTTCTCTCTGTAGCCGCCAAAGAAGTGCATGTCTGCTCATTCCGAAGTGCTGCTCGATTTTGACAATATCGTCTATTTGAAGATCGCCTTTCTTCTTTCCGAGTCGTGACTCTATGAAGCTCTTCAGAGCTTCATAAGGAGCAAGAAAAAAGGATGCAAACTCGTTTGCTTCTATCTCCCTCTGGTTGTTGACATCGAATGACATCGGACAGATGACCCTGGAAATGTCAGTGTGAAATCTGATATGGCAAAGCTCGTGGGCCAATGTAAACCGCTGCCTTCCATATGTGTTCAAGGAATTTATCGCTATCACCTTGTTGCTGCTATCGTGAACACAGAGGCCACTAATTCTTTCTCCTAGTGGGTAAAACAGGATTGTCATATCACTCATACTGGTGACAAGGGAGAAGATGTCAACAGGCGATTCTTGATCTTCGCCTAGTTCCTTGCGCATTGAAAGTGCGTTAGCATTGATCTCAATCCTTTCTTTCATCGTTTTTCTCCAGTTAGCAATCTCTCCATATCTCTGAGGTTGTTGATTATCTTGTTTATTGCAGCGATACTCTCAAGGTCTTCATCCTTCACTTCGCTTGCCCTAAAGGCAAAACGAAGCGGTTCCATTGATCTTTCTTCAGAGACTAGAGCCGTTACTGAACAGCCAAAGAGATTAGCAAGTGATTCAAGTTGCACGGAACTAAGCGGCCTTTCACCTTTCTCATAACGTGATACAAGGCTCTGGTCTATCCCCAGGTAATTCGCCACTTGCTGCTGTGTAAGCTTGCTCTTAGTCCTTAGCCCCTCCAATTGCTTGCCAACTCGGGAAAAATCAGTCATGCTCCTCCCTCCTCCACAGATAATTATACACCTCTTGTCATGAAATGATCAGCTCAAAAGTGAAGCATTATGACAACAGATATGGAGTATTTTGGAAGCGATGTCTGCGGGAACGGCAGAGAAGCATTGTTGCCAGGAGCGGGCAAGAAGCGATGGCAGATAATAATGCCAGTTCCGAGAAAACCACTCGGGCCAGTTCTGACTTCGTCAGGCCAGCTCCACTTCGTGGCCAGCTCCGATCCGCAAACAGAGCGCGGAATCGGGCTAAGACAAAAGACTGAAAAACCAAAAGACCGTGAGAAGCAAAGCGATCGAAGATCGATCGGAAGCATTGTCGAGCAGAAATACGCTCGAGAAGCGGTGTTGCGGGAGAACGCCGCAAGAAGCGATGCCAGAGCAGATAACACTGCCAGTTCCGCGAGAATCACGCGGGCCAGTTCGGCTTCGCCGGGCAAGGTCGCTATCGCGGCCAATGCTGCTTCGCAGGAAAGATTACCCACCCCGGCGCTACGCGCCACCCCTCCCAAAAGGGGAACCACAACAGGTGCTGGGTAAAAGCGAGCGGTTGAATCTTATGGACGATTCGTCTGTCGATGTGCATGTGCATGGCTGCGGGAGTAATCAAGGATACTTGATCAGGAGTTTCCAAGCAGGTACTGCGTCTATCTTCATACCTTTGTAGGTGATTCTGTCTTCCAGATCCCATGTAATGAGATAGCGATTACGAACTTTGGTGTTAGATGGAAAATCAGCGAAAGCTTGTAGTTCTCGTTCGTCGATTTCTTTGAGGTTGCTCACATATGTGACATTATACAGATCAGCAACGCGATTACGTAATCCTACGAAATCCACTTCTCGTGTGTCAGACCAGAAGTAGAGGTCATCATATGCGCTTCTGAGATAGAGAAAGACCACATGCTCGAGAAGTCTCCCATAGTCAGGGGTCAGGGAACTAGCCATCACATTTCTTAATCCTGGATCGCAAATGAAGTATTTTGAAGGTTTCCGGAACGCCCTCTTGATTGAATAATCAAAGTGCTTTAGCTCAATCGCTAAGTAGGCTTGAACAAGGTCCTCCAGGTAGTTGGAAATCGTCGTTGTCGATGATTTTTCTGAGTACTCCCCTTCTATCATCCTCTGGAGCTTCCTAATGGAGACTCTTGATCCGCTCAAAACAGCGGATCAAGAGTCTCCATTAGGAAGCTCCAGA
>PWXG01000094.1 GCA_003561215.1 Thermotogales bacterium
CCTGGAGGAGCACGGTGCTGCTTGCGGAAAAGCTTGGCGTAGACACCGTAAACTGCTTTTCAGGTTGCCCTGGCGACTCCGAGGATGCGAGATATCCGAACTGGGTCACCTGTTCCTGGCCTGAAGACTATCAGGAGATTCTTCACTGGCAGTGGGGAAAGTCGGTGATTCCCTACTGGAAAGAGGAAGCCAGATTTGCACGGAACCACGGGGTGAAAATCGCCATAGAAATGCATCCCGGGTTTGTCGTTTTTAATACCGAGACACTGCTGAAGCTTCGCACTGAAGCGGGTCCAAATCTTGGGTGCAACTTTGATCCAAGTCACCTCTTCTGGCAGCAGGCGGACCCGGTATCTGTAATACGAGCACTTGCTGAGCAATACGCATTATTCCACGTTCATGCAAAGGATACCGGGTTCAACCAGGAGAAGCTTTCTGTCAATGGCGTGATCGAAACGAAAAGTGCAGAAAGAGCCGCCGAACGATCATGGGTTTTCCGTACGGTCGGCAGGGGCAGTAGTGAAGAAACATGGCGCAGGATCATCCAAGCTTTAAACGACGCAGGATACGACGGGTTTGTCAGCATCGAGCATGAGGACCGTCTCATGGGAAAAGCAGAGGGACTGGAAGAAGCAGTAGCCCTGTTGAGTGTATTACTGAGGGAGGCTCAAACGTAAGCTATGCTTGATGAAAGACGTGCGCGGCAACTCCTCGTTGAAGAATTCAGAACACATCCCAAAGCACAGCTAACAGATTACTACAAGCTGTTCTTCCACGGAGTGTTTGGCGCCGAACACATGATTGTTGACAAGAACGCTGCCAGAGAGGCACTTGTTCATGAGCTCGAGTCTTCCGAAAGATTCGATCAGCCCCTCTGGTGCGATGTTTCATATGTAGTCAGAATGTTTCGAGTAAGTCTGCAAGTGATAATGAGGAAGTTGGTCTCGAAAGAGGACTATTTGAAGGCGTTCCTGCAGTCTGCTGAGGAGAAGATTGTTTTTACTGCTGAAGAATGGACCAGGGAGTGGCAATCAGTGATTGGCCTGATTTCTGAGATGAGTCTCCCTGTGTCTTGTGACAGAGAGAACGTTGCAAGGACGCTCGAGGCTGCTTCGCTCAAATCGCCTATGCATCACAGCAGCCAGTACAAAGAGAACTACAGTCCTCACTACAGATTGTTGACTAAGAAGCAGTTCTGCTTGCTCTTCCCGCTTTGTGTTTGATCTCAAGTTTCAGGAGCTTTCCTAACTCTGAAGATACCGCATAGTTAGTAAGTGGGTCTGTATTCCTTGGCAGACGAGAAACAGGACTGATATGGCAGCGTTCTTCTTCAATGGGATTATCTGCCTGCATATCCTTTGAATCTGGTTACTCTTTAGGCAAGATCCTGTCATCGGATGAGATATTCCCACTAATGAGGTGCTCCAGTTCTGTCTTATGGATGAGGAATCCTCAAGTGTTTGTAATCCCGTCCTAATGTTGACCGATAACTTTTCCTCTCGCCTCTTGCTGGTCTTTTCCGCGGTCAAGACGATCATCTTCTTGTGCTTTCAAAAGATCTGTTCATCAGGCATCGTATTCTCTTTTGAGCAGCTTTTATGAAAGAGGCAACTTGGTAGTCTGCTTTTCGTTTTCTGAGTTCCAGCAAATCTTCTTCTCAAAATCAAGAACAAGATCAGTCAATGGCTTGTTAGTCTTGGCGCGAGTTCAGAGAAGCAAGAAACGGTAAGCCATATTGTGGCTCGATGGTGCTCTTGCATCATAAGCGGATTTTAGAGCCTCCTGTGCCATCCGTAGTATCATAGAAGATAGAACTCTTGAATGGAGGCTAGAAGGATGCAAAGACATTTCAGGGTGTTGCTCGTTTCATTGGTTGCTTGTGTTTCTGTGCTCCTGTTCGCGCATTCATCAGTTGATTCTTTGTGGGAAGGTTTTTGGAAAGCCGATTGGGGATACTACGATGACGAAGATTACTATGCAATGATGACGCTCTTATATCATGAAGACGGGTATGTCACTGGTGAATACTGGTACAAGAACTACTTCGACGAGATTACCAGGGGTACTATACAGGGAACGAGTACTGAGGGTGTTCTTGTTGGAACATATATCGAGGGCGAATACGTTGACCACATTGAGTTGATCATTGATCCAGATGGAAGAAGCTTTTCAGGGATATGGCATGAATTTGGATTTGAAGCTGGTTACTGGAAGGGAGAACGCGCTGAGTTCCCTTTTTGGGTAGGAAACTGGGATGCTGCATGGGGGTACCATAACGAAGAACCTTATCCGGTCATGATGAGCTTCTATCAGGACGCAGACGGAAATGTCACCGGGAAGTACTGGTATGAAGACTATCTGGGAGAGACAGCTGAAGGCATAATCCAAGGTGTGAGTACTTCAGGTGTACTTAGAGGGACATACGAGGAAGGTGACTTCTCGGATCGCTTGGAGTTAACTCTTGCCCCAGATGGAAGAAGTTTTAGAGGAAGATGGTACGAGTTTGGAGTTGAAGCTGGATACTGGAGAGGTAACCTGCTTGAGTAGGCCCAACATTTGTTCCAAGTAATCAAAGTGCAAAGAACAACTGTGCCGAGTGTCGCTGAACCTTAAGGAAGAACTGTTAGAAGCTGTCGTGAGAGATGAGGTTGGAAAAAAATCTCGATTCAGTTCAGAAGACGTTCTGTTAATGTTTTGAGTATTTGACACGCTGGTATGGGCAAGAAGGGCTGTACTACTTGGGGACCTTGCGAGTCTAACTGGTTGGGCATGGTATTCGCTGTAATTACTTGGGGAATCGTAAGAAGTCGATGTGTCGAATAGATCTTGGTGTGATATTGTTGGAATTGCTGTAAGCGTAGTTTGAGATTGGTTTTGCAGCTCAAACTCTTCGCGCAACGGACAGTCTGTTGAATACTAATTGGAGTCAATAGCGAGTAGTCAGTGTCCATAGCAGATTCGATCTAGTGTAATGTCAACCATCTAATGTCGGATAAAGACGTCGAAGTTTTATCCTGGCATCCTCGGTAGTGAATTGCCAGTTCACCTTGGCGTTTTGATTGTTTCTCGATGCCTGCCAGGCTGCCACTTCCTTCTTTACTTTCTCGATGCTGTCCATTCTTCTGTCGAGACACTGTCCCGAAAGCACGCGGAGCTCTATTTCGGCAATATTCAACCAGCTTCCGTGCTTGGGAGTGTACACGAATTCAAATCTGTCCCACAGCGCCTTGGCCTTTTCCGGGGGAAACGTTTCATACAGCGACCCGGGCTGGTGTGTGTTCAGGTTATCCATCACAAGGGTGATTTTTTCCGCCTCTTCGTATGAGGCTGCGATATCCTCGAGAAAGGAAGCCCAGTCTCTTTTGGTC
>PWXG01000123.1 GCA_003561215.1 Thermotogales bacterium
ATTCCCGTGATTGCCCATGTTGGATCATCGGTAGTATCGGATATCTTCGAATTGTCCATTCATGCTCAGCAAGCCGGAGCCGTCGCGGTCGCCGCGGTTCCTCCTTTTTACTTCAATTACTCGCAAAGTGACATTATCAGGCTCTTCGGACAGCTCATGGAACAGGTCGAAGTTCCTGTGTATATTTACAACAATCCCAAGACCAGTGGACATTCAGTGGATATTGAGACGCTGGCTGAACTGAAAGAGATGGGGCTTTCGGGGATAAAGGACAGCACTTTTGATCTTCTGTATTTCTACAGCCTGCTAGACGAGGTCGGTCTCGATGATTTCACTTACATAAGCGGAACGGAAGCTTTCATAATCCCCACAGTCACTCTGGGGGCCTCCGGGGCAATATGCGGTCTTGCGAACGCTTTTCCCGAGATAGTCGTAGACCTTTATAATACTGTATCTGAAGGCAATTGGGCCAAAGCTTTCGAGCTTCAGCAGAAGGTTAACACCCTGAGGAACGTGCAGCATCTTGCACAGAGCATAACCGCAATCCATGCGATGCTGAAAATGAGAGGCATTGACGCAGGGGTTCCCAGGAAACCTTTTGCCCCTGTCGACAGGGGCGTGGAAGAACGCATCAGGAAGCGACTGATCGAAGAGGGAATGCTCTGAAAACATTTGGTTCATGGAGGTGCCGTTGATGAAAAGAGTTCTGGGAATGGGCGAGATAATGATACAGATGAACCCTGCTGAGCGCGGATCATTGAGATTTCAGCAGATCTTTGAAAGACACATAGCAGGATCTGAAGGCAACGTGATCATCCAGATGCAAAGACTGGGCATACCATGCGGTTTCATCACGGCGGTAGGGCAGGATGAATTCGGTCAGGTCATTATTTCAGCGCTTCGCTCGGAAGGCGTCGACACCGATCCCGTGAAGATCGATCCTGCACATCCTACAGCAGTCTACTTCGTTCAAAGAAGCTACCCGATACCCGGAAAGACAACAGTAAGGTACTATCGAAAAGGATCAGCAGCCAGCTTCTTTGGCGAAGACGATCTCGATGATTCCTGGTTCGAAGGGATCGGTCTATTTCACGTCAGCGGAATAACTCCTGCACTGAGTATCGACTCAAAGAAGGCTGCACTGGCTGCGGTAAGAATGGCCAGAAATGCCGGTGCGCAGATTTCTTTCGACACCAACATCAGGGTAAATCTTCTGAAAGACACCCGCACTGCTCATGAATGTTTGGATGAGTTCATAGATTTGGCCGACATCTTGTTTTCCGGCTCCGGAGATCTGGCTCATCTCTTCCCAGACGGAGATCCTGAGCAGAGATTGCTCGAAATGGCGAACAACTCTCATATTGTGGTAATCAAGCGGGGCGGAGAAGGCGCTACTGCATTTCAAGACGGTCGAGAACATGCCTGTGAAGCACTCGAGGTTGAAGTCATAGATGAGCTTGGAGCTGGTGATGCGTTTGACGGAGCGTTCCTGGCATCGATACTCCTGGAGAAAGATGTTGAATCGGCTCTCAGATACGCAAACGCTGCCGGAGCTATTACGGTCGGTTTGAAGGGCGATATTGAACCCTTGCCCACCTGGTCTGAACTTGAGACGTTCCTGAAATGGCACGGTCGCGAAGACAGTGGGCTCCTGAGGTGACAGATGCTTGAAGTGTTGTGTTTCGGCGAACCTTTGATCGGATTCTTTCCCACAAAAAGAAGATCACTTTCGGAACCTGGAGAGTTCCATATGACCTGGGGGGGCGACACGTCCAATGTCGCACTGGCTGCTGCGAAATTGGAACACACCTCGGGCATTGTTACGAAAGTGGGAGATGACGGTTTCGGCAGAGGTTTTCTGAGTCTTTGGAAGGAAAACGGAGTTTCTACAGATATGGTCTCAGTTGATACTACTCGTCCTACAGGAATCTACCTTGTCGGATACTGCAAAGATTCCACAGAATTTGATTACAGGAGAAAGGGTTCCGCATTCAGCAGCATCTCAAGCAACGATGTGGAAGAGATCGATTTGAGCGATGTTGCCTTTTTCCACGTGAGCGGGATTTCTCAGGCCGTAAGTCGTTCTGCCCTTGAAGCATCTTTTGTACTGATGCAGAGGTGTAAAGAAGCAGGAGTGAAGTTGTCATATGATCTGAACTTCCGTAGCAAGCTATGGTCCGCCGATCATGCCAGAGCAGTGTTCGAGTATACAATAAGGAATTTCGTTGATGTCCTGTCCTTGAACGATCTGGATTGCAGGATTCTCGGACTTGGCGGAGCACCTGAGGAGACTGTATCGTATCTGCTTACGCTTGGACCGGAGTTCGTTGTTCACCGTGCTGGATCAAGCGGGGCGACCATAGGGAATAACAAAGAAATCCTCTCTTCTCCAGGATTCTTAGTAGATGTGGTAGATACCGTTGGAGCCGGAGACACTTTCACGGCGGCGCTATTATGTGGATTGCTGGAAGACATGAAATTGAAAGATCTGCTCGATTTCTCGCAGGCAGCAGCGGCCATTACTTGCCAGGGAATGGGCTCAGTGGAAAACCAACCTTCGAGGGGAGAAATTGAGCGGTTACTGAAGGGTCAAAAAACCGAAAGACCTTATTAGGAGGTGTGCGTGTTGAGAAAGCTTATCGTATTGTTATGTGTGGCAGTGTTGTTTTCAACGTTCCTGCTGGCGTATCCCACAAAGGCTGTAAGCGTTGTGTGTCCTTGGGGAGCAGGGGGCGGGACGGACAGAGTTGCAAGGTTCCTGGCAGATGAGCTCAGCAAGGAACTGGGACAGCCCTTTACCGTAGTCAACAGAACCGGTGGCGGTGGGGCTGTAGGGCACGGAGCCGGCGCATATGCACGGGCGGACGGATATACCATTACCCTCGTCACGCTGGAAATTGCCAATATGCACTGGCTGGGTCTGACTCCGCTGAACTACAGGGATTTCGACTACATCGCCCAGATCAACGAAGATGCCGCAGGAGTCATAGTGAGGGCAGACGCTCCCTGGAACAGTGTTGTAGAGCTTATTGTCGACATTGCGCTGAATCCTGGAGAGCTCATGTTCTCCGGTTCCAGTGTCGCCTCTATCTGGGATCTGTCAAGGATTGGAATGCTTGATGCTATAGGAATTCCGGTTGATTACGTTACATGGATTCCTACTACAGGAGCGGCCCCGTCAATCGTCGAACTACTCGGCGGTCATGTTGACGTCATTACATGCAGTCTTCCTGAAGCCGCCTCACAGCTCCATGCCGGACAGTTGAAGGCACTGGCTATAATGGCTGACGAAAGAGATCCGAATTTCCCGGATGTTCCGACACTGAAAGAACTTGGAATCGACTGG
>PWXG01000234.1 GCA_003561215.1 Thermotogales bacterium
TGAGCTGTCATCGATTTGTGGAGGTGGACAGAGTGGAAGAGGTACTGAATGTTATACCCGGAGGAACTGCGGGGTTACTTGGTTCAAAATCCTATGACGTTGTTTTGACAACAGAAAGGCTTATTCTTGCAAGAATCTCTTCACAGATTCAGAAAGATGCTATTAAGCAGGCGCGTGATGAATCGAAGGAGAAGGGCGAGGGATTCTTCAAACAAGCTGCTGCTCAGATGAAATCCAGCGCCAGGTTGCATGAGAGATTCTTCGAAATGCGACCTGAGGATATTGTCTCAGAGGACGAAGCAAACACATCTGTTGATTTTAGTTCAATCAAGTCGATCAAGCTCCAAGATCTAAGTTCCTCAGATCCTTCGCATGCGCAAAGCCAGCAGACGATGGTTATCAAGTGGGTTGGGGGGAAGATGAAGCTTACCTATACCAACTTGAACACTTCGGACGCACGTGAGATTCTGAGACAGCAACTCGGGAAAATCGTTAAGTAGCCTTGAGCACTGTCTGTAATTGGCCCCAAGATGTTTGGCTTTGCTACCCATTGCCAGTATCAGCTTTGCCACGCACCAAAAGCTATCCAAACCAGCAAGTTAGCATCCAGATCTCGCTTCATAAACGCATTAATAGTGAGCTTCAGAAAACCGAAAGGATAGCGGTCAGAAGCCACAGGATACTGAAGACTGCAAGCGCAATGAACGCAAGACCAAAGATAACTCTGAAGAGACAGGCGGCTGCTCTCAATGCTACACCCAGCACTACAACGGCTCCAATAACTGACAAGATGAATACAACTAAGGGCATAATTACACCTCCATGAAGTGTGCTGTTAAACAAGTCTAGCACAAGAAGAGGTGGCCACAAGGTTATAATGGACTCGATCGGTTCATTGGACTGCTTTGTCTTCTATCAAGACAGTTGATCTATTTTACATAGCGCTTGGATAAGGGGTGTTTTGTCTTGGCCAATAGACTGCTGGAAGTCGTTGTCCCGGAAGACAAGAAAGACCAGGCTTGCAAAGTCGTAAAGGAGCATGTAGAAGACAAGGTTTGGACTTCGTCTCTCTCCGAGAATCTTATATCAATAAGGTTAATCATTCACTCTGCCAAGAGTGGAGAGCTTATGAAGGAGCTTGAATCGGCCTTCAGGGATGTTGACGGCTTCAGAATTTTCGTTTTCCCACTGGAGGCTTCTGTTCCTCGTATTGAAGAACCTGAGGAAGAGGAGCCTGAAGAAGAGGAAGACAAACCAAGGTTTACGATGCTTGGAGTCAGTATTGACGAGCTCTATACCGATGTCACTGAAGCAGTAGGAGCTACAAGGGTGAGCGCGATTCTTGTGATTCTTGCGTCGATCGTTGCTGCTGTGGGACTTGCAAGAAACAATGTTGCAGTCATAATTGGTGCTATGGTTATAGCTCCGTTTTTAGGTCCAAATGTGGCAATATCCCTGGGGACTGTCCTTGGAGACTTCACACTTGCCATAAAGGCTGTCAGAACGCTTCTGGTGGCGTTAGTGTTGGGAGTTGCGGTCTCAGTTTCGATAGGTATCATCTTCAACATAGATCCGACCATTCATGAAATCGTTTCGAGGACACAAGTCGACACAACAGACATTGCACTAGCCCTTTCTTCAGGTGTTGCGGGCACCCTTGCTTTCACAACAGCTGTCCTCAGTTCTTTGATAGGTGTTATGGTGGCTGTGTCTTTGCTTCCGCCATTAGCAGTCTTCGGAATGCTGCTAGGGGGCGGCCATTATTATGCATGCCTCGGGGCACTCTTTCTTTTTGCTATCAATATTGTGTGCATTAACCTTGCGGGAGTCGTCACTTTCAGACTTTTTGGAGTAAGACCGAAAGTCTGGTGGAAGGAAGATAAGGCAAGGGCAGGAGCAAGGAATGCTATGATCCTTTGGGGAACCCTGCTGGCAGTTCTCTGCCTGATAATCGTGTTTGGATACACTTAACGGGACATGAAGGAACCCTTAATGACAGTTTGGGAGGTGATGAGTTGAACGCTCACATTGAGAAACGGGCAACAGGCTTCCTTCAAGTTTTTCGATGGAGTGATACGTATATGAAGGCACTTGCCTTGGCGATTTTCATGGTGTTCGCAATGCTGCTGTTTGGCTCGACTGCCACTGATTGGGGATATTCTTTTGATATTCAGGGGCACAGAGGTGCAAGGGGTCTCAAGCCGGAAAATTCCATGATTGGTTTCCAGCGGGCTATCGAGCTTGGTGTAACGACGATAGAACTCGATTTGGGCGTGACTGCTGACAGGGTTGTGGTCGTCTACCACGACAGGGCTCTCATACCCACCAGGGTCAGAAAGGACGGCGAGTTCATCTCTGAACCTGTTCTAATAAAGGATTTGACGTATGAAGAGCTTCAAGAATACGATGTCGGAACGATAAAGATGCCTGAGGTGTGGCCCATGCAGCTTCAGCTTAATGACGTGCGTATTCCCACACTCAAAGACGTCTTGCTCCTTGTAAGGGAACACAACGAGCAATCCGACAACAAGGTCTTCCTGAACGTAGAAATCAAGGCTTCACCTCTTGCTCCAGAGGACACAGTACCTGTGGAGGAATTTGTTGCACTCGTGATCGAAACCGTACGAAAGACAACAATGGACAAATGGGTATCGATTCAGTCTTTCTACTGGACTGCTCTGAGAATGGCGAAAGACATTGCTCCAGAAATCCCTACCGTTGCCCTTGTATCTTCCACAAACTTCACTGACTCAGCCTGGACAGACGGTCTAAGCCTTATCAGGTTTGGCTTTGACATCGCGAGAATGGCAGCGGAAATCAAAGCAAGGGTAATCTCCCCTGCAGAAACATTCGTATCCACCAGTTTCATCGAAAGAGCAAGAGCTTACGGGCTTCAAGTAATCCCCTGGACAATAAACGAGGCCGAACGCATGATCGAACTAATCAAGCTCGGCGTAGACGGGATAATCACCGACTATCCTGATGTTCTTATCGATGTTCTCGAAAAGCTTGGAATGCGATGAGATAACCCCGCCAGTAGGCAAGATCAGCGTGACAGTGCCCTTCGGTTGCCAGTAAAGTCACAGAACGGCTGTCGAAGACTCCGTCGTGCGAAAACTTGAGAGAAGAAGCACTGAATGGTGAATGCAAAGACAATCAGACCAAGACGGACTGGGATATTGTCGTACAGCGTACGTAAGACATCGAAAATGCCTATTGAGATGACTCCGAATCTATCATCTTGGGTGGAGCTAAGAGTTCCTCCCGAATGATTGGTTTCTCAAGTGTGCAGGCGAAAAGGAGACGATCGAACAGTTGCTGAGACCAGTATCGCCTGTTGAA
>PWXG01000263.1 GCA_003561215.1 Thermotogales bacterium
AATGAGTTCTGAGGATTACGGATCACGATTCGATCAATGTCGCTCATTTGACATGAACCACTCATATAACTCCGGATTAGAATATGTGACACTCCACGAATCGTGTTCCGCGTCCGGGTATACTGTAAACCTTACCTTTCCGCCGTGAGACTCTAGAAAATCAACCAACACTCTGGACTCATTGATTGGCACAACGTTGTCTTTCTCACCGTGGAATGTCCAGACCGGCAGGTGCGCAATGCGTTTCAGGCACTCGGGGAACCCGTTCAGAGGAAAACCTCCACCACAAATAGGGGCAATGGCCGCGAATCGTTCCGGCTCCTTTACTGCAAGATGCCAAGTTCCATATCCTCCCATGCTCAAACCTGTAAGGTATATTCGATTCTCGGCAATCTCGAAATTCTCAACAACATAGTCGAGCAGAACGATAAGTGAATCGCTGAGTTCCGGCCACCAGTGGTTATCCGGACACTGCGGCGAAATTGTGACAAAAGGAAAATTGTCCATTTCTGCTACCACTTTGGGAATCCCGTGCTTCGTCACCTTTTCTATATCGTCTCCTCTCTCACCCGCACCGTGAAGAAAGAGAATCAGCGGCCAACCTTCTAGCATTGCCTCGGGATAGCCCGCGGGCAGTGAATACTGGAACCTGAAGAAATGCTCGACAGTACTCTTTCTTCTCATCTCAGATACTCGTCTGATAATGCAAATCACTCCCTAGATTCAGAAATCTTCCTCTTTGAGTTCTTCCAGTGTTTGCCGGCTCTCATAGGGCCTCACAAAGAGTTCCCTGTCCTCCTCCGATATCGGTCCTCTTTCTATCACGAGTCTCTCGAAGTCAACCATCCTGCTTTGTAACTTGTCACAGATGAAGTCGGGGCAGGTGCCACATGTATCAATGCCCTTACTGAGCACACAAGGTCTTACAGGACAGCTGGTATCTATAAGGTTGCCGTCGTTTTTGCAGCCGTCACATGCAATTTCTTCTTCTGGGATCCTGAAACCGAAAATCTTGAACCATCCGTCACTTATTCTTTTTCGTCGGTCAGTAGTTTGAGCGTTAGGAGCAAATGCAAGGCAGAGATCACATCTATAGCCGCACCTCGAGACTATCTTTTCCATGGCAAACCCCTTTCCGTATCTAGCTCGTCGTATTCGTGAAGACACTTGCCTTCAGAGAGCGTGAAGAGACCCTTTATTCTGACCATCGTATCCAGAGCCAGGTTCTGGATGAAGCTTCCGCCGATGACAGTCCGTCGGTCTGCAGTACCTTTCAGTGCCTTTTCCAGCAGCTCTATTTGGCTATCTATAGCCTGCATATCATCCTTCCTAGGCTCATCTGAATAGAGGGCAGAAGATTCCCAGATGAGCTTCCCAGTCATATCGAGGATCTTACCAAGTTTCTCGTACTCATTGAGCCACGGGGAAAGCTCCTGTCCAATATTTGTTGGAAGGTGTTCCCTCAAATTCGCAGCACCAGTAATTATCCTTTCAGATTCTTCAAACAGTATTCCGATTGCTTGTGACCAGTCTCCTTGCTTGAAGCGAATACGAAAGTCTTCAACGATCCTTTGCGGTTCTTTCGGTTCTGAAGGATGAAGAGGACTCTGCATATTATATTCCGCGAAATGAAGAAGGTCATCAGTGTAGTCTGGACAGATTTCTCCAATGCTTACCATCCATGCAACAGTCGGATCGTATTCCATTGGGTTATTCAAGTATCTCGCCGCAGCTCCGAGGCTTATCATTGAGGCATGTGCCTGATTCATAGGGTTCAGCAGCATTCCACTTGCATACCTTACTATCTTGGGATCCCTTCCGACATAGGGGCCGATATGCATTTCTGGAACCATCGTTGCATCATTCACGGGGTAATTGTCCCAGTACAATATCGGCTTCTTCAGAATCCCATATACGCGTTCTGCGTCGTCCTTGGGAATTGTCTTCGAGCATACTTCTGGACCCGTCCAGAAGACCATGATCTTCTCATTCAGTAATGCCCCAAGTTCTATGAGATACTCATTATCCGGATCTCCGTGGTACAAGGTAGGACAGACTATTGCCTTCAGTTCAGGGTATTCGGCAAATAGCCTCGAGAATACTCTATTCGATACTGCTGCCTGGGCTGAAGCAAGCGAGGAGAAGTGCTCTCGGTCAGCCTGGTTAGTCAGTTGTAATGGTATGTCGTCGAAGAACAACCCGACAGCACAGACTCCGATGTCACAGAAAGCTTGCAGTTTCTTCTGGAGTAACTCCACTTCCTTTTCTTTGCAGTAGACAACTGACAGTCCAGGACTCACAGCAAAACCAATGTCCACACCTGCCTCGTTTCCCACAGTAACGAGTTCCCTGAAATTGCTGAAGAACTCGTCGGAGTAGGGCTCTCTCCATCGATCCCTGTGGAATGGATCGTTCTTTGGTGCATACAGGTAAATGTTGCATCGATTCTTGGCCAGGAAACCAACGATTTCCTTTCGCTCTTCAAAGGTCCAGGGTCTGCCGTAGAAACCCTCCACTACCCCTCTTATCTCAAAATGCTCCATGTAAGCCCTCCTTTGGAGAAGACTGCTTGTCGTCTCTCTAAGTGATATGAGTTCCACCAACGATAATAGCCCCGGTTCTGTTAAAGATTTTACATCTTCTGAACAGAGAATCGAAATCCGGGAAAAACGATTATCGTAAAGAAGCTTGCATGCATATGTGAACTGTGGCTACAGTTCGTACTTTCTCAGAAGGTCATCGAGCGCTTCCCGGAGCAACGACGACTCGGTTCTTTCAGTGATTCTTGCCAGTTTTGAGAGCTTGTCCAGTTGAGAGCGCAGGTAGTAATTGGTCTTCATGACCATCTTCTGCTCCTTCTCACTGGGAGCAAATAGGACCCTGTTCCTCCCCTGTTTCTTGGCCACTCTCAGTCCTTCTGAAAGAGAATTGAGCAGTTTTTCGACCGTTGAAGCGTTCCGGGGCATTTCGGCGACGGTCCCGCTTACAGTAACCTTCACCGGCACTCCGTTGCACGTTGTTGTCCACTCAGCTATCGTCTTTCGGATCTCCTCGAGTTCCATAAGGATGTTCTCACTTCGATACTCTGTTGAGTAGACAAAGAACTCGTCTCCCGTCCTGGTGATATATGTGTTCTCGGGTAGGTTCTTTCGTAGAAGGCTTCCAACAAACACAAGTACGGTATCGCCGCAGTCTCTTCCATGCTTCCTGTTCAGATCTTCAAAGCAATCAATGTCGAGCGTCCCCACGGTCAAAGGCCCCTGATAAGACAGTTCTTCCAGCTTGTCCCTCAAATCATCGATTCTTCCTGTGAATGCCATATGTGCGTCACCTCCGCT
>PWXG01000083.1 GCA_003561215.1 Thermotogales bacterium
CAACAAAGCTCATCGTAGCAAGTTTCAAGACAATAACGCAGATTTCAAGGATGGCAGAGCTTCCTATCTACAGTATGACCCTTCCTCCTTCGATGTGTAAGGAGGCCTTCAACCACAGTGGCACGCTGAAAGCTATTGAAGGTTTTGACAATGATTGGCAGGCAATCAAAGACAAAGGCTGGTTTATCGAGTAGCTCTTCACAGCTTCTTTTGATGCTTCACTCAGAGGTCAAGAGTCCATTGTTTAAAACTGATTGCGGTCCTCGTCAGTTCAAGCAAAACGATCTAAAGTTTAAAGTACAGAGACTTAGAATCACTGAAACAAAGCCACTGAATTACCCTGGGTTACTCGGCAAGTGTTTGATCAGTATCTGTACTCAAAGTTTCGATCAGAACTTATCTTCAAAAACTCATCGCACATCGCGTCGATTGCTTCCCAGCTGTGCCCCGCTCCTTCAAAGTCTTCATACCACTTCGCAATGAAACCTCCATCGGGCCTTCCCATGTTGCGAACCATCTGTCGACAGTAGGTCCTAATCTCATCGGTAGTACCGCTTGCCATGATTCCCTGAATGTCAGCGGGACACCAGAAACAGATGCGGCCCCCAAAGCTTTCACCAAGTATTTCAAGGCCCATGTTTTGCTGCTGATCCATCTGGATGACGTCAAGTCCAACTTCGATCAGATCATCAAGTATAGCGATTATGTGTCCGCAACAGTGGAGGAAATTGAGTAATCCCGCATCGTGCGACGCCCTAAATACTTTCTCATAGCGCGGTTTCCAAATCTCCCTCCAGGCGTTTGGAGAAATCATGAGTTTGTCCTGCAGGCCCCAGTCATCAAAGATAATGAATCCATCAGCTCCAGCAGCCGAGTATTGTTTGATCGCGTAGATGTTCATCTCAACCAGGATATCGATGAGATGTTCGAGTTTCTCCCGTTCCTCATAGATGTCAATCCATGTATTCTCAAGGCCTCTGATAAAATGTACCCTTTCGTAGAGCGCTATTCCTCGAGCCAACAAAAATTTGTCTCCTGCTCTATCGCGAACTCCTTCAAGTACTCCCCATCGCTCCTTGTTTTCAATGTTGGGAATACTAAGCCTGTCGAAATCCTTCCAATCCTTCAGAGGTACGTCCTTCACCTGTCCCAGTTTCGAAACCCCAAGATTGTGCCAAACCGCCCCCCACTCATCCACGCCGCTGTTATATCGAGCGTCAGGTGATGGATCCATGCATACGCGATAGAAGTCAGAACCATACTGCTTGGGCAAGTCATACGGAATCCTGGGAGCACCAATGAACTTGATCGTCCGCAGAACAACATCCCGTGACGCCATTGACATACTACTCCTCCTCTTCTTGTTTTTCCAAAACGCTTATAGATTGCACCTCTAGGAAAACGTTTACACAAGCAAGCACTCTTCCCCGTCAAACTCCAATAGTATACCACGCCTTGACAAATGATAGAACTGTAGCAATATACAACCCTAAGGCTTCTTCTTAAAGGAACAAAACGATTGAAGCTATACATAATCTTGATCATTGATCTAAGACTAAAAACCTTTCCTGCAGAACTTTGCAGGATTACGAAATAACAGGAAACCCTCTAACATTTCGGAATCATCCAGCTGAGAAATCATTCAACCAATAATCAGCTCTATTTGTACCTCAGGACAGCTGATCAAACTTCTATGCGGTTGGAGGCCGTAGATAGTCTGGCATATAATTGTGAAAACGTTTACGTAAAGCTTTTCCTGGAAGAAAGATGCAGGATTTCACTATGGCCGGAGTGATCGCATGGTAGTGGTTGTTGGAAGCACAAATGTTGACACGATTGCAAGGGTCTCACATTTTCCCACGGATGGAGAGACGGTGAAGGCTACCAATATGGATCAGTTTCTTGGTGGAAAGGGTGCTAACCAGGCAATCGGGGTTTCGCGACTGGGTGTTGAGTGTGCTTTCGTAAGCTGCCTTGGGA
The DNA here is from genome assembly GCA_003561215.1 of Thermotogales bacterium. GTDB lineage: Bacteria > Thermotogota > Thermotogae > Petrotogales > Kosmotogaceae > UBA9910. The sequence goes on from PWXG01000083.1 coordinate 1,981, forward strand.
AGGACTGGGCAGGTGAGTATGCGAGGGATCATTTCGGAGAAGAGAAGGTTTCCTTTTATCCTCTAGAAGATTCTCAGCCTACTGGCCAATCTATGATAATGGTCGATCGAGACGGTATGAACAGGATTGTAATTCTTCCAGGAGCAAATGGCAGACTAAGTATTGATGCTGTGAAAGCTGCTTCAAGCATTATAGAACAGGCGTCGGTAATGCTTCTTCAAGGAGAGATTCCTTGGGAGACCAATGAGTATCTACTGAGAAAATACTGTGGGAAAATCAGAACGATACTAGATCCTGCTCCAGCGAGTGTCGAGATGTTAGATGCATTGTCTTTTGCGACCTTTGTCACTCCAAATGAGCAAGAGTTCCGACTTCTCGCCCAACACCACGCAGATTGTTCGGACGATCTTCTACGAATAACGAAAGAGTTCCAGAAGAAGATCGGCACCAATCTCATAGTCAAGCTTGGTTCCCAAGGCTCTGTTCTGGCATCTGAAGGAGGTGTTATCCTGATCCCTCCTTTTTCTTTTGGCATTCCTGTGGATACCACAGGAGCTGGCGATTCTTACAATGCGGGTCTTGCAGCCGGAATTGATAAGGGAAAATCAGTTTTAGATTCTGTTTTATGTGCTGCAGTTTCTGCATCGATCTGCGTAACGCGAAGAGGTACGTCTTCATCGCTGCCATTTGAGGACGAGGTAACTCGTTTTCTACAGTCCAAACCCGTTGCTTTGTTCAGAGAAAGCGCTATTGAGAGCAAAGGGAGGAGTATGGTATGAAGAAGCTTACAAAGCGCAACATCCTGTATGTTGTTCTTCCAATAGCTGTTGTAGTAGCATTGATAATCCTGTGGGAGGTACTGGTGAACGCACTTGACGTTCCCAGGTACATACTCCCCGCACCTAATGCGATTTGGGCAGCATTGCTCAAGTACAGCGACTGGTTGTATTCAAACATGTTGTATACACTTCAGCAGATAATGGTAGGTTATGCAATTACCATTGCAGTCAGCATTCCACTAGCAGTTGCCGTCACGTATTTTTCCATACTCGATCGCACCCTATATCCAATAATGGTAGTTCTTCAGCTGATCCCAAAAGTAGCAATCGCTCCGCTTTTCATTGTTTGGTTTGGATTTGGAAATCTTCCAAAGGTGCTGATGGTATTCCTACTTTCATTCTTTCCTCTCGTCGTGAACTCGATTCTGGGTTTCAAGTCAATCAACCACAGACTACTCTACATGGCTAGATCAATTACTGACAGCGAATTCCGGACATTCTGGATGATCAGGCTTCCCTGGGCGTTACCCAGCATTTTTGCGGGTCTGAGGATATCTATAGCCTTTGCCGTAGTCGGGGCGGTAGTGGGAGAGTTCGTAGGATCTGATCGGGGCTTAGGATATCTTCTGCTCAGAGCGAATGGTCTCATGCTAACCGATCTGCTCTTCGCGTGTTTAATCGTGCTAAGTCTTCTAGGTATAGGTTTATATCTTATGATCACACTACTCGAAAGAATAGTCATGCCCTGGAATGTTTTCAAGAAGGAACTGACCAAGAGTGGCGGCGCTGCCACTATGTGAATGGGGGGATTGCCTGGGAGTATTAGTTGGAACAGCAAATTGGTACTGCAATTGTTTTTGGAGCACAAATCTCAAGTAATGGCGATTCATTGCCATCTGAATGGAGGGAAATCATGAAGAGAGTCTTAATGCTTTTGCTAGTGTTTTCGCTGATCGGTATCACTGTGTGTGCTGCTACGGCAACATTCAGGCTCAACTGGTATGCCCAGGGTATTCACACACCCTTCTTTGCGGCATATGAGAAGGGCTACTACGCAGAAGAGGGCATCGACCTGACCATTAGAGAAGGAACTGGTTCGGGTGTAACAGTAAGGCTTGTTGGTAACAAATCGGAAACTTTCGGATTTGCCGACGCTGCGACCGCCATGCTTGGCATTGCACAGGGAATACCAATCAAGATCATTGCTCCAATTTACGCTGTAAACGGCTTTGCTATTGTAACGCTTGCTGACAAGGGAATTACAACGCCAAAAGACCTTGAAGGAAAGCGAGTTGCAATAACTCCCGGAGATGCTCTTACGGGTCTTTTCCCGGCGGTTGTTCAGGCGAACAATCTTGATGACAGCAAGATCACCTATGTTTCAATGGACGCAGCTGCAAAACCTGCTGCCTTAATGGCCGGCCGAGGGGACGCCATACTCGGAGGCGCTGATGATCAGGCCATTCGACTTGAAGAACAAGGCTACGATGTCGTTGTCTTGAGATTCGCTGAATACGGCGTTCCTACCATTGGTCTTGCTCTTCTTGCACATGAAGACACGATCAGAGATAATCCTGAACTGGTAAGAGCTTTCTTGAGAGCAACTCTAAAAGGTTGGGCGGAAGCTTACATGGACACGGAGGAAATAGTTTCATTGGGTCTTCCTTACATGCCAGACGTATCATTCCCAAGAGCTCTCGCAGAGGTGCAAGTGGCGCTTGATTCTCTGTTCTCACCTAACTCAAATGTGATCGGAATGCCCACAACTCAAGATTGGGAGAGATCTGTGGAGTTACTGAAACTATATGGCGGACTAGAGACTGACAAACCAGCTACGTTCTTCTATGACGAGTCTGTGCTCCCATACTGGCTCCACAGAAAGGTGCAGTAAGAACTGTTGGAGGCGGAGAATAGTTCTCCGCCTCTTGAGTATGAACGGGGGATTACTATGGCAGCTGAAAAGTGCGTGAGTGTTGAGTTCAGAGAAGTCGGCAAAACTTACGAGTCGATATCCGGAAAAGTTGAAGCTGTTGATGAGGTCAGCCTATCGGTGCAAGGCGGCGAGTTTGTATCGATAATTGGACCAAGTGGCTGTGGGAAGAGCACACTACTTCTAATGGCAGCTGGACTGATAAAAGCGTCAAGAGGTAAGATCTTTGTAGATGGCAACCCAGTAGAGAAACCTGTTAGAAATGTGGGCTTCGTTTTCCAGGACCATCTCTTGCTTGAATGGCGAACCGTCAAGAAGAACCTTCTGCTTCCTGTCGAAATGGGAAAAAACAGGAAGATATCCGATGAGAGAATAGACAAATTGATCCAGATGGTAGGGCTAAGTGGTTTTGAGAACAGGTACCCGATGGAGTTATCTGGGGGAATGCAGCAAAGAGTTGCCCTTTGCAGAGCACTTATCACTGACCCAAATCTGCTGCTGATGGATGAGCCCCTTGGAGCACTGGATGCTCTTACAAGACAGCAAGTCAGATACGAGTTGGAGAAACTGTGGTTAGAAAGAACCTGTACAACTCTTTTTGTGACTCATGACATCGAAGAGTCTATCTTATTAGCTGACAGAGTTGTTGTTATGTCAGAAAGACCATCGAAAGTAATGGAAGTAGTTAACATAGATCTTCCCAGGCCGCGTGTATTCAGCAAGGGAATTGAAACAGAATTTGATAAGTACAAGATTCATATAAGGAACATCTTTGAACGCATTGGTGTTCTCGGGAGTAAAGCTCATGCCCGATAATGAATGCGATCTGGCTGTTTCTTATCTTGGTCTCACTCTTGATAACCCAATAATCGCTGGTTCGGCCGGTACTACTTCCAATCTTGACACCCTAAGACAGCTGGAGAAGGCTGGAGCCTCCGCTGTCGTTCTGAAATCATTTCAGGAAGAAAGAACAAACCGTTTTGTTCCTTTTCCCCGGTTCAAAATCATCCGAAATGGTGCCGGAAAATACCGGTCTGACACCTTTTACTCCTATGAGCAAGCTTTTGAAGGAGACCTGGATGACTATGTCTTGTTTGCCAAGCGCGCGAAAGAGATCCTCAGAATTCCTGTCATTGCTTCGCTAGAGTGTGTAACCCAGGAAGAATGGATTCGAGGATCAATCATGCTGCAGGATTCAGGCGCAGATGCGATTGAGCTCACTCCGTCGTGTCCAGTCGGCAGTTTGCTGAGGGATCACAAGCTTGATTTTGTCAGATACTCCTCAGACCTTGTAAGAACAGTGAAAAACGACACAGATCTGCCAGTTGCCTTAAAACTGACCCCTCAACTAGAAAATCCGTTCAAGGCTGTTCATCAAATCAGAAATGCTGGACAAGATGCGTTTGTGTTATTCAACCGTTTCGCTGGTATTGAGATTGACGTTGAAACTTGCTCTCCTATACTTCATGGCGGGATCGCAGGTTTTGGTGGACCCTGGATGGTTAACTACGTTTTGCGATGGATTTGTGAGATCGCTGCTGACCCAGCGATCGAAGTCTCTGCAACCGGCGGATTTGTGAACGGTAACAGTGTGTTGAAGGCTCTTCTGGCAGGAGCTCGATCAGTTCAGATAGTCTCGGCTATCTATCTGGAGGGACCTGATGTAATAACGGATACGATCAAGCATCTGAAGATGTACACAAACAAACATGAAATCCACGAAATCAGGAGCCTCATAGGAAAGGCAGCTCGAAAAATCGTTCCACTTGATAAGGTGAAGAGAGATGTCTTTTTCCGCGCAACGATTTCCAGCGGGCTGTGCACCGCGTGTGGTGCTTGTCGCTTCTGCATATATGGCGCTGTTGAAAAGAGAGAGACGAAGTATTACATAGACGAAACCAGCTGCGTCGGCTGTGGACTTTGTGTCGAACTCTGTCCAGTCGGTGCTATTGAACTGGAAGAAAGGGGGTCATAGAGTGAGCGTAATGAAGGGAGTTGTTTGCGCGATTGTCTCACCGTTTAGTGAAAGTGAAGATACAGTTGATCATGCAAGTCTCGGCCGAGTATGCGAATTCCTGATCGAGTATGGAGTAGACGCGGTTATGGTCTGTGGTACAAATGGTGAAGGAAACTATCTGTCTGATGAAGAGAGAATGGCTGTCCTAAGAACTGTCATCAACGAAAGCAGAGCACGGATTCCAGTAGTTCTACAAGCAGGTCTGCTTACCACTGCAGATACTGTTAAGCTCATAACGAGTGCAAGAAAGCTTGGAACATCAGCTTTCACTGTGCTTGTTCCATATTTTTTCATTCTTGATGAAGAATCGCTATTCCAGCACTTCAAAAGGATTTCTGAACACCACAAAGATATACCTATCTACATTTACAATATACCCAGTCACACCGGTAACGATCTGGGCCCTCTCCTGGCTGCAAGAATCGCTAATCTCTTTCCCAATTTTCAAGGTGTGAAATACAGTAGTTGCGATCTTCGAACTTTATCAGAGTACATAACGGCTCTGCCTTCTCATGATGTATTTGTGGGGTGTGATTCCATCTATCTAGATGCGCTTCTTGCTGGAGCTCGAGGTACTGTATCAGGCACCGTTATGCCTTTTCCGAAGGAGTTTGTAAAGCTTCAGAAATGCTATGATTCTCACAAGATCGAACAAGCGAACGATGAACAACACTCTATTCGGAATCTTCTGAGTAAGGTAGAACGCTTTCCGCTTATCCCTGCTTACAAACAGCTACTATTCTGGAAAGGACTGATATCCACGCCAGCGGTCAGGTCTCCGCTCAGAAAGCTTACAGATTCAGAACAATCGAAACTCAGAGAAGTGTTCGAGATGTACTGGGGGGAAGGAGCATGAATATCCGTCGAGCCGTTGTTCTTGGCCTCGGTTCAATCGCTACAAAAATCCACCTACCGATTCTGTGCAGACGTGCCGATGTAAGTATCGTTGGTTACATTGAGCCTGATGACAACACCGCCAGCAAGGTCAGTGGTCTTTTCCCACTTGGAAAGAGGCTTATGCAGCTGGACGATACAAAGTCTGTCATGCCAGAAATGGTATTCGTGTTTTCCCCAAAGCAGACACATTTTCAGATAGTAAGATTCTTTCTCGAAGAGACTGATTGCTCGATATTTACGGAAAAGCCTCTCACCTCTACGATTGAAGAGGCATCAATGATTGCCAGTCTCGCAGAAAAGAAGAATCGGATAGTCTTTGTGAACTTGAACAGGAGATATGCTCCAGTATATCGAATGGCTAAGGAAGCGTTTGACAATCGACTGCCAGATGTCTGCATTGCACAGAAGAATCGTCCAGAAACCGAATATAGAGCTACACTAGAGAATGCCATTCACATGGTTGATCTATTGCGATGGTTCTGTGGAGAGCCTGAAGGAGTCCAGGCATTGTCGAAATACGAAGACCCCTACTTCGAAAACACCGTCGTAGCTTCAATTCAGTTTGAGAACAGTCTGGGGATACTAGTAGCAAATAGGAGCTCGGGAGAGTGGATGGAAAAACTTGAGCTATATGGCTCAAATACGACGATTGCTGTTGATGCGCCAGAAAGCATTTCCATAACAAGTGAGGGTGTTACTTCTACTTCGAAGCTTACTCCGGCACATATGGGGTGGGCCGATACTTCCCACAGATTTGGTTTCGCAGATGCAATTGAGCATTTCTTTGAATGCGTCCGATCGGGTTCTACTCCGATTACTTCTGCTGAAGAAGCTTACAGAAGTCAACTTTTAATGGAGACGATTCTCAAGAGCGCTGGTCTTCCTCTTGATGACAGAAAGGAGTGATAATGTGATTCTTGGTCATACTCTTGGAACCCCAAACATGACGGTTATCGAGGCGATGAGGCTCTTCAGGAAGGTCGGCCTGGATGGTGCAGAGGTGATCTTCAGAGACGACTACGAATCTGCTATACCTGAACACTCTGACATAGACTACTGGAATGACCTCAATGAGGAGCTTAAGAAAATCGGCTTGCCCGTGGTGGCACTGACTCCCTATATGCATGGTTACAGCTCCCTTAATGAGGAGGAAAGGGTTGAAAGCGAGCGCAGCCTAATCCGTGCAATGGAGTGTGCGGAAGCACTGGGCGCGAAACACATAAGGATCTACGCAGGGCAATCTTTCTACGATGATGATTCAGACACCCGTTCCAGAAGGGAACGAATATTTGTTGAAACGATGAAAAGGTGTGCTTCTTCTGCTTTCGATCGCGGAATATCACTGAATATTGAGAATCATTTCAGAACTTTGTGTGAAACCGCTACTGATACTGCTCGCATTGTGAAATGGGTTGACTCCCCTGCTGTCAATATTCTTTATGATCAGCCAAACATTGATTTCGTGTCTGGTGAGCCTTACCAAGAGGCTATCGAAGCTCAAAAAGACAAGATACGCTATGTTCACGTCAAAGATTTTGTGTGGGTTGATGATCGGAGAGATTTCTCTGCTTCTCGAGTTGAACGCGTTTCTTTGAACGAAAGAATTGTCCGATCAAGAGTCCCTGGGCAAGGCATAATGGATTGGCCCGGGATAATCAGGTGCCTTCTTTCAGCTGGGTTTGACGGTCCGTTTTCTCTTGAAGCAGAGATTAGATGGCATCCTGAAGATCTTCCAGAACCTGAGGAGACCTTCTTACAAGGTAAGTTATACCTGATGCATCTGCTTTCTGGTTTGAAGAAGGTGAGATGATGATACTCTCTCTTGTAACAGATGAACTCAGTTCCGACCTGGAAACAGCTGTGGAGATAGGAAATGAAATGGGTATAGAACACTTCGAACTGAGAGGGATTGAGAGCTTCAGAGTAGGTAACCTCCCTTCTCATCTTGAGGATTTTTGTGTTCAGTTAATCAACGATTGCAGATTTCAGTTTAGACCTATTGCAATCTCTCCGGGGATCTTCAAGGATCCACTCATAACTAGCCAGATACCAGAGAACTTCTCCGTGTTACGCTGGCAATATCGAGATGAACACGAGTTGAGGGAAAGGAACAAGAACTTGTATAGTCAACATCTGGAAAGGCTTCTTCCTCAGTCAATTTCCTTCGCGGGGAAGATTGGAGTATCGAAGATCATCATATTCGGAATAGGCAGAGAGCGCACAAATGGAGACAAGAGTAATACCGACCTTGTTGTTGATCTGCTGAGGGAGGCCGCGCGCATTGCTGACAAAGCAGGAGTCACTTTGCTTCTGGAAAACGAGCACATCTGTTATGCGGATACTGCCAGAACTACCTCAAAGCTGCTTGAGCGTGTCGGAGCAGTCAATCTTATGGTTAACTGGGACCTGGCCAACTCAGCTTGCGCGGGGGAGATACCGTATCCGAATGGCTATGAGTGGATCAGAGACAGGTTGGGTCATGTTCATTTCAAGGACGTAATAACAGAGGGGCCACACTCGTTCCGCTACGTGGTTGATGGAGAAATTGACTGGAAAGGGCAGATCAGAGCGCTCATCAGAGACGGGTACAAGGGGTTCATATCTATCGAAACTCATTGCAGGCCGAAAGTAAAGGCTGTGCGAGACAGCGTGAAGCTATTAGAAGAGATGATGAGGTGCTAGAGGCGAGGCATTATGGACATTCGTGATGTTGCGAGACATGCTGGAGTATCTATCGCGACAGTATCAAGAGTTCTGAACAACAGCGCCAAGGTGTCCGATGAGCTACGCTCACGAGTCCTTGAGGCTGTAGAAGAGCTAGACTTCAGGCCGGATCACCTTGCTCGTAGCCTGAGAAATCGTCAGACTTCAATCGTGGGGATCATAATACCCGACATATCAAATCCTTTTTTCCCGCTGATAGCAAGGGGAGCAGAGGATGTGCTCAGGCGAGCTGATATATCTTTGATGATATTCAATTCTGATCAGAAACCTGCCACCGAATTGCAGGCAGTTGAGATGATGTTGGCCAAGAAAGTTGACGGAATTCTCTTCGTTGGTACTGGTGCTGACAATGAGGCAGTAACACTGATGCGAACCAGCAGAACCCCCGTAGTATATCTAGATAGGTCAGAAAAAGGCAGGGTGGCGAGCGTTGTCACTGATAACTATGGCGGCATGACAAAGATTATGACGTACATGCTCGAACTCGGTCATACTTCTTTTTGGTACCTGGGTGGACCACCTTTGCTTTCTACAGCGATCGAACGAAAACGAGCAGTCATAGATTTTTCAAGACATCATAAGCATATTTCTCTGAAGGTCTATAGTGGGCATTACACTTACGAGTGGGCATATTCGAAGGCTTCCGAGCTACTAAAGGCTGAACGAACCCCTCATGCGATTATCGCGGGAAATGATCTGATGGCAATGGGTGTAATAGACGCCTGCAACTCAGAAAACCTTGTTGTTCCCGACGACGTTTCCGTGACTGGTTTTGACGATATCTTCTTTGCGTCTCACTTCGATCCGCCGCTTACCACAATTCGACAACCAATATACAAGTTAGGTGCCCTGGGTGCAAAGCTCTTGAGAGAGTATATCAAGGGAACCAGGAAGAAACCTGTCTCTCGTGTGCTTGAAGTGAACCTGGTAGTAAGAGCTTCGACATGCAGGCGTTCTATCTAAGAATCGGGTGGGTCCTTATAGACTTTCTCAGGTTCCGGTGATTGCGGTCCATGCAGCAGGGACAATAAGCGAACAAGGCTAGCTTAAGGGGGTAAAACATGGTCAACTTGGCAGACATTATCACAGGAGTAGTGCTTGGAAATGCAAAAGGAACTAAGTCACTGACTGAACAGGCAATAGCGGAAGGAGTAGCCCCAGAGAAGATCCTTCATGACGGGCTTGTTCCCGGTATGAACGTGGTGGGTGACAAATTCAGGAACAACGAATACTACGTTCCGGAAGTCCTCATAGCAGCCAGGGCAATGAACTCTGCGTTGGATATACTAAAACCCTTACTCGCACAGAACGAAGATAACTATAGGGGAAAAGTCGTCATAGGAACAGTAAAGGGAGACCTTCACGACATTGGCAAGAACATCGCTGCCATGATGCTCGAGGGAGCGGGATTCCAGGTGATCGATCTTGGTGTAGACGTATCCCCGGAGAAAATGGTTGAGGCTGTTAGACAGAACAAACCGAATATCCTTGGCATGTCTGCTCTTTTGACAACGACGATGACATACATGAAAGAAACAATATCCGCCCTGGAAAAAGAAAACCTCAGAGACAAACTCAAAATAATCATTGGCGGTGCTCCCATTACAGAGGATTTTGCCCGAACTATCGGAGCTGACGGGTATGCACCAGATGCTTCTACAGGAGCGGAAATTGCCAGAAGACTCATCGGAAAAAACTAACCCAAAACAAATCTGATGGACAGACAAAGAACCAGGAAACTCACCATACCGCAATCCGGCAAGAACATAGAGATCAATGGAAAGAAGACACTACTCGAACTCCTGAAAGAAGAAGGCATAAACATATCTGCTGCGTTGGGGAAAAGGCAGATGTGGAAAATGCGCCGTCCAGATTCTGCAGGGGAATTCGGTGATAACATCAGCCCTTGAGCTGCAGTCCGAGACGGGTTGTTACCCGTCAACGTTAGAAAGGGATTCTACCAAAAGGCAACGCTTCAGAATCGGGCGTCTTTATTGAACAGTAACAACAAAGCAGAATCCCAGTTGATCTCTTCTTAAGCAGAGTAAACCGATTCATCTACAGGAAGCAACTTTTCCAATCCCTGAATAAGATTAATGGCTCTTCCAAAGGAGGTAACCTCATGAACAAGACAATGACCATTCCGTTAATGGGCGCACCAGGAATCCAGCTTTCAAATACAACTCTTAAAGAAAACCTGGTAGATGCAA
>PWXG01000265.1 GCA_003561215.1 Thermotogales bacterium
AGAGCCTGATCCTGGGATTCAGTCCTTTCAAAAAGAAAGACTTCAGGCCCTTCGACCCTTTCTCTCTATACGTCAATATTAGAGAAGCAACGAGAGGACCGTGAGCACCGATCATCAACCACCCCATTACGGGGAAAGAGTCCCCAATAACTCCACGAGCAGCCAGCAGTCCCGGAAGCCAGAAGATCCAGGTGAAAATGAAAGCAATTACGAAATACAATAACAGCGAATGAGCTCTCAGGTTCCTCTCAGTTTTCGGCATTGGTCACCTCCAGGTATCTGGAGCAGTAATATGAGTCGATCTTAACGGAACGGTTCGACGTTTTCAAATACTGCCTGTTAGTGTTCGTCGATTATCTGCCACAGGGAGTTACTCATCAGTTCGCATTTAATGGTTCGTGGTGAGAATGGCTTCCTGTTTCCTGCAATCAAACCAATGAAACGATTCTCAAGAAAGTATTCGTCTGGACAGCTCTGAAGTAACTATCAGGCTCAACAGGTCTGCCCTCCTATTCAAACAGGGGTAGCTCAAAGTGAAACGGCTCGTAATCTCTAGGGACTCTCAGATCAGGGTTCTTACTGTAGAGCTCTCTCGCTTGTCGAAAATGATCCGGGTGATCACGTAGTTCTGCAAGAACTCTCGTGATTTCCTCCAGGAGATTTTCGTCGTCTTCAGAGAGATTGCTGTTGTCGATTCTATCGATGATGCCCCAGCTTTCCCACGGCAATACCTCTACACTGTTGATGCAAGCAAGATCACTTACCAGCTTATAATGAACATACTGCCATCCTCGAAACTCAAAGATACCGATCCTTTCTGGCTTCACTTTCTCTGACTTGAGCTCGTAGTAAGATTCTCCAGCATCAAGGAACTGACTATTGGGCAGGCCTGTCATGTCCAGAGTGGTCTTCAGTACTCCGCGCTGCACATCGTCAACCTGGGGATCAACGCGTTGCCACCTGTCTTCCACATCATTCCAAAACTCACAGATGAAGTGATCTTCCAACATCTCTCTTTCTTTGGGATAGAAGTACCTGGCAACGCCGCTTCTCATCCTGGCAGGGACTCCCTGGTGTCTCAGCATTGAAACAAGTAGCAAAGCATAATCTCGACAGTTTCCCACAACACGTTCCTGTGGCTCTCTCGACGCGGTCAATGGTTGATCGTTTATCCTGATGAGAAACTCAAGCATCTCCTCGGCGGATCTCAGGTTGATTTCAGAGTTGAGATTGCGTCCAGTATTAAGCAATGATCTGGCAGTTATCCCGTAATTCTTCTCATCCTGGATCCAGAACTGGTGAAGCAGAAGATTCTGAACCACTTTGCAGAGATCAGCGATACTGGTAGGCAGGTTATCGAACAATGGATTGAACCTGCCTGCTGAACTGATGTTGCTCTGCTGACGATAGAAATCCAGTTCGTCATGACGCTGTACAATCTGTCTCAGCATGATTCACCTCCATTCATACTCTGAGAGTTTATCAGACTCTGCATTTTATCGTATCAAGAGAGGAATCGAGTGTATCTAAATCGCCACTTCCTTGCAGCTGTTTGGAAGGATCTTCTTTGTTTTCTGTTGAGCTTCAATATGCGGTCGCACCTCCGTGAAATGAAGAACTTCGCGGCAGATTTGCAGCGGTTCAAATGTCTGATAAGATTTTCCTGAGGGCTGATCCAGAACCAGGAGGTCTGATAGACACGATGTAAGAACGAGCAGATAGTGCAAAACGTTGTGCTTGCGACAGAGCAGATGAATTAAACTCCGCTATCCGGCAGATTAATCGAAAGCACATACGATGATCTACGTTAGTTAGTGTTTAGACAAAGAGCAAGAGACTTGGAGAAGTATCTACTTAGGTGATAAACGTTGGACATAAGTGAACCCCTTGACACATAATTAGCAGAACCCGTTACAGAATTTGCCAGAAGGGCTAAGAGACCTGGGGCAGATATGTTCTCTGCCCCTTTGATCTTCCTGGTCAGCGACGGTGAGATTAGCTTGCGGGTGTTCAGTGTACACCAACTTTCTAGCTTGCACTATTGCAGGCCGTTTTGATGTCTTTCCGCTGAAATAGTAAAGCTTAGAAGCAGAACCTGGTGAATTCCCAGGTTATTACCATGTCTTGTAGACCATTGGTTTCTGGATTGAGCCAGCAACCCATCGCTCAGTCAATGTTAGTGATGTAAATGGAGGATCATCTCCCTTGATCTTCAGGTAGCTGAGATAGTAGAGAGCCATAGCTGTGTCAATGGAATTTCCTGCCGCATAGTCCGTTACGTCCGACCAGTGCGCATCGCTGGTATAGTGGGCGAGTTGCTGCAGAAAATCGCCTGACCACTCTATGTACTGATCATCATAATTGTAATCAGTCAGAACACCATTGAGGTAGTCCCAATCAGGATACGCGCTCCTATCAGAACTTGTCGTTGCAATTGCGATCATGATGTTACCCGGCATTACTCCACCAGATTTTAGCCCTTCGAGCCAGCTGCCAGCGCGGCAGGATTCGATGATTATGCAGAAGCTTAGGTCAGGCCTCTGCAGAATGTAGTTGCATAACTGGGATGCGAAGAAAGTGGTTCCACCAAGATTCATCTGGTTGATGTTACCATGTGCAACAAAATACAAAGTCAGAAACCCAACATTCTTGTTAATGATCAGGTCATTCATTGCGTTCTGAACGGCTGTCCAGTTTGGTGAAGGTCCGCCAGAGACGTACTCTATGTCTCTAACGTAATCTTCACCGATCAAATCTTTGAATGCTGTTGACATAAGATCTCTGACATCTCTAGTTTCGGCGTATAGTGACTGCGAAGGGGTTACCCCATTTGTGATGACTGCCCCTTTCCTTTCCAGCCTTTTGGTGATATCGATGATCGATTCAGAGACATGAATCTGTGCGATCTTCAGTTTATCCCAGAATACAGCTTTTACGAATTCACTCCTGCTCTTGATGGGTTCAGGAATCACACCGTTCACTATCGGGCAGCCTTCAATAAGCCCGCTGTCAAAGATTATGTCCTGATTATGGCCAACGACAACCAGTCTCCCAGGGTGGTCGTACAGAGCACCTGGTGCCATGTCAAGGTAGAGGAGATGACCCGGGCTTCCTACAGCTTGACCTACTGTCATTGGCTGAAATTCATCGCTTCCGTCTGCCTTTCTAGAGCCGATCACGTCTCCTTCAGACACCTCGCCGAGAAAAACTCCGACGAAAGGATCCTCAGGCTCTCCCTCGGTTTCAATAAACGCCATAAAAGTACTCTTTGCCATCTCTTCCTTTGCGATCATTTTGAGAAAACAGGAGCTGCTTGCAAGGATCA
>PWXG01000228.1 GCA_003561215.1 Thermotogales bacterium
AGGCAAGTAATGCTTCACAGGCTTGTCAAGATCGACTATTTTGTGCTCAACAAGGCACATAACAGCAGTCGCGACAACAGTTTTTGTCACTGAGCCGATCTGGAAAAGAGTTTGATCATCCGCGGTGAGAGGGTTCTTCACACTTGTTACACCAAGACCAGTAGACAAGACTTCACCATCGTAGAGTATCCCGAGGGCTACGCCTGGGATCTTTGCACCGTGCATGATTTCTTCGGTTTTCTTGCAGATTCTTCCGAATTTCTCGAGGGCCTCTCCTCGAGTGCACTTTCTGCCCATAGCTACCTCCTGAGCGTGGCAGCAACAAAAAGGCTGCCTTTGTTTTGATTGAAAACCGTATAGCTTCTCGAAGAATTACTCTTCAGACAAGGGTTTTCGAGTTGATTATACATTATAAAGAGAGCCAGTACCCTTCGGGTGCCAGTTCTGACTTCGTCAGGCCAGTTCTGGCAAGACAGCCAGGCCAGCTCCGCCGAGAACAGGCGGGCCAGCTCCGGCTGCGCCGGGCCAGTTCGGAAGAACCGTCGTGCGTTTTGCGTCGTGCGTCGTGCGAAAACCCAGAAAATCCTAGAAAAGTTCGGCATTCCATGCCAGCTCTACCTGCGGTGGGCCAGCGCCGTCAGGATCAGACGGGCCAGCCCCAGCTTCGCTGGGACCGGTTCGGCTTCGCCGAGCCAGTTCAAAAGAACCATCGTTAGTGTTGTGAAATCCATAAGACTAACCAGTTGCAGGAATATAGATCTATCATTTGGACTTAACAACCAGCAACCTATCTTCCGGGAACCAGGAACCGGGAACTGAGAGCGGCTCTTTGCTCTTCTCTCGACAATGGTCTGTCTCGCATTCTCGAAAATTCTCGTCTTCTCCGTTTTTCTCGATTATTTGCTCTTTCTCAAATCTACTAGCATATAGTTGCTACAGCATGCTACAATTAACTCATAAATAACTAACTTAGGAGTTAAGTAGTGTTGGAGGATATCATGTTCATCGACAGAGAAAGAGAACTCTCGACACTCAGGGTACTGAAGGCAAGTAATTCGTTTCAGCTGGTGATTGTCTATGGCCGAAGAAGAATCGGAAAAACGAGTCTGCTAAGGGAGTTTTCAAAGGAAATGGAAAGCATATTCTTCGTCAATGACGAGACGAACCAGAGTATTCTTCTAGAGAGATTCTCTAAGCAGGTGCTGTCACATTTCGGTATGGGAGACAGCCTTTCCGCGTTCAGTTCATGGGAAAATGCGATAAGGTTTATAAGAGAACGTGCAGGTGGTGAGTCCGTATTGCTGATAATCGACGAGTTTCCTTACCTGGCAAATGTATATCCAGAAATCGCTTCTGTTCTGCAAAGGCTAATAGACGAGGAGCTTTCCAGCACAAGACTCTTTGTTGTGCTTTGTGGCTCTTCAGTGAGTTTCATGGAGAGAGAAGTATTGGGCAGCAGGAGTCCGCTGTTTGGCAGGCGGACCGCACAGCTCAAAATAAGCCCGATGAGCTATCTTGAAGCTTCGGCTTTCTTTCCGAATATGAAGCCAGTTGATAAGTTAACAGCATATGGAATCATGGGAGGTGTTCCACAGTACTTGATGATGTGGAACCACGATGCTTCGATTAAGCAAAACATTACGAGGAATTTCCTGAATACTTCATCCTACCTGTATGAAGAGCCCAGGTTTCTCCTGAAACAAGAACTAAGAGAACCGGCAGTTTACAACTCCATAATCGAATCAATAGCTCACGGCGCCAGCAAGCTGAACACCATCGCAAACAGGATAAGCGAAAGAAATGATAAGACAGCAAAGTACACTCGTACTCTCCTGGACCTTGATATCATTGGGAGGATTGTTCCGGTAACTGAGAAGGAGAATTCAAGAAAGTCAGTTTACTTCATCAAGGATGAAATGTTCAGGTTCTGGTATACTTTCGTATTTTCTGAACGATCAGCAATTGAAGCTGGGGGAGCGGAAGCCGTTTACGATGAGCGAATTGCTCCCCAGTTAGACACCTATTTGGGAAGGTCCTTTGAGAAGATTTGCCAGCAGTTTCTCGAAATGAGAAACGTTAGAGGGGAGCTGAACACGCACTACACCAGGATAGGCAGATGGTGGGGGAATAATCCTCTCAAGAAGAAGGAAGAAGAAATTGATCTGGTTTGCATAGGCAATGATATAATGCTTTTCGGCGAATGTAAGTGGCGAGAACAGAGGACGACGCTGCACGATTATCAGAAGCTTGTCGAGAAGAGCTCTCTTCTCAGCGCCCGGGAGAAGAGATTTGTCCTCTTCTCGAAGTCCGGTTTCTCCGATGAACTCAGGCTATTTGCTGAAAAGACTGATTCACTTCTGCTAGTATCTCTTGAAGAGTTGTTTGGTTAGCTATTGGTCTTTCCTGGTTTTTCTGTAACTCTCGACAATGTTCTTTCTCGCATTCTCGAAAACTTTCGTCTTCTCGGTTCTTCTAACAATTA
The DNA here is from genome assembly GCA_003561215.1 of Thermotogales bacterium. Lineage (GTDB taxonomy): Bacteria > Thermotogota > Thermotogae > Petrotogales > Kosmotogaceae > UBA9910. The sequence continues at coordinate 2,483 of PWXG01000228.1, forward strand.
GCAGCAAGCAACAAACAAATCTTGAGAGCACCCACCCCGGTGCCCTGCGCCACCCCTCCAAGGAGGGGATTTGAACCCTCTATAGAAAAGGAACAACCAGGAGCGGGCTGTGGAAAACCACAATAGATAGATGCGATGCCACGGGAAGCAAAGCTTCGCCAGTTCTGCCAGATCCGGGCAGGCCAGTTCCGCTTCGCGGGCCAGTTCCGATCCGCGAAAAATCACGCGTATCGGGCTAATACAAGAGACCGAAGAACTATAAGGCCGTGAGAAGCGATGTTGCGGGAACCCTCCGCAAGAGGCGTACCACGGGAAGCAAAGCTTTGCCAGTTCCGCTTCGCGGGCCAGTTCGGCAGAACCGTCGTGCGTTTTGCGTCGTGCGAAAACCCAGAAAATCCTAGAAAAGTCCGGCATTCCAGGCCAGCTACAGCTTCGCTGGGCTCAAAGACAGATCATCTAACTAAAGAGCGCCGATTCTACCAGGAACGGGTAGACCAGTGCTGCTTCGTAGCCAGACCAACACCCGCTGCGGCAGAAAACGCCATTCTTCAAGGAGGAAACTGAAAACAAAATCAGGAGCCGATTACTGTACCCACTATGACAGGGCAGAACGGTGTTTCGCATCTACAGAATGATTCGTTGCAATACGCGCTGCAAGCAATTGCTCTTCCTTGTTTCGGTGGTCATGCCGCGTGCCACAAGGTGCATGCTGCAAGCATCTGTGCAATACTGCAGACCGCGTGCCACGAGCTGCGTTCTCTTTCTTGGTGCTTCTCGCCTTTCGATCAAGACTGTTTACAAAGTGTTGAAGTAACCGATAAGATGCTGTTGTGATGCTGAA
>PWXG01000012.1 GCA_003561215.1 Thermotogales bacterium
GCTTTCTTCTCGGCTTCGGGTATTCCTAGCTTATCGAAAGTGCTCCGTATCTCCTCAGGCACATCTTCCCAGTTTCCTTTTGCCTGTGCTTCAGGCCTCAGATACGGGACGATTGAATTGATATTCAGGCTTTCCGTCGTGACGCCAAAACCAGGCTCATGAAGGTTGTTATAGAAATTCAGGGCTTTCAGCCTTTTTTCAAGCATCCATGCGGGTTCCTTCTTGTATTCGGAGATCTCTCGGACTACACGCTCGGAAAACCCCCGCAAAAGCTCGGATGTTACCGGGGCTGATCCGACATCTGAAGGTTTCGTACGCCTCACCGCTTCATTCACACCCGTTTCTTTCATTTCTGCACGTGCTCCAGCACCGGCGTGTAGCCGTGTTTCTCAACTATCAGTGCCAGTTCGGGACCACCCGTCTTCGCAATATGCCCGTCATCGTAGACGTGAACGAAATCGGGTGTTATGTGATCCAGAAGACGCTGGTAATGCGTTATCAGTATTATTGTCATGTCCTCGCCCCTTAGAAACCTCAAAGACTCTGCGATGCTTCTCAGAGAATCTACGTCCAGACCAGAGTCGATTTCGTCAAGAATTGCAAGCTTCGGTGCGATGATCCCGAATTGCGCAACCTCAGAGCGTTTCTTCTCCCCACCCGAGAAACCGACGTTCACGTAGCGGTCCAGGAATTTCCTGTCCAGCCCGCATCTGTCGGAGATATCGTCTATCCTTTTGATTATTTTCGAAGTAGCTTCCTTGCCACCAGTTGCATTCAACGAAGCCATCATGAGGCTTCTCAGCCTTACACCTGGAATCTCAAAGGGATGCTGGAATGTCATAAAGAGTCCCTTTTTTACTCGCTGGTCTGTCTTAAGCCCAACGATGCTCTCTCCCTCGAAAACAATGTCTCCCCTTGTCACTCTGTACTTTGGGCTTCCCATGATCACATTTGCGAGTGTCGATTTACCGCTGCCGTTTGGACCCATGATTGCGTGGATTTCGCCTTTACCAACTTCAAGATCCACATCCTTCAGTATCTCTTCTCCACTTTCCTTGTTTTCTGCATGCAGTCTGGATACTCCTAGCAACATAGTCAAACCTCCTACAAACGCTTTGCATAGATTATAACATAAACCCGATAAAGTTTGTTGCTTATTATTGTCCTCCTCTTCTCTCTGGATGTTAGAATCGTTCGAAAGCAGACTATCTCTATGGCAGAAATGCTCGGGAGGAAAAACGTGGTCCAGGCATTTGCGGTTGGAATCGTAATGGGCATATCAAATCTCGTGCCAGGTGTCAGTGCAGCCACGATGGCTTTTCTTCTTGGAATATATGCCCGGCTTATGCTTGCGTTGTCAAACCTCTTCATGGGCAGAATTTCAAAGAAGGATCTGCTTCTTATCGCTCTTGTCGCAGGCGGTATCCTTATTGGACTGACAGGTTTTGCAGGCTTGATTTCCAGACTACTGGCACTCTTTCCACATGCGACTTACGGAACCTTCTGTGGCCTGATTATCGGCGGGATTCCTCGTTTCGTCAAGCCTCTTGGCAGAGGAAACAGTAAGGTAGTCATTTGGCTTCTTGTTGGCCTTGGAGCAGTCCTGTTGTTTTCGTTAGTGGAAGCGAGTCCGTCGGACGAAGGGGCGGAATTGCTTGATCGCAGTGTTGGAAAACTCGCCTATGATATGGCGGCGGGCTTTTTTGGAGCTGCCTCTCTCATTCTCCCCGGGCTGAGTGGTGCTCTTGTGCTACTGATTATGGGAGTGTACGAGCGTGCATTAAATGCCATAAGCGAATTCGACCTTGTGATCCTTGCGTTTCTCGGCGCAGGGATAATTGCCGGAATCGTCGTGATGAGCCTGGTAATGAAGAAGCTGCTCTCAAACCACAGAATGAATACCACGGCCTTCCTCACAGGACTAATGATTGGTTCCATTCCCCTGCTTCTGAAGAGAGTTGCATTTACGGAAAATCTGCCAGTCTTTCTTATCGCACTGATTGTTGCTACAATTCTTTCCCTTGCTCTGTTCAAGCTTTCTCCTGCCGAATAGTTACAAGCTGGCGTGCCCGGTGGGATTTGAACCCACAACCTCTGGATCCGGAGTCCAGCGCTCTATCCGTTGGGCTACGAGCACGAGAATCTGATTATCTCCTTGACAGATCCGCCGGTGGGATCAGGTGTTTCTTTCTGCAGTAGTATAGCATCGTACCTGGCATAGTCGATTTCACATTTCACGTTTACAGCAAAGATTTCAGCTCTACTGGCTCTGAGAAGAATCTGGGGGTTCTCCGTATAGAGTTCAATGTGTTGAATGCCTTTCTCGAAAAGCATTTCGACCAAAGAAAACGTTGGGGGACACCACACAAGGGTTCTTTCAGGGAGAGTCCCGGAAAGATCCTCAATCCTGCATTCGGGAAAGCTCAGTCTGATAGGAATTGACGTTTCAGGGTTTGCCAGGTAGGAATTGACTATTTCAAGGGCACTAAGGGCATCCCGCGCTTCTTTGAACTGCCTCCCTGACATGCAGGACTTACTCCTCGCAGCTCTTGTAGTTAGCCTTTCATCAATCATGCAGACATCAGTTTTGAGAAGCTTCCGAACATTCTCTGCAAATGCAGTTGCTTTTCCTGTTGATTCGGTGAAACGACCCGATTTTGCAAGAGGCAATCCGACGACGATGATATCAGGATTCCTATCTCGAACAAGAGCCTTCAGTTCGTTCCTAAAGCCTCTGTAAGGAACTACGCCAACAGGCATCCCGATTCCCTCGATCGCTATAGCGACACCGATCCTGGACTCGCCGAAATCAAGTGCCAATAAGCGTCTACAGCTCATCCAACCCTGAGCACCTCGCAGCAGTCAGTAAGGCTTCTCAGAAGACTCCTGGTGGTCATGGTAGAAAGTTTGGAAGCAAACCATCTGGAAGTACGTTTCTCCGCAAGCCCTTCCCTGTAGCGTAATGTCTCTATTGCAGCGTCTTTTTCAAGGGCGCGGCCGTTAACCAGGAACCAGTCTCCGCTGTCGTGAGCCACAAGGTCAAGGTCTTCCAGCACCGACAGGTAAACCCTTTCCATACCGTTCTCTATGCTAAGCGCCCTCTTAAGGTCCTTTTCCGAGGCGGGAAGCACATCCCTGAGGTCCTGATATATTACCTCCAGTTCCTCGAGGGTCGGAAACAATCTGTCAATTTCATTGGTATTTGATTGCAGATCTGCTTTGTTGAATGCCAGGTTGAGAAACAGCTCAGTTTCCTCTCCGGGCCTCGTAGTTACCGCATCCTGTATTTCCAAGA
>PWXG01000038.1 GCA_003561215.1 Thermotogales bacterium
AAAGGAAGAATAGTCGGAAGCAAAGTCAACAGAGTCGATGCTTTGGAGAAAGTCACTGGAGCCGCTAAGTACGCCTCGGATATCTACTTCGATAGAATGGTACACTGCGCTCTGGTGATTGCCAGAAAGCCTCATGGAGTATTGAGAAAAATTGATACTTCTAGGTCAGAGAAGATTCCAGGTGTTCTTGGAATCTTCACCCACAAAGATGTTCCCGGCGAGAACCGTCTCGGCGAAATAGTAGATGATATGCCGTGCTTTGTTGCTGAAGGAGAAACGGTGAAGCACTACGGAGACGTTGTGGCAGTAGTTGCCGCTTCAAATCAGAGGATTGCAGAAGATGCTGCCAGAAGAGTCCGTCTCACAATCGAGGACCTTCCTGCTGTTCTCGACATCGACGAGGCTAGAAAAGACGAAGTGCGCATTCACGGGAAGACCAATGTCGCAGTGCGCAAGAAGATTCGCAAGGGCGAGGTTGAAAAGGGCTTCTCAGAGTCCGATCTCATCCTTGAAGAAGAGTTCCTGGCTTCTTATCAGGAACACGCCTACCTTGAACCCCAGGGTGCTATAGTGCTTCCTGATACAGATTACGGCATGACGATCTATGGAAGCATTCAGTGTCCTTACTATGTTCAGAGCAGCCTTTCCAGAGTTTTGGGGCTCCCGATGAGCAAGGTCAGGATCATACAAGCTGAAACAGGGGGTGCGTTTGGCGGGAAGGAAGATGTGCCATCTTTTGTGGCATCATATGCGGCAGTGGCTGCACATAATCTGAAACGCCCTGCCAGGCTAATCTACTCAAGAGAGATTGACATTCATACAACTTCGAAGAGGCACCCAATAAAGTCGTACTACAAGATGGGATTTTCCAAAGACGGTACGATCAGGGCGATCGAGATCAACGCCTTTATGGATATGGGTGCGTACGCGACGCTTTCGCCAATTGTCATGTTCAGAACACTTGTACATGCCGCGGGCGCCTACAGCATCGAAAACGTCAAGGTCGATACTTACGGTGTTTACACTAACAAGGTGCCTCCCGGAGCCTTCAGGGGTTTTGGTAGTCCACAAGTGCTGTTCGCCGTTGAATCGATGATGGACGAGGCAAGCAAGAGACTGGGGATTGACCCTGTAGAAATGCGATCTAAGAATACTCTGAGTACCGGTTCACGAACCTGCACGGATCACCTTCTTACCGAAAGCATCGGAGCGGTTGAGACACTGAAGAAAGTGAAGTCTCTAAGCAACTGGAAGACCCTCAACGAGCAGGTCGATCTCTTCAACAAAGACTCCATGTTCTTAAAGCGCGGTCTTGGTCTGTCACACATAATATACGGAGTAAGTCTTGGTGCGCAAGGTCAACATATCGACAAATCCGGAGCTCACGTACAGATAAACAGGGACGGTTCGGTCGATGTGCGTATTGGCGGAACCGAGATGGGTCAGGGGGCCAGAACCGTCATGGCTATTATCGCTGCGGAAGAACTTGGACAAAGACTTGACAGGATCGTCGTGCATCAGACCGACACGGCATTTGTCCCTGACAGTGGTCCCAGTGTTGCATCAAGAACAACGATGTTCTCCGGAAATGCCGTCAGGATTGCTTGCCAGGTCCTCAAAGAAAGGCTCGTTGAATTGTTTGCCGAGGTTGCTGGTTGTCGTGAAGACGAAGTGGAAATTCTCGATGGAGTTGTATCCGACGGATCCGGTGATAGCATTTCTTTTGAGGAGCTTGCGGAAAAGGCCTTCCAGAGGAATGTCAAAATCTTTGAAGCAGGCTGGTATGAGAGTCCTCGTCTAGAATGGGATCCCGAAGAAGGTATCGGTGAGGCGTATATCACCTACGCGTTTGCAAGCCAGGTTGTGGTCGTCGAAGTGGACGAGATCACAGGAAATGCGCGTGTTCTTGAAGCATATGCCGTTCATGATGTCGGTAAGGCGATCAACCCAGAAGGTGTTGTAGGGCAGATACAGGGAGGCTTTGTTCAGGGCATGGGCTATGCACTTTCAGAGGACATGAAGATGGTCAACGGTAGAATTCTGACTGACAATTTCAACACCTACATAATCCCTACTATTCGCGATATTCCTCGGGTCTTCAAGTACGATATCGTCGAGGAAGAATTCAGCGAAGGGCCTTACGGCGCCAAGGGAATCGGCGAACCCTCCCTCATGGCAACGCCCGCTGCCATCGCAAATGCGATTTCAAGAGCAATTGGAAAGAGAATAAGGCAGATTCCTGCCACACCAGAATATATTTTGCGGATTATCAAGGAGGACAATGAATGAAAAAGAAGATCTTGGGACCAACATTCGAGGAGATGCTACATCCGGAGAAGATCGACTCGAAAATCAGAGAAAGGGCAAGAAAAGCCAAGTATGACGACCCACTCGATCCGATCAATCTTTTCAACATAACCTGGAGAGACTTCGAAAACCAGATCTACTACTTCGTGATGCCAAAGGAGTTAACCGGTATAGACGCAAACATCATAGTCTTGTATGCAAAGGAGTTTCCAACAGGTAGCCACAAGGTGGGAGCCACATATTCCATACTGATGGAGAAGGAGCTGAGAAACGAAGTCGATCCGAGCTTTCACACTTTGGTCTGGCCTTCTACCGGCAACTACGGAATTGGCGGAGCATGGGTCAGTTCCAGGATGAAGTTCGACTCCATAGTGATACTCCCCGAAGGGATGTCCAGGGAACGTTTCGACATAATCCGAGAATATGGTTCCAGGGCGATTCCAACCCCCGGTTGTGAGTCCAACGTGAAGGAGATTTACGACAAGGCAAAAGAATTAGCCGCAGAGAACCCTGAAAAGGTCAGGGTACTCAATCAGTTCAACGAATTCGGCAACTACAGATTTCACTACTATGTGACCGGGAACACCATCCTTGAACTTGTCAAGGAGCTTGGAATCGGTAACGAAAAAGTCTCTGCAGTGGTTTCTGCCGTTGGTTCTGCAGGCACGATTGCTGCAGGTGATCGCATAAAACGTTCTTTCCCGGATTCGATGAACATAGCTGTTGAGCCGATACAGTGTCCGACACTGGCATTGAACGGATACGGAGGGCACGATATCCAGGGAATCGGTGACAAACACGTAACATGGATTCATAACGTGCTCAACAACGATGCTGTTATTGCGGTGGACGACGTGGAAAGCAAGAAGATGCTTCAGGTATTTACTGAGGACACGGGTTCAAGTTTTCTTGGCGAGTTAACCCAGAGTCCGGTCATTCAGTTACTCCGTGAAGTTGTCGGTATCTCCGGAA
>PWXG01000188.1 GCA_003561215.1 Thermotogales bacterium
CTACATTACTTAAGCTTTTAGCCTGCTCTTGAAAAGGTTTTACGCACGCCGCAAGACGCACGATGGAGTTTTCGTGTTTTGCTTTTTTTAGTGTTATGCACTACCCGAGAAGGGCGAAAACCATCACCCAAAGTAACGTAGGGGCAGAACATCGTTCTGCCCTGATGTTTAGTAGATTGACAGAGATTAGATCTGCTGTAACTGCGTTTCTTGAATTGAAGCGGTTAAAAGAAGGGCATAATAGTATTATGCGCAACGAAAAACGGTTCAGTCCCCAAGCGGTTTGTATCTCGATTGTACATGCTTCACAAACCTGATCTTAAACCGATCCTTTCCACCCCGTAACCGCTCTTGCTGTAACCTATACTTGCCTTTCAACCTGCTCTTCAACCCTTCTTTATTACCCGACAATAAACATGATATAATGAGTGTAGAACCCCCCCCGGTGGGGGGATGAAGAAGGGGCAACTGATATGGCTGACAAACAATTCAAGGTAGCGGGGATGACTTGTGCAGCATGTGCAAATGCTGTAGAAAAAGCATCCCTGAAGGTTCCGGGAGTTCAAGAGGCATCCGTGAGCCTGGCTTCAGATACTTTGAAGGTATCTGTTTCAGATGAATTCGATGAGAAGAAACTCATTGAGAGCATCAAGAAGAGCGGGTATGAGCTTCAACAGGGAGATAACATGAAGTCAATCGTTCTGGAAATCGATGGAATGACATGTGCAGCTTGTTCGGCGGCTGTCGAAAAGGCTTTGAAATCGCTCAATGGCGTAGCGTCTGCACAGGTGAGTCTGTCGGATGACAGTGCAAGGATGACATATGAACCAGAACTTGTTCGGTTAGCCCAGATGAAGGAAGCGGTCAAAGAAGCGGGCTACGAGGCTCGCCTGAAGGCTGACGATTCACAGGACAAGCAGCGATATAGTAGAAGAAGAGAGATATCATCTTACAAGAAGCGGTTCATTGTATCAGCGGTATTTGCTATTCCGCTGCTGTTTGTCGCTATGGCTCCGATGATGGGAGTTCCTTTCCCTGTAGTCTTTTCACCTCACATGAGTCCTCTCAATTACGCGTTCCTGCAGCTTGTCCTGACAATCCCGATACTGTTAGCCGGGCGTGATTTCTACCTGAAGGGGATCCCCCGACTGTTTAGAGGTTCTCCTAACATGGACACACTGGTCGGACTCGGAACAGGAGCTGCTGTTGTTTATGGCGTGTTTGCCACAATCCAGATTCTGAGAGGTTACCCAGAGTATGCCATGGACCTGTATTATGAAGTAGCTGGCGTTCTTATTGCCCTCATACTGCTGGGCAAGCTTTTTGAGAATATTAGTAGGGGAAGAACATCTGAGGCTATAAGAAAACTACTGGACTTGTCTCCAAAAACAGCTCTCGTGAAACGGGGCAACGATTTCATCGAGCTGCCTGCAGACGAAGTCGAAGTGGGCGACCTGGTGCTCGTCAAGGCTGGTATGTCGGTTCCGGTCGACGGGCGCGTTGTATCTGGAAAGAGTTCAGTGAACCAGGCGATGATAACGGGCGAGTCGCTACCCGTTGATGTTGAAGAAGGCTCGAGAGTTGTCGGGGGGACCGTCAATGAGGCCTCACCAATGGAAGTTGAAGCTACGGCTGTTGGAAGCCAGACTGCTCTTGCAATGATAATTCGATTGGTAGAAGAAGCACAGGCATCAAGAGCTCCAATTGCCCGCATTGCAGATGTATTTAGTGGATATTTCGTTCATTTCGTGCTTGCTGTCGCCGGTGTGACCTTTCTTTCCTGGATGCTGCTCGGCTACGGAACACTATTTTCAACTACGATGACAATCGCAGTACTTGTAATTGCATGCCCGTGCGCACTAGGACTGGCGACACCTATGGCCATCATGGTCGGAACGGGAAGAGGTGCTGAAAACGGAATTCTGTTCAAGAACGCCGAATCACTTGAGATAACACACAAAGTGAAGACAGTGGTGCTGGACAAAACGGGGACTGTGACCGTGGGGAAACCTGGTCTTACAGATCTCATACCTGTGAATGGCTTCAATCAGGAGCAGCTTCTTTCCTATGCCGGTGCGCTCGCACTTCAGAGTTCACACCCGCTTGACAGGGCAATCGTGGAGGTACTGAAAGATCGATCCAGCGTGAACGTGGAGCAGTATCAAGTTGATGCAGGGAAAGGAATATCGGGAATTGTGCACGGGAAGGGCGTCAGGATGGGCAACACCAGGCTCGTTAAGACAGACGACGCGAGGATCATTGAACAGCTCGCTGAGCTCAACAGATCAGGTAAGACTGCCCTGTTGCTTCAGGTGGAAGATGAAGTTGCCGGAATCATCGCCCTGGCAGATACGATCAAGGAATCTTCCAGGAACGCGGTCAAGGATCTGATGAACATGGGTATTGATGTTTACCTCCTGACAGGTGACAACGAGAAGGTGGCAAGAGCTGTTGGGGACAAGCTGGGAATCAAGAACATTGTTTCTGATGTTTTGCCCGAAGACAAGATTTCTTTGATAAAGAAACTCAGGTCTGAAGGAAGGATCGTTGCTATGGTCGGAGACGGGATTAACGATTCCCCCGCCTTAGCAGAGGCAGATGTTGGAATGGCCATAGGATCAGGAACCGACGTAGCAGTCGAGAGCTCAGACATAGTGCTTATGAGAAGCGATCTTGCTGACGTGGTGAAGAGCATAAGACTTTCCAGAGCTACATTGAGAAACATCAAGCAGAATCTCTTCTGGGCATTCTTCTACAACACGCTGGGCATTCCTATAGCAGCGGGCGTGTTCTACACTACACTCGGTCTAAGACTGAACCCGATGATCGCGGGAGCTGCCATGGCATTTTCGAGCGTTTCAGTTGTTCTCAATGCGCTGAGACTGAGAAAGGCGAGAATCTAGTGGGGAGGTGAACTCCATGAAGATATGGATTGACGGCATGACGTGTGAGCACTGCAGGAAAAGAGTTGAAAGGCAACTCAGGGACCTGGAGGGTGTCAGGAACGTCTTGGTAGATCTTGATGCCGGAACAGCTCTTCTGTCAGGCGTTGGATTGCCGCCAGACAGGATAATCGACGCTATCAAACAGGCAGGATACGAGGTGAACAAGATTGAAGGAGAAGAGACTGATTGATGAGGACCAGGAGAGGCACCTGAAACATGAAAGAGCGTTAAGGCTGTTGAAAACCGCGCGCGGCCAGTTGAGCTCGGTAATATCGATGATAGATGAGCAGAGATACTGTGTTGATGTCTCTATGCAGTTGTTGGCCACAATC
>PWXG01000237.1 GCA_003561215.1 Thermotogales bacterium
CTATGCAGCTCAGCAGCGTGGTTCCATGAATCCTTTCCGAATATGTCAGCTTTGCCTGAGTGTTTGCGGAGCAGTCCAAGAAGAATCCGGATCGTGGTAGTCTTGCCAGCGCCGTTCGGTCCTATAAAACCTAAGACGTCTCCTCTTTCAACCTCCATGTTTACACCATCGAGAGCTTGAAAGCTGCCGTAAAACTTAACCAGGTCTCTGACTTCAATAACAGACAATTTCCCCACCTCTTTCATGCAAATGTGACTCGATTCAACTATCTTTTTGTCGTAGCTATCAGCCGAACTGCCTATGATCAGGGTTAACAAGTGCTTCTGCTTGCCTCCTGGTCTCAAGGCCCGTAGCAGAGCATATCAGTCCGGACCTGGACTCTCTTGTCCGATGATTTTCTCACACATGGTTTCAGCAGTTCTACCCATTACCTCTTCAACAACTAGAGAACCCTTCTCCAGCCCCAGGATATCTTCCAGCAGCTTCTGGAAGAATCCGTATTTCCGTTGTATTGTTTTCACGATTTCCCAATTTCTCTCCCGCAAGGCTTCGTAGAAAAGATCGGTCATCTCCTGTTGGTGCATGATAAAAAGCTTGACATAAGCTTCAGCCGCTTCTTCCGGATATTTGGTTTTGAAAGTACCTTCTTCAACCCCCTGGAGAATTATCTTCTTCATGATCGGTGAAACATGTTCCCGAGCGAAATCGTAGATCTTGCTTTCAAGCCGAACGTTCTTACCACTGGAATAAAGCTCAGATAGAAAAGCGGCAGTCGCAACAACTTTCTCTGTCTTGTAAGCATTGACTCTTCTGATATACTCGTTGGTTTTCTCCAGGGCAGTAAGATCGTCTCGCGCATCTATCTCCTTGAATATGGCCACCATTCCACCGATTAGCATACGAACAATATCCTCTAGCAGTTCTTCCTTGGATCCATAATGGTGATAAAACCCTCCCTTGGAGATTCCCGCTTCGTCAATAATGCTGTTTATCGTCGTGTTTTCGTAGCCCTTTGCGGCAAAAAGCTTCAAAGCCGTCTGGATGATCTGAGCCTTTCTTTCTTCCGGTGCTAGCTTCTTGTGCATGCTCGCCTCCTGAAAAACCATTCGCTTCTGTTTAAAAACCGACCGTCGGTTCTTACTCGAGTATACTACCTCTTCAAGCTGGTAGTCAAGTATTTCTTCATACAGATTGTTGACCAAGATACCTATACTGCCATTATCCGAACTGAAGAAGAACAGCAGATCGCAAATCCATGGCTTCATCGTCGATTTTTCTTAGATCGCTTCTTGCCATTTGATGAACGGGTCAGAATCTGTCTTCTGAACAACAATCTCAAGGACAGTAAGGGCACATTAAGTGTCCGATTTTTGGTAGAAAGAGCCAGCACATGATTGCTTAGGTTTTCGATCAGAAACGACAAAGATGCCCAGGAAAATGGACCGGTCCATTATTAGTAAGAAGCGAAAGACAGCTCTTTTTCATCCGGTTTAAAGATAGTACCAGATTCCCGGATGTGGCAACGAGCTCTTCCTCTTATAGTTCCTGATTTCGTTCTGGTGTTCTATCTCTTTGTCTCTGCTTATCTTTATCTCTCTGTTCGTCCTCTTTCTCATGATCATCAACTCCTCCATTGTTGTTTTAAGGCCGAGCCGTCACACGGCTCTTTCTGGACTTTCTGTACCAACGTCGCTGAGTGCAGTGAGGAACATCGTCTTCCTCATGACCTGCGTTTGCACTTTTGGCCATTCGAGCCAATTGCATTTCCCTGGCTTCCTTAATCAGTTCCTCGATCCTGTACTTACATAGCTCGTAAACGAAGGGAAACATCATGCCCTTCACCTCCTGACATGATGATATGTCTAGGTTGGCCTGAAAGCGTGGCGGAATCATCCGAGTTCTGGCAGTCCACTTTTCAGGCAAACCGGATTGAACGTAACCGGTTTTGCTTCAGCATAGAGTTATACAACACTGTATAGTGGACTGCCCCGAAGGGGGGCAAAGCGGCCCACTCCACTTCATGCAAATGATAGTAGAATTTAAGCGAGGTGATTACCATGCTGGGTGTAAAGATAAAGCTAGCAAAGAACTCCTCGGTTCCGATTTCAGGGCAGCTTGCAAGGCAACTCTCTGAGTCAATAATCAGAGGAGACTTGCGACCAGGAGCGAAGCTGCCATCACACAGACAACTGGCGAGAATTCTTGGAGTGAGTAGAAGTGTCGTTGTAAAAGCTTACCGTGAACTCGAGTATGACGAGCTCGTTGATTCGATTAGTGGAAGCGGTACCTATGTATCCGCAGCTCGAGAGTCTGACGAGAACAAGTTTGATGCGGTAGCGTGGACCAGCAAACTAAGAAACCTCGAGAGCCATAGTGTTAGAAAGCAAGGATATGGGCAGTTCAGCGAATCTCTTTCAAGCAAGAAACTCATTCGCTTCGATTCAGCTGCGCCGAGAGCACCGGATTTGCCAGCAGGCCTTATGGAACGGATCTTGCAGGGCTTCAGTGACTCCGAGTTCGCGGACATTATGAACTACTCTCATCCTCGTGGACTAAAACAACTCCTGAAAATACTGGCGGTTCGGATAAGGCAGTCAGGGCAGCGCCTCTCCACGGTGAACTTCATGATCACCAATGGTGCTCAGCAAGCCATTCACATGCTCTTCAGTGCCCTTTCGTCTCCAGAAGACCGCGTTGTGATAGAAGAGCCTACATACTACCACGTGATAAACCTTGCAAAGATAATGAAACTGAGAGTTAGTGCTATACGAAGAACCAGGGAAGGAATCAACACTGCGGAGCTGGAAGAGATTCTGAAGAGGTCTGAGGTTAAGTTTATCTATACAATGAGCTGTTCTCACAATCCCACAGGATTCAATATGCCTGAACACAGAAAGGAAGTCCTTGTACGTCTTGCCGAGAACTACAGAGTACCTCTGATAGACGACACGGTCTTTTCAGAGCTGCAGTATGAAAGAACTCATCCAACAACTCTGAGATTTTTTGACCGGGAGGGTTGTGTCATTGAAATTGGTAGCATATCGAAGACGTTCGCCCCAGGATTAAGAGTTGGCTGGATAGTCGCTCCAAGATCCCTCATTGAAAGGTTAAGCATTCTCGTAAAGCTTTCTATTATCTGCGTTCCCGGCATCAATCAGCTCATAGCCGCCAGGTTCTTATCAACTGGTGCGTACGATGAGCATAGAGACCAGCTCATCAGAAAATGCTCACAGAAGCGAAAGCTGATGGAGCAAGC
>PWXG01000153.1 GCA_003561215.1 Thermotogales bacterium
CTTAAAATCTAATCCAAAGCTAGTCTATGTTAAGCAGCTACGCATATAAGCTGCTAGCTGCTAGCTGCTAAGCCTGCCCCTAAGCAGCTAGGGTCACCCCTGCTGGGCCGAAGCTAAAAGCAGCCTTATGGACTTGTCCACGCCGAGATGCGGCGCTAACCTGGCCACTCTGACCGCATCGCGAACATCTTGGGTTCTGCCGTCCAGCTTGCCTGCTATCTCTTCGGCTGCTTCGATAGAAACATTCTCCCGGTGAACCAGCACGCCTTTTACCACCGTGAAGTAATCGCTGCGGCTGTAGGCTTCAATCTTGCGCAGAGCAAAGCGGGACTTGAGTTCGGGCGACAGTTTGTATACGCGGTTACTGGCGGCCACCACTTTAAGCGGATTGGACAAGTTCAGCTCCCGGCCTTTCTTGGCTCTAACCAGCCGGCCTCCTTCCATAATTGAAAGCAGGGCAGCGGTATCGGCGGCGCTCATCTTGTCGAGCTCGTCAATAAGCAATATCCAGGGCTGCCGGACGGCAACCAGATCCCATAGCCCTGCCTTCGAGGTGGCCGAACCCACCAGCCAGACAGCTTTTTCGCCATAGGCTTTCTCGATGTCCCACAGAAACAACGTCTTGGCCAGCGCCGGCGGACCGGAAAGCAGCACATGCACCGGTTCATCAGCCAGCAGGCAGGCCCTCAGCAGTTCTTTCACATCTTCATGGCCTATGATATCCTCGAAAAGGCTGTCCGGCAGGGCTATTTCGGCATCATGTGGCGTCTCAGGCGCTTCCCCGGCCTCATCGACCATTTGCCGGCCCATTTCGCTCAAACGGTAGCCTGTGTACGAGTTGGACCGGAAGACATTATCAATGTAGCCTTCCTTAAAAAACCGGTTCAATGTGGCCGGCCAGATGCGCACGTGGCGCCAGGACCAGCCGATGGTAAAGTCCTTCTCCATGTCATGCGAATCCTCAAATTCGGCTATTTCTCTGAGTGCTTCAATGTCTCCTTCTTTAATGAAGTCTTGCTTCATGGTTCACCTCGCTTCGCCTTTGGTTTTCTCTTAACTCATGGCTCGCTCAAAACTCTGTATTAGCCAGGGGACGACACCCCCGATTACACC
This sequence comes from Thermotogales bacterium, assembly GCA_003561215.1. Taxonomy (GTDB): domain Bacteria; phylum Thermotogota; class Thermotogae; order Petrotogales; family Kosmotogaceae; genus UBA9910. The sequence goes on from PWXG01000153.1 coordinate 1,114, forward strand.
TGTGGTCGCTCACGGGACGGCTGAGAGGATAAAGACGACCATGCAACGCCTACCACAGTTTACCGGCCAGCCCCTGGCTACCCATGCCGTGCCAAACCCTGCCCAACCTGACCCCGCCAAGCCCGACCTCGCCTGGCCACGCCATGCCTTGCCGGGCGTGGTAAATTCTTATTTATTAAGTATTTCATCCAAGCCTTACCATACCCAGCCACACCAAACCAGGCCAAGCCTGACCTGTCCCTGCCACACCACGCCGGTACTATTTTATCTTCCAACTGGCCTTAACGCTCCATCCAGCAAGTCGTGTAGACGTTTCAAGCCATAAACCACCTTCTCGTTCTTCCACTCTATTGCCTCTGCTTCAAGCATGGCAATAAGCTGATTGATATAGAAAGTGCAAGGCATACCACCGGCCTGACGGTTGTATTCAATTTGTTTTTCGGTCAAGTCTTCACCGGCTAAATGAACCAGGGTTCGCTTGAGCACTATCGGCTTTGCTTGAAAGTATCCCAGCCGTGATGCTTTGAGATCGCTTAAAGATTCAACCGTCATATTCAACGCCCTGGCAACAAGCGGTGTTTCTATCTTGAGTTCCTCTGCTTTAGCCAGGCACCGCGCTTTATCAAAAGGGGTTAAATTACTGCCGTGTACGACGTTAAGCGCCATAGCCTCGGCAAACATATCGGCTTCACTGGCATACTCTTTAAGTTCAGCCGGAATTTCGGCCTCCGGGCCATGCATTTTCTGATATGCCCTTACTCGGTGAAAACCGTCGACCACCCGCTTGCTTTTCTTGTCCACTTTTATCGGTGGCAAGATGGCTCCCGCTTCCATTGCCTCCACCATCTGATTAACCGAAAACGCTTTGATCTCAGCCCTGGGATAGATATTGTAATCCAGTACAAGTTTTGATATTTTAATTTTAGTTGCCATCTAATCTGTCTTCCTCCTTTTCCCTTGCCTCACCATGCCTGACCTCGCCCGGCCACGCCGCGCCGAACCAGACCATGCCTGACCGGGATAGACCCTCCTCGCATCATCAAACCACAAACTCTATCACACTCAATTATCCTTGCCTCGCCATACCCTACCAGGCTTAGCCTGACCGCACCGCACCCGACCATGTCCCGCCAGACCAAAATATTTACCGTGTTAATCTTCAAACGGATCTATCTCCAATTCCACCACTTTAAACTTACCAAACCAGAGGCCCTTACCCTTAATTCTCTGGGGGCGTCCGTCACCCAATCCTGGATATTGTCCTGCTTTATTCATCACCTGGAGCAACTGTCTCTGAAAAAGCGTCATATTGGTGCCTGTGGGCACTGTTAATTTCAAGGCACAGCGTAATCGCCAGGGCCAAATTTTTGGCCTGCTGACTAATACTCCCTGCTTTCCTCTAATTGCACGCCTGGTATCTATTTCATACTCCCTGACAGGTTGCCCCTCTAAATCCTCATAAGGAAAAAGCTCGTCGCCCTCAAGCGGCGGAAAGTGGCTGATAACCTCAGGCAACACCGATGAAGCGGCCCTGTTGCCAATTTTTAAGTTAGTTGCGCCCGTTATTAAACAATTTCTCAAGCCACATGCAGGAAAACCGAGAATGCCGTCATCCCGGCGGTACTCGACTTTCTTTGCCTCTATCTCCGGGATATAAGTTTTCTCTCCCTTAATCCCTGGTTCTTTTGCCGTCATTCCCTTGGGACTGTTCTGTAAAATCGGTGTTACTCCTTCCAAAAGCGCCCTCAAGACGTATACTTTCCAGAATGATTCTTCCATGTTAACCTCTTCAACTTTCTCGAGTGTTTTCTTGACCATCGTCCCTTTCCTCCTTTATGTTCCGTGCCTTGCCTTGCCGCACCGAGCCCAACCAGGCCATGCCTCACCATGCCACACCAAACCCAGCCTCGCCTTGCATAGCCAAAAATATCGCTTCCTTTTGTCTTCCGTGCTTCACCGCTTTTCCCGCCAAGTCGATGTCATACTTTTTCCACATCTTGATCCCCTTGCATTAGTCTTCGGGCAGCACCAACGCGTGCATCAGCCGGCCAGTCAATTGCATACCGGTGAGGGGCAACGGCCAACTCTTCCGGGCCTTTCCAATATGGTCTCACCCACTGCTCCCCCACCCTGACAA
>PWXG01000172.1 GCA_003561215.1 Thermotogales bacterium
ACTATCAGTAATGTGTATAACTAACACCGAAGATTCTAAACATGGCATAGTTGCGCAGTTTTCATTGAAGAAATCTGTATGGCTCTCAGTGTATCTCTACTTCGTGGAAATCGAGGCTAGTTGTGAAAGACTTGAAAGAACAAGAGCTACCACAGCAGTTGAAATAGCGAATTGCGGGACCCCAACGTGCGAATTCAAAACCAGACTTGAGATTCAGTCAACTGTTGAATCTTGGAGCGAGAACAGCAGATCACGAAGAATCCATAGTGCGGATTTGCCGTCATGTTTTCTTATGTTACCTTCGGACCTCTTGTTGTGTCCCGCGCTTCATGGTCTGGGCTTGACCATTTCGCTTCTCGCCCGGTCTTGGCGATTCGCACTTCTGGCGATCTTTGCCGGACACACTTCTGACCTGTTCCTGGGAACTCGCTTCGCAGCACGTTCTGCTGCTATAGATCACCCACCCCGGCGCTTCGCGCCACCCCTCCAAGGATGGAAATTAGAGCAAGAGTAGGTTTATGGAGCAGTTAAAGGTTTCCAAGAGCAGTTGAAGGTGAAGTCAAGAGCGGGTGAAGTGGATCGGGTGGATAGACCCGGGTGAGTGGAGCGGGCATTGTTCAGATCAGAAGACGACGTTCGAAAACTCCGATGTCCTTTTTCAAGAGCGGTTTGGAAAGTTCGGGTATGGGTTGTAAAGGACCGGTTGAAATGGAGCGGGTATTGTAAGAACAAGGGTATCGAGTTGAGAAGCAGGTAGAGGGTAGAGTTAAGAACAGAATACCAGAAGCGCTTTGAAGGAGGAGGTATGGCAAGACAGAGCGAAACACTAAAGTGTCGACTTACGACAAAAGCAAGATCCAAGGATCCTATCAATAGTGGTGTAGGGGCATTAGCAATGCTGTGCCCTTCGGATGAAATCCGACGTGAGACATTACAACGTGCGAGGGAGGCCTCAACCCTTGAAGAACCAGGTTATCTATAATTCTAATCTATGGTGCTGTTCTTGCGATTCTGAAACCGAAGAAATTCCCTGAGTAGTTGGGAAAGCGGAAGTTCCGGTCAGCCACACGCACATATGACTCGACGCTTCGCCAACTCCCACCTCTTCCAACGCGGTATGAACCACCTGTGCTGTTGTACGGATTAGTCTTGTCTGCGCTTGTGTATGAACCGAACACGTCAGCGCACCATTCCCAGACATTTCCAGACATATCGTGAATTCCGAGCTCATTGGGCAGTTTCATGCCCACCGCGTGTGTTCTGGATGCTGAGTTGTCTGAGAACCATGCTACATCTTCGGCCGTATTACTTCCGGCATACTTGTAGCCTCTAATGTTGTTTCCACCTCGAGCAGCAAATTCCCACTCTGCCTCTGTCGGGAGCCGATAACCGATGACTCTCGTTATATCTGTAGTCACATTGCCGTTCAAGTCGAGCATCTGACCTTCATCTTGCTCTCCCCTAAGTCTGTAAGCAACAGGTAGTCCCTCTCTTTCGCTTAACCAGTTACAGTAAGCGATAGCATCCCACCAGCTTACGTATATCGCGGGTCTTTGCCCTCTACCCCAACCTGCATCACGTGGTTTGTCTCTTCCGGTATGTTCGCAAAACAAGTCAAAGCTATCAAATGTTACCTGGTATTTCCCTATCCAGAAGTCGTAAGTCAGAGTTACACGGTGAGTTGGACTGGAATCATCCTGCAGATCTCCAAGTTCGTCTCCCATAATGAACGATCCACTCTTGACAAGCACCATTTCGCCTACTGGGTGCTTATCAATTGTCCTGCCGATAAGTACAAACGTTCCTAAGAGAAAAACCAGTATAAGAAGCACGACACTTCTCCTCATTTTTCGCCGTCCTTTCCCCAGCAGTTGACATGAGATACTCATATTCTTGGACAGAGGATTACAGTAAGCACTCGGGCTTTTTCATCTGCTTGCTGTCAAGGCATTTCGACTTGAACCGGAGTGTTCCTGTAGATGTCTGTGCCGTCACCCAGTTGGCCGCATTCGTTACTTCCCCAGGTCCAGATTGCACCGTATAGATCTAGGGCAATCGTGTGCTGAGCACCACCAGCTACTGCAATTATGCCTTCCAGAAATTCATCCCCTCCGAGGCCTTTCACTTGAACAGGTCTAGTCTTCCTTACCGATGTTCCGTCGCCTAGCTGACCGGAATTGTTGTTTCCCCATGTCCAAACACTGCCATCTTGACCCAGCGCGATGGAATGATGGCCGCCTCCGAAAATACCTTCGATACCTGCTAAGGCGCCTTCCCCTTCAGGAGCTTTGACAACGACAGGAGTGTTCTTGTTGATATCTGTTCCGTCTCCGAGCTGGCCAGAGGCATTGTACCCCCATGCTCGGGCTTTTCCATCTTCGCCAAGAGCAACAGTATGATAACCACCTGCACAGATGACAGTGACATTTGTCAAGAAGCCTTTCCCTCCGGGGCCTTTGACCTGGACAGGCAAGCTCTTGTTGTCATTTGTTCCATCACCTAACTGGCCATAGTTATTCATTCCCCAGGTCCAGACTTGACCGTCTTCGTCCAGAGCAACAGTATGGGAGAATCCTCCTGCGACCGCTACGATTCCTTCCAGGAAAGTCCCCTTGGGACCTTTGACCCGCACGGGTCTGTTCATGTTTGTTCCTGCGCCAGAGGTTCCAATGCCTAGTTGGCCAAAGTAATTGTGACCCCATGTCCAGACGCTGCCATCTTCTTTTAGTGCAACTGAAAAATCACCACCCGCAGCGATTGCGGTAACTCCTGTCAAGAATCCGTCACCTTTGGAAGCAATAACCTGAACTGGCGTGTTTGCGTGATCATTTGTACCGTCACCAAGCTGACCGGCATGGTTGGCTCCCCATGCCCAGACATTGCCATTCTCGTCCAGTGCAACGGTATGGGAGTAACCGGCAGCAATGGCGGTTATTCCTGTCATGAATCCTTCTCCTCCGGGACCTTTCACCTGAACAGGCAGGTTCTTGTTGTCATTTGTTCCGTCACCCAGTTCGCCTATCAGGTTCGCTCCCCATGCCCAAACATTGCCGCCTTCATCCAGAGCAACAGTGTGATAACCACCTCCAGCGATTGCGCTGAACGCGATTGATTTGAGGGGTTTTTCAAAGAGCGATGGGCATCCTGAGAACAGAAATGCAAGTGCAAGAAGCAACACACACAGAAGGATCTTTCTCATTTTGGATCCTCTCCTTTTCTCTTAAGGAGCAGGCGTGCA
>PWXG01000158.1 GCA_003561215.1 Thermotogales bacterium
ACGAGGTAGTTTTGAGCAATATGGTTATGAGCGAGAAAACGATGGTCGATGGGAATCTCCAGTTTGTGAATCCTCAGCAAATCCCCTTTCACCGATGCAAAGCCGCCTCCTTCGGAAAAGCCGAGCAAGTGACTTCTGTTTGAGAAAGACTCCTTCATGTAAGACAATTTGATCTGCTCAGGAAGAAGGCAATAACCTTCGGTCATTCGAGCGATGCGGAGCTTTGAATGAACGTAATCCTCCAGAGTTCCGTGGAAATCCAGGTGATCCTGTGCAACATTGGTGATGGCTGAAAGGCCAAAATACCCCGAGTCTTTACTGAACCACTTGAGCTGAAATGAACTAACTTCGATTGAGTAGATCTTAGTGTCGTAGTCAAAACCGGATATGAGTGAATTACCCAGGTTCCCCCCGGTGTAATTACTTATTCCCATAGCAGACATGATATGACCGAGCATGGTTACAACGGTGGACTTACCGTTGGTCCCGGTGATTCCAATGATAAGTCTACGCCCCGACTGGTGAAGGAGTTCGAGTGCTATCTCCAATTCCGTAGTTGTCTTCTTTTTCGTTGAGAGGATCATCTTTCCTGTGTCTGAAAGCGGCGATATTCCGGGACTCATGACAAACATGTCGCAATCCAGGAGTTTACTCGTGTGCCCTCCCTCTTCGAATTTCACCGAATACTCACAGAGAGAATGCTTCAAGTCTTCTCCAAGAATCGCATTATCAGAGACAAAGAAATCATTGTGGATTCCCATTTTGATTGACTTCTTCAGGAGTTCTCTATTCGATACTCCGTAACCCACCAGACCGACCTTGCCTTGCAGCATGTCAACCTCCGCTCAGGAATAACAGCCCCACCAAAGAGGTGATCAGGGCAATCGAGGAAAAAACCATGGTAACTTTCGTCTCTTTCCATCCTTTGAGTTCGTAGTGATGATGTATTGGTGCCATGAGAAAAACGCGCTTCCCCGTCATCTTGAAAGAGCTTACCTGTATGATATCACTCATTACTTCGATTACGAATATAAAGCCGAACAGCAGAAGAAGCAACTCCTGGCCGGATATGACGAATGCTGTCGCGAGCATTCCTCCAAGAGCGAGCGAACCAGTGTCTCCCATGAATATTTTGGCAGGATACCAATTATAGAATAAAAAACCTGCAAGGGAGCCGATGAGGGCAGAGTAGAATACACTGTGTTGTGAGACAAATGCAAGGGGAAGAACGGCAAAGAGCATTACGCTGGCCGCAAGACCGTCAACGCCATCAGTCAGGTTAACCGCGTTGCTCATGCCAGCTAAGATAACCAGCGAGATTGGTATCCTTGTCCAGCCTAGATCAAAGACCAGTGGCCCGGCACTGAGTGATGAGAAGCCTTCTGGATCAAGTAAGTAGACAAGGAGCATGATGATACCCGCAGAAAGGAACTGCAGGAAGAGTTTCGTCAGGGCGTTTACTCCTGAAGCATTCTTCTTCTTCATTTTGGCTACATCGTCGAGGAGACCAATATAACCGAAGAGGATCCCTGACAAGGCGATCGTGGCCGTTTCAGGGTTTGGGCTGAATATAAGGCTGAAAGCGAGCACTAATGGGACAAAAACTATGCCGGCTGCTGTCGGTGTTCCCGTCTTGTGGTTGTGAAGGTTCGGACCTTCCTCTCTGATAAACTGACCGATTCTTCGCCGTCTCTGAAAAGAGACGAACGGTCCGAGGACAGAAATGGTTGCGACAAAGCAGGTAACAAGCGCAATGATTTCACGAGTCACTCGCGACCATCTCCACAAACTCGGCAATGACTTGCTCCATCTCAACTGCCCTTGAGGCTTTGAAATAAAGGAGATCTCCGGCCTTGACATAATCACTCAACCACGAAGCAATTGCTTTGGGACAGGAAGATGAGAAGGCAGGACTGAGTACTTCCTCCATTGCAAGGACCTGTTCATCTCTTGCGTATAGTATTACCGCATCAAAACCCCTGAGAAATTCTGCTGCCCTTTTGTGGCTAGCACATGAACTGTGACCCTGTTCGAGTATCGAGCCCATGATTGCCAATTTCCGTCCGGATGCCTGAAACCTGTCGATGGATTCTGCGGCGACCCTCACGGATTCGGGGCTGCTATTGTAGGTATCGTCTACAATAGTCGTCTCTCCAATCATCTTGATCGAAAAGCGCCCTTCATTCTTCAAAACAAACGAAGGCAGGTGAAGTGCAGGTTCGTCAACTCCGCAAACCTGTGCAACGAGATATGCGGCACCAAGGTCCAGCAGATGACCCAGATGCCACGTTCCTTTGAGTCTTGCCATTTTCGTTCCCTCAAAGGTATCAAAGGCCAGAAGAGTCTGCGCTTTTCTGTACTTGTAATCCCGTATCCTGAAGTCACCTCCGGCCGTTCCGAAGAAAAGCTTCTCCTGTTTGAGATCCTCCAGGCGCCTGACGACCCTGTCATCGTCGTAACAGGTGATCGCAGTTCGTGTACCCGCGAACGATGTGAAGAGAGCAAACTTCTCCTCGAAAAGGGCTGTTTCAGACTCGAAGTTTCCCAAATGCGCCGTGCCCACATTCAAGAGTACTGCTACGGAGGGTTCCAGGAGTTTGGTGAGTGCTGCAATGTCACCGGGACCGTCTGTAGCTATCTCAAACACGGCGAAGTCAGCTTCGGTAAGCTTGTTGTAACCCTCGACAATGGCAGCAGGTACACCTATGTCAGTATTTAGATTTCCTGGAGTCCTGAATGTCTTACCGATTCTCGAAAGAAGGAAGGCAACTATTTCTTTCGTGGTGGTTTTTCCGTTTGAACCGGTAATAGCTATTCGCCTGACTCGTGAGCTATCATCCAGAACCATTTTTGCAGCTTCAAAAAGGACACTCACCGGATCATGCACGACAAGAGCAGCTCCAAAACCCTTTTCGCTGGCTATAACGCAGTGAGCTCCTCGTTCCATGGCATCACTGATAAAATAGTGCCCATCGCTTCTTCGACCTTTCAGAGCGATGAAGATATCGCCAGGCTGAACCTTTCTCGAGTCGACTTGAATCTTCCGGCCTTCGACAAGCTGGAGCAGCTCATGAGCTGAGGATGAGTCATGTTTCACTTCTTCACGTGTCTCCGAAACTTGGTCTCTAGTATTTCCTTCACCACTTGCTTGTCGTTGAACTGGATCTTCCTGTCTGACATGATCTGAAAGTCCTCGTGTCCCCTCCCGGCAATAATGACGGTGTCTTCGCGATTCGCCAGTGTCAATGCTACCGAAATCGCTTCGTGTCTATCAGCGATGACCAGATAGGGTTTGAACTTGTTCATGCCCAGCTCGAGATCTTCAAGAATCTCACGAGGGTCTTCTTGCTTGGGATCGTCAGAAGTGAGTATAACTACACTGGCAAACCTTGATGCCACCTCTGCCATCATGGGTCTCTTCCCACGGTCAGCACTTCCACCAGCCCCGAACACAAGTATTACCCTGCCTGTTGCCAAACTGATGGCTGTCTTGAGGAGTTTTTCCAGAGCGTCTGGGGGATGAGCAAAATCAACAACGACATCAAATCCGTACTTGGTTGATTCCTCGACAAACTCATAACGCCCGGGCACACCACTGAACGTCGAAATAGCTTCTGCGATGTGCTCCATGTCGTAGTTAAGAGCGTTCAGCACAGCTATTGCAGCAGCCACGTTGTAGGCATTGTGTTCTCCGAGAAGTCTTGTGTATACCCTGCTCACCGTATCGTTTGGCGTGTGAATGAGGAACTCCATTCCAGTTCTGGAAATCTCCAGGTCTTCGATCCTGTAATCGGATTCGTCTCCAAAACCATAGGTAAAAACACGGTTTCTCGGAACGCGCACATCGCCCAGGTTAATCTGGTCAGCGTTGACTACTGCCATTCCCGACCCCTTGAGACGCTGAAAGATCTTGAGCTTTGTCTTGTAGTATTCTTCGAAGGACTGGTGAAAATCGAGATGATCTCGCGTGACATTATTCAGTAGCGCAACATCGAACCGCATTCCGTCGACCCTATGCATGGAAAGGGCATGCGAAGAAACCTCCATTACAAAGTATCTGCACTGTTTCTCCAATGCGAGCTTCAAATATCTTGCAAGTGTAGACGGACCAGGGGTTGTGTTTTCGGGGTTTACAATGATCTTGTCGCCGATAACGTTTCGGATAGTGCCGATTAGTGCTGGAGAAGATTCAAAAACGTTGAGAACGTGGTAGATGAGGGTAGTGATGGTTGTCTTGCCGTTTGTTCCGGTTACGCCGATCGCCGTCAGCTCTCTGTAAGGATTTGCATAGAATTCCATTGTCAGTATTGACTCTGCGAGACGAGAATCCTTTACGTAAACCACGGGGACCGGAAACCCCTCTTCATTTGGCAGTGGTCTTTCTGCGATAATTGCAGAGGCTCCTGCTTCTACCGCATCCTTGGCAAGAATGTGAGAGTCAAATGAGTGACCGCAGATACAGATGAACATGTTTCCAGGCTTTAGAAGACGGGAATCGCTTTCTATACTGGTGAGTTCGAGGTCTACTCCGTCAAGATTGCTGACTTCAGACACGTTATTGCCGAGGAGTTCAATGACCTGAGACAGTCTCAACTAGAAACCCCCCTTCCGCTTGAACGTATTCTATCATCGCTCTTTTGCCTTGACAACACGGAAGCCCCGTGCTAAGCTTAATTAGCAGTCATGCGGGGTGAGTGCTAATGTCAAAAAGAAGCTCGCCTTCTCCCGAGCTGAACGAACGTCAGGTAAGTGTATTGTATTGTGTGGCGAGAACCTATGTGGCGAAAGGGAAGGCGGTAAGTTCCAAACATGTACTGGAGAGCTCTAATCTCGATTTCAGCTCTGCCACTATAAGGAATGATATGCGCAAGCTTGAGTATCTTGGGTACATAACCCAGCCCCACACATCCTCCGGCCGTGTTCCGAGCGACAAGGGACTGAGATTCTATTTTGAATCGGTGAAGAACCTGTCAAGAGAGCTCGAAGAGCCATCAGGGAGCATAGCAGTCAGAAATGCTAACGTGATAGGCGATATCGAGAAGCTCCTGAGAACCATGACAAGATTCATCGCCCGAGCGGCTACAACGCTTGTGATAATTCAGAAGCCCGATATCGACAAATTGACTGTAAGGAATGTGGGGATTACGGAAGTAGCAGAGCGATATCTGAACTTCACCATAGTCACGGATCTCGGTGTTACGATGAACGTGACCGTGTTTGCGGGTCCACTACGTGAAGAGTTCAGTGACCTGCGAGAAACTGTCAACGATGTGGTCGTCGGAAGAACAATTGGTGAGATCAGGCAGGGTATACGTAGTGTAAAACTCGAAGATGAACAGTGGTACAAAAAAGAATTGCAGCAGATTATCTATTTCTTGGAGAACGTGTTTGATTCCGAAATTGACGAGCAGAATTATCGCTACGGTTTTGAGTACCTGATGTCGAGCCCTTTTCTTGACTGGGAGGACATAGTCGGGATTGTCCAGCACGTTGAGAATCCTGTGAATCTTGACGATCTCCTGGGAAACCTGCGCAGAGAGGAAGTAGGAGGGGAATCTCGAGTCTTCATTGGCGAAGAGATTGGAAGAGAAGAGCTAAGGAATTTTACAGTTATGGTTTCGCCGTATAGACGGCACGATGAAAATCTGGGAGATGTTGTCATGATATCTCCCAAAATTGTGTTATACGAGAGAGTGTTTTCACAACTCGAGTTCGCAGCTAATCGTCTTACAGAGGTATTTTCGAGCAGATAGTTATGAGAGGTGATCATAAATGGAGAGCAAGGAAAGGAAGAAAAGTGTTCCTTCAGAACACGAGGACGAAAAAAGGACAGCTTCTTCCGAAAACGCCGGAAAGAAAACAGAATCAGAGGCGGACAGACTGAAGGAACAGATAGAAGAACAGCAAAGAAACATAGAAGAGTTAGAGGCAAAAAACTCCAGGTTGAGAGCCGAGTTTCACAATTTCAAGACAGCTGTCGCACGGGAGACGAAGGAGCTCGTAGGCAGAATTGAGGAGAATCTGCTCTTCAAACTGCTTGGACTATACGAGGATCTGGAGAGGGCGCTCGATCATACAAAGCACATAGACGAGAAGTTCCTCGAAGGAGTCAGGATGATATACAAGAGGATGTTCTCAATACTCCAGGAAGAAGGAATTCAGGAGATCAAGCCAGAGACCGGAAAACCCTTCGATCCCTTTCTCCACGAAGTCAGTGAGACCGTTGTGACGGAGGCTTTCGATGAGATGGCTGTCATTGAAGTCGAAGAGAAGGGCTATTCCTTCAAGAGCAAGGTGCTGAAACCCGCCAGAGTTGTTGTGGCGGTGAAACCAAGGGTGAAAAAAGAATCCGAAGGCGAATAGTCAAAGGGTGGTTTTATGGCCGCAAGTAGAAAGGACTACTATTCTATACTTGGCGTATCCAGGGATGCTTCAAAAGAAGACATTAAGAAAGCATACAGGAAGCTTGTGCGTGAGTGGCATCCCGATGCTTATAAGGGTGATGACAAGAAAGATGCCGAGGATAAGTTCAAGGAGATCCAGGAAGCTTATCATGTACTAAGCGACCCGGAAAAACGAGCGATGTTCGATAAGTTTGGTTACGTCGGAGAGCCCTCTGAACGAGTAAGGTATGGCAGAACATCCGGTAGCAGTGGCGGTTTCTTTGACGAGTCGTTCGGTGATTTTCAGGATATTTTTGACGTTTTTTTTGGAGGCTCAAGATCAAGGACAAGAGAGTCTAGAGGTCAACAGGCCGTCAAGGGTGAAGATATTCACGCTTCGGTAACAGTTGATCTGAAAGATGTAATCAGTGGCAAAACTATTTACCTTGAGTATGGTAGGAGTTCGACATGCAACGCATGCGGAGGAAATGGCTCCGAAAATGGTACGAGTTTCAGAAGCTGCCCGAATTGTGGAGGGAGCGGATACGTGAGAGAAGAACATCGTTCCTTCTTTGGTGTTTTCGCCAATACCCGAGTATGTAGCACCTGCGAAGGCGGTGGCAGAATAGTTGAGACACGCTGTAGTAAGTGCAGCGGTTCCGGTGCTCTCAAGGAAAAACACAGAGTAAAGGTCAACGTGCCACCAGGTGTTGAAGACGGTTCGACGTTGCGGATAACGGGACATGGTAATGCAGGGAAGTCTGGAGGCCCTGGCGGAGATATGTACGTAATGGTTAGAGTGAAAGTCCCCGATCATTACAAGAGGAGAGGAACAGATCTATACTATATCGCAGAGATTGACTATATTGAAGCAGTTCTTGGAACAACGGTTGAAGTCCCTTTGCCAGAAGGAGGACTCGAGAACCTTACGATTCCGCAGGGCACGAACCCTGGCACGGTCTTCAGGATGAAGAATCTGGGAATTCCCTCGATTTCCAACAGTCGCCGAGGTGACCTCAATGTCACTGTAAAGGTGAACATCACGAAGCCTTCAAGCAAAGAGAGAAAGATCCTTCATGAAATCGCCAAGATCCGAAAAGCAAAGGTGATGGAATGAATGCATGGAGGAAGACTGTTGCCGACTATACTCTGATCACTGCCGGTTCATTCCTCACGGCGATTGCCATCGTAAGCTTCATGATTCCAAACGGAATAATCGCTGGCGGAGTCAGCGGTCTTGCAATCATCCTCAATAGTTCTTTCGGGTGGTGGGTAGGGACCCAGATGCTTGTTTACAACCTGGTGCTCTTCTTGCTGGCGTTTTCGGTACTGGGATTAGGTTTTGGTGTCAAGTCTATCTACTCTTCAATAGCGCTTTCTGTATTCATAGATCTTATGAATTACCTGGACTTCCCTTTTTTTGAGGCTGCCTCGGTGGCAGACGGAGGATTGCTCGTGGCTATCTACGGTGGAGTGCTTGCCGGACTCGGAATGGGATTGGTAATGTGGAGAGGGGCTTCGACAGGTGGTACAGATATTATTGCGATGATTCTGAGCAAGTTCAGCGGCATAAGCACTGGTTCGGGGCTACTACTTGCTGACTCGCTGATCATGGTTCTGGCCATACTGGTGCTCGGTCCACTGGCTGCAATGTACGGTATCATAACGATTTTCGCAACAAGCAAGACGATTGACGGTGTTCTCGAGGGAGTCGGAAACACCAGAACAGCTTTTATTGTTAGCAAGAGTTCCGAGAAAATAAAGGGAAGGATACTCGAGGAGATGGATCGTGGAGTCACAATGCTCGAGGCTTTTGGTGGATATACCGGGGAAGGGCGCCCACTCATAATGGTCGCGGTCCGCAGGCGTGAGATTCCTCAACTGCGGAGGATCTTGAAAAACGAGGATCCTCATGCTTTCATGGTAATGGTAAACAACTCAGAAATCTTCGGTGAAGGTTTCAAAAGGATCACTGTGTGAAACAATGAAGTTCCTCTTTTTCGACAGTTCTTCGATGAGACTTCTCCTCGCAGCAAGAAACGGGGACATAGCTTCCGTCGTCTACCTTGTCTGTGCCAATAAGCATGGCAGCGTTCTTGTTCCGGCTATAGGACGCGTGCTCGAACAGGTGTCACTGGAGGCCGGAGAACTCGATTTTTTGGCATGCGGTATTGGTCCTGGTTCGCTCACAGGAGTAAGAATCGGACTCTCTACTGCAAAAGGCTTGTGCTATCCTTATGAGACGCAGCTTCTTCCGATGTGTTCTCTTGATCTTGTCGCTTCGCGCAACTCACACAAAAAGAGGGTTGTGGTTCGCAAAGCGCGAGCTGGTTACTATTATTGGAGATCGTATGAACCTAGCGAAGAAGGCACGATAATTCCGGCTTCCGAGCCTGCATTTGACAGCATAGAGACCATAAGCATGATCCTTAAGGACAATGATTGTATTCTGCTTTTTGATGATCACGAAGCTCCAGAAGACTTTGCTTCTTTCACGAAGCTTCAAGCTTTCTCTCCCTCAGCGGAAACTCTTTTCAGTATTATAGATAGGGAACTGGAGAGCGTTCAGCCAAAACCTTTCAGGGAAGTGAATCCGCTCTATCTCCAGAGATCACTTGCAGAAGACAACTGGGAGAAGAGGCATGGAAGTTGATCTTCTCGAACTCTACAATTATCTTCTAAGACATTACGGAAACCAGTCATGGTGGCCCGCTGATACCCCTTTCGAAGTAGCAGTTGGAGCGATCCTCACGCAGAACACGAGCTGGACAAATGTCGAAAGAGCTATTGAGAGGCTAAGAGAGTCCGAAATGCTTGTCCCCGAAAAGCTCATCAACATACCGACGGAGGAAGTCGGACAACTCATAGTTTCTGCAGGTTTCAGGAACTCTAAGTCAAAAGCCATAAAGGAAATCGCCCGTTTTTTTGCAGAAGGGCCGGATCACATGAAAAACACAACAGTAATCAGGTCAGAGCTTCTAAATATCAAGGGAATCGGCAATGAAACAGCGGACGCGATCCTGCTCTATGCATTGGATCGGCCCGTATTCGTTGTGGACAAGTACACGAGGAGGCTACTCACCAGGCTGGGGATAAACCCTCCCTCAGGTTATCGTGCTTTGCGGAAGTTCCTTGAGGACAAATTGCCGAAAAAAACTGAGTTGTACAAGGAGTACCATGCGCTGATTGTCCGCCATAACAAGTCGTTCTGCAGAAGCTCTCCCAGTTGCTCAGATTGTTGCCTGGAGCAAGTCTGCTTGCAGAATATTTAGAGCCTCACCTTAGAGTTCTTTCTCTTCTAATGCAACCTGGAAGCTCTGAAGGTCGTAAGGTCTATATCCGTCACAGACGTCTCCCGGCATTCGTTGCAAACAACCTGGGGTGTTTCGGTATCGAATACCACTTCGATTCAGCATCGTCTCCGTCATTATTCTGGTAGAATATTAATAACATGATTAGCATTACGAACAATATTTTCCTGCGTGCTAAGAAGCTACTCGGCAAGAGCTTTCCTGCTCTCAAGAACCGAGATTATCGCTATTTCTGGACGGGGCAGATGATATCTGTTACAGGCACATGGATGCAAACAACCGCCCAGGCCTGGCTTGTCCTTACTCTCACAGAATCCCCGCTGTTATTAGGCGTCATGGGAGCAGCAAGGTTTACTCCCTTACTTGTCCTTTCTCTATTCGCCGGTGTTCTGGTTGACAAGGTATCCAAGAGAACAATCCTGATTGTTACACAGTTCGTATCAATGCTTCTCGCGCTAATCCTCGCCGCTCTCGTCTTCTCTGGTTACGTTCAGTACTGGCATGTTCTTGTTCTTTCCCTGTTTTTAGGTACGGTCAAGACCTTTGACATTCCAGCGCGTCAGGCGTTCATGATTGAGCTTGTGGGGAAAGACTCGCTTTTGAACGCTATTGCACTCAATTCTTCTGTATTCAATCTTGCAAGGATCATCGGTCCATCGGCAGCCGGGATATTGACTGCTGTTGCAGGAATGGGCTGGGCCTTCCTGATAAACGGAATCAGTTTCGTCGCAGTAATAGCGGGTTTGTACATGATCAAGATCAGGGGTGCTCCGAGACAAGTCAAAAAGACAAAAACCCTTCCGGAAATCAAGGCGGGACTCAGGTACCTGATTCATTCATATGATCTCAAATCAACGATGGCCATTCTCGCAGTCGTTGCTACGTTTGGCATGAACTACAACGTGCTTATCCCTGTCTTTGCAAGGGAAGTACTGAATGTAGAGGCAGCAGGTTTCGGGTTTCTCATGTCGAGCCTTGGAATAGGCTCGCTCATCGGCGCACTCTTTGTTGCCATAAGGAGTTCGGGTGGTCCCAAAACCGCGAGGCTCTACATCCTTCCTTTTGTTGTTGCTGCACTGTTTGTCTTGGCAGGTCTTAACACCTCTTTCGCGCTATCAACTGTATTGGTAGGACTCATCGGTTTCTTCAACATAGGGTTCACGACCACCGCGAATTCATTTGTCCAGATAAACACTGAGGATGGTTACAGGGGCCGGGTCATGAGTGTTTATTCGCTCATTTTCGCAGGATCCAGTCCGTTTGGGAATCTTTATGTTGGAGGCATAGCAGATGTGTTCGGTGCGGGATTCTCTTTCATTCTGGCAGGCGTGACAACAGGCGCGCTCTCCTTGTTTGTTTGCTGGAAAAGGTTTGGAGCCTACACCAAGCGGATTGGTGAGCACAGGCGAGTTGAAAGAGAGACGTCAGCCAGCGCTTCTTCAGACGAAATTCGTGATGAATCGGTGGAGCAACGAAAGAGTGCCTGAACGTCGAGTTGCAAACTGCGTTTTGCAGAGTGCCCCGCAAGACAATTGTTGTAAAGCTAAGACGATGAATCATCATTCATCCTGGATGGTCTTCGCTTCTGCTTTGATGTGGATAAATTCAATTCTGGGCGAACGCGCAACCCGCAAAAGCACATTGTTAATACGATGACAATAGTGCTGGCTTTCTCTAAACTACGGTTCGTTGTCTTCTGTGATAATATTGAATCAAAATCCGCATACTTTGTACTAAAATGGCCTTGTTCGGATGGAGGAGAAGCATTTTGAGCAACCAAGAAACCCTTTCTCTCATAGTTGAGGCGATGAGAACACCTGCAGCGTTGGTACATGCAGATATGAGGGTAATATCCGCCAACACCATGTTCTGCGCTTTTTGCGGAATCGAACTAGGCTTTGTGTCAGGACAATCCGCCGGCAAACTCCTCGCAGGAATGCATCAGGAGAAGCTGAAAAGCGTAGTTCATTCAGGAGAACCGACTGGGCGAGCAAGTGTAAAACTGGACAGTGGTGCTGATCTGGTCATCATCCCTGCGTTCTTGTCCGGGACAGACAGAATTTTTCTGCTCATGATTCACGAACCCCATGAGAAGCTGAACCAGCCAAAACTGAATGAAGAAGACAGCCATTATGCCATACTGAGCTCCATTGTGGAATCCGTTCTCAAGCACTCAGAGATGAAAGAAGCATTGCAGGACATTGCCGTCAGGACCCTCGCTGCTATCCCCGCTGCTACTTCGATCATCTCTCTCTGGGATGAATCAGGTCAACGACCCGTTCGTGTAGGCATAGCCGGACAGGACAAACAGGAGCATCAGAAGGTTGCTTTTGAGACCGGAGAACCAACACTTGGAAAGAAAGCACTCTCTGAAGGCAAGATCCTCGTTGTGGATTCGCTGAAAGACAGTGAGTTGGTGAGCAGAAGATTCTGCGATTTTTTGGACATTGAAACCGCCATAGCTGTTCCTCTTGCGGCGGG
>PWXG01000003.1 GCA_003561215.1 Thermotogales bacterium
CAGAAGGTTTCTCAGCCATTCCAAAGAAATCCGGAGCATCGACTATTGAGATGCGCTCTGAAGGAAGATCATAAGAAGCTTTCAGGCTTTCAATACTATCCTTCTTTCCAACGAAACAGATCTTCAGATCGTCCGACAGACTCTTCAAAGCCATTGCGGCTCCCGCGATGTTGACTTCGGGGGCTCTGTCCCCGCCGTGAATATCAAGAGCTATGCGGACGGAAGACACTCTATTCGCCAATCTCCAGTATCTGTTTGTCTCCGTAGTAGCCGCAATGGAGACAAACTCTGTGAGGTCGTTTCGCTTCACCGCAGTTTTTACAATTGGCCACAGCTACTCGGTCGGCCCTGTAGGTCTTTGCTCTTCTGTAATGTGTTCTCATTCTTGAACTTTTCTGTTTCGGTTCAGGCACTTGTATCCCTCCATATCGTCTTTCAACTGCTTACTCTCTTCTTGAGTTCCTTGAGTTTTTGCTGCCACTCATCAGGTATCTCCGCATCTTCTCGACACTTGTGATCCGGAGCTTTGTTCAAGTTCTCACCACAAAGCGGACACAGGCCATTACAACTCTCGCTGCAAAGAACCCTCTGCGGAACCTCCACAATTATAGCCTCAAGTACCCTGTCTGACAAGTCGAGTAAATCTCCTGTAAGGAGAAAGAGGTTTTCAAGACTGTCGATCTGACCTTCGGACTGAATAATGCTCCTGTCGTTTTCTGAGAGGTAAGTCGCTTCGATGTTGCCTTCAATAACTACTTCAACGTCCTCAAGACACCTGTCGCACTCGGTCTTCGCAGTTGTCTTAACTCTTCCTTCAACAATGACTGATGCAGCCGCCTTGAGGATGGAAATCGAAATCTCCACAGGGCTGGTGGTTTCAACATCGCGAGGAAAAGGATTTTCCAGGATGAGGTTAAGTGTTATTGTTCCTTCAAAGGCGGTAAGATCAACGACCAGTTGTTCTTTCGTGTTCATATGATCACCTCATCTAGAGCTTAACACAGATACAGAGGTGTTCATTCCAACTGAGAAGAGATAGTCCTTAGTTCTTCCATAAGACTTTGGGCACAGTTCATGTTATCTGAGAGATCTCGCTTCTCTGGATGACCGAATCTGAACTCCTTGACCGTTCTGAAAGCCTTGCCAACGACGATGACCCTGCTCGACAGCTCGGCAGCTTCAAACGGATCATGTGTCACAAGGAGCGCTCCGAAACCGCTCTTGTTTCTGAGTTCCACGACAAGCTCTATCATCTTCTCTTTTGTCACTACATCGAGCGAACCAAACGGTTCGTCCATAAGCAAGAGGTCTCCGCCAAATGCCAGCGCCCTGGCCAGACCGACTCTCTTTTTCATACCTCCGCTGAGTTGGGAAGGATACTTGTTGAGTGCTTCTCTCAAACCAACCCTCTCAATACAGCTGGTAGCGACTTCCTGCTGCGAAACCGCGGTGATATTCGAAATCACGGTCTTCCACGGGATCAAACGATCATCCTGAAAGACAAATGCTACTTTCTCGCAGAACCTTTTGACCTCTCCGGAATCCGGCTTCAATAGGCCGGCGATTATCCTTAGCAGCGTGGTCTTTCCACAGCCGGAGCTCCCCAGAATGGAGACAAACTCCTCTTTCTCTATGTCGATAGAAAGACCTGAGATGACCTGCTCGCCATCGAATGCCTTGCTTATGTCTCTCAAGCTCACAATCATAGAACCACGCTCCAGGAGACCTGTCTTCTCAAGCCAATCTCCCCACTCTCTTCGTCAGAACGTCAAGCACTCTCTCGCTGATAATCCCCAGAAGGACGAGCAAAATGGTATATGCAAAGACGCTGGGGGTATCGACGGCAAACTTGGCATCTGCAATACCCCTTCCGAGACCGGTCGTTCCGACCATAAACTCTGCAACTGCAACCGACTTCCACATTATGCCGATCCCGACTCTCATGGCAGAAAGAAGAAAGGGGATCGCAGAAGCAAAATAGATATCCTTAACCACCTGGCTTCTCGTAAACTGGAATACCCTGGCCATTTCGACAAGCTTGGAATCGACGTTTCTCACGCCTTCGGCTATGTTAATAGTGAGAATTGGGAAAAGAGTCAGGAAGACAATATACATAGGAGACCTGAATCCCACCCCCCACCAGAAAATAGCCAGTGCCAACCACGAGACTATCGGAATGGACTGAATTATGGTAACCATGGGACCAAAGACCTTGAAGAGAATCTTCGAGACTCCCATGGCAAAACCCAGTACCACAGCTACAAGCAACGCAAGACCAAGCCCAGCAATCGCCTTAAGGACTGTCTGCAGAAGGGGCCCGAAGACCCTTCCCCGACCCACAAGCACAAATAACCTCTGTATGGTCGTCAGTGGACCGGGAAAAAGAATATCGTTGGCGATAGCCATAGCTCCGAGTTGCCATGCCATAGTAAATATGCCGAGAGAGACGGCAATTGGTATTACCCGATCACTCAGCGAAGAAGCTTTCATAATCGAGCGTGCCGACTATTTCGGGATCAAGTTCTCTGAGTGTCTCCAGATAGTGAATCACTTCGCCCTTGATGTCTGACGCTCTCCTGAATACATAGTCGGTACCCTCCATAGCCTCTTTGAGAACAGGGATCGGGAAGTTGCCCATTTTCTCGGATACGAGAGATGCAGTACCTTCTATATCTTCCAGGGACAGGATCATCGATCGCTCATAAAGAGCAAGGAAATCATCAATTACTTCATTACTGAGTTTGCAAGAGACAAACAAACCCGAAGTGGGGATATCAATCTCTTTGCCGGTAAGCTGTTCCC
The DNA here is from genome assembly GCA_003561215.1 of Thermotogales bacterium. Classification (GTDB taxonomy): domain Bacteria; phylum Thermotogota; class Thermotogae; order Petrotogales; family Kosmotogaceae; genus UBA9910. Next base: position 2,803 of record PWXG01000003.1, read on the forward strand.
ACATAATCTGAACAGGGAGGTATTTCTGAGCACCTTCTACCCTGAATACTGCAAGAGACGCAAAGGGCTCTGGAACAAGAATCACCTCTGCCCTGCCGGCAGCCATTAACTGAACGGCTTCGGGACCGGCAACATATACGGTCTTCACATCTCTTCCAAAAACGTACCCGGCTTTTTCGACCAAACCGCGAAGAATCGCATCGGCAGTTTGTCCAGGGGCCTGGAGTGTGTAAACGTCTTTACAGAGCAGATCATCTATGCTATTCACTTCAGCTGTTCGGGATACGAAGAAGAACCCGTTCCACATGGATACTGCCACCAGTTTGATATCTACACCCGATGAAGCGAGCTGCGCTCCAACTGTAACAGGCAGAAGACTGACATGGGCACTTCCGGTCACGATCA
>PWXG01000175.1 GCA_003561215.1 Thermotogales bacterium
TGATAACTTGAGACCCGTTTTCGCCTTTTTTGATCCAGATCTCAGAAATACCTGCCCGAAACAACTCAGAAGTTTGGAACAGCACCGGAAAACGCTTCTGCAAAAACTCGAACTCCGTTTTGGATGGAAGAAAGATGTCTATTGACGGAATGAGTCTGCGGAGTCTGTCGTGCATTGCATCGTGTTCCTTTCGGATGTTCGGATCGAAGAATACCTTTCCGCCGTTCGCTCGGACCTTCTTGATGGTTTCAAGACAGGTATCGAAGCTTTCATCGGCCTCGAATACGACCGTACCAGAGAGAAATACGCATTCAACTTCTAGGTCCAAGGTTGCCAAATCTTTCTCTAAGATGTGCAGATCTGCTGCGGCCTCTCTAAAAGACATGAACGATCTCTCGCCGCCTACAATAGGGACCAAGACTACTCCAGTTCGGAACTCACTTGTTCTCTTGATCGCCGAGATGTCGATACCAAGATCTTTAACCATCTCCAGAAGTATGTTGCCAAATCTATCCAACCCCAGCTTTGTGAAGAATGAAACGCTCAAACCAAGTTTTGTGCAGGCAGTAGCGGTATTGAGCCCTGACCCTCCAGGGCGCATCACCAGAGTACTCCCAAACTCGCACTGACCAAGCCTGGGAAGCTGTCTCACTTGCCCCAGGATATCGAGATTAGCATCTCCCAGAATCAGGACTTTTGGACACATTAGCGACTCCTCAAATCCCTGACAACATCCATGAAGGCTCTAACTCTGGAAGCATCAACGGTGTTTGTGCTTATACCGTCAACTTTGAACGTGGTACCTACAATCGCACCTGAAGCGTAATTGAGCAACTCCTTCACGTTCTCCGAGTTTGTGCCTGAACCGGTCAAGATCGGGAAGTTTGGTAGAACCTCTCTGACGCGCTTCACAGGTTCAACTGGAGTTGCAAATCCTGTATGTCGCCCACTGATTATCACCGCATCGGCAAGAAAATACGCAGCGTCATACGCAGATTCTTCTATTGGCCTGTCAACAAGCGGAGCGGAGTGTTTTATGTGGATGTCGGCAAAAATCCTGATCGAAGGGTCAAGAAACTTTCTGTACCTCAGAATCTCATGAGGTCTCCTTAGTGCAAGGCCGGAAACATCAACAGACGCTTCTGTATAGACTGTCGCTCTGACAAACTGCGCATTAATGCAGTGCGCAACAGCAATAGAGCTGATCGGATCAGCGAGAACACAAACTCCAACAGGGACATCCGGAAATGATTTCTTTATCTCGTGTCCTACGACTGACATTGAAGAAACCGTCTCAGGAGGGGCTGTGTCAGGAAAATAAGAGGGATCGTTGAAGTTCTCAACTTCAAGTGCATTTACTCCTCCATCAACGAGCTTCTCGGCTTCCGCCAGTGCTTGCTCTATTACACTCTTCAGACCGGTGCCATCGTATAGTGGAGAGCCTGGAAGAGGTTTCAAATGCAGCATACCGATGATCGGCTTTTCAGAACCCATTAACTCAAAAAGGTCTTTCTCGTTGGTCATTTGCTCTGTCTCCTTTCAGCAATATGAGTGATAGCTGCGACAAAATCCCTTACCCTTTTCTTGTCGATCTTCTCTTCTGTTTTTTCATCCTTTTTCAGATTGGTTCCTACAATTACCGCATCCGCGTACTCGGGGAAATACTCGTGAACGCTCTCTGGCGTAACTCCGCTTCCCACAATAACTTGAGCATCAGGCAGATGCTTCTTAACTCTTGCCACATCATCTGGATCAGTCTTCCCCCCCGTCTTTCTGCCAGTGATAATGATTGCGTCCGCTAGTCCCCTTTCAATAGCATCTTCGGCAGATTCTTCGAGAGGCCTTTGGGCAAGTGGATATCCGTGCTTAATATGCACATCAGCGAAAATCTTCACACCCTGAGCATGGATTGCGTTTCTGTACCTGAGAGCATCTGCTGCAGAACTCTCCATGACTCCCGTGTCCACAACATATGTCTCAGTGTAGTACGGAGCCCTTATGAAATCACCTCCGATTGCCTTACTGATTGCAAGGGCAGCAAGTGCATCAGACTGGAGCACACACAAACCAACAGGCACAGATACAGCGTTCTTGACTTCGTTTGCTACGAAAGTCATTGATGCAACCGTCTCGGGCCCTACCTTCTTCAGGAACATCATATCCCTGAAGTTTTCAACGATTATCCCTGAAACACCGTTCTCCGAGAGAATTATCGCCTCTTCTACAGCATTGTTTGTTATATCCCTTACAGACATACCTTCATACCTGGGGGCGCCAGGAAGTGGGAGCAAGTGAACAACAGCAATTACGGGTATATCCGCTCTGAATATCTCTTTCAAACTACTCACACAATCACTCCTTTCTGAACAGCTCTTTGTAGATGATGTATCGATCTGGTCTGAAAACTCCTTCCATGAACTCTATTGGAACGCTTTTGGATATCATGCTTAGTCGCGATACATAGAGAAGAGCTGCTCCTTTGTTAACCCTCAGAAGCTTTGCCTGTTCGCCGTCTGCCGAAACGGCGCTTATCTGCTCTTCTGCCCTATCAACAACAACTCCCAGTACCTCCGACAGCTGCTTATACATAGACACAGCTCCGAAATCCATCTTCTCAACATCAAGAGCTCTAAGGCATGGAAAGTATGAAATCGTCAATGCCATTTCGAGGTTGTCTACATAACGAAGCCTTTTGACGCGTAGAACGGGAGCACCTATATCAACGTGTAGCTTCTCAGCGAGCTCTCTGTCTGCGGACATTTTGTTCTTAGAGAGCAATCGAGCACCCGGAATGTGGCCGGATTTTTCTACCTCTTCAGAAAAACCTTGGAGTATGTTGAGTGCAACACTTAGCCTTTCGGACGACACGAAAGTCCCTCTGCCTACTACACGAGTTAGAATACCGTCGTCGACCATTTTGTCGATCGCATGTCTTACGGTCATCCTGCTCGTTCCAAAGAGCTCCATTAGTTCACGTTCGGTGGGTATCTTTTCCCCGACCTTGAAATGACCATTTCGTATCTTAGATAGCATGAAGTTTCTTATTTCCATATACAAAGGAGGCATGCTCTTCTCCTTCAAAAAGGTATATACATATATATCATATTAGCAATGAGGCGGTTAAAGGGAAAGACCAAGTGAATTAAGGTACATAACACATCCTATACACCCGAGCAAGAATGTCTTGGCAAGCTCTACGTATGAA
>PWXG01000249.1 GCA_003561215.1 Thermotogales bacterium
CGAGTTTCTACAACTCGATCGGTGTTTCATTCGAGAACCCAAACATTTATAGAAAACTGTCAGGGCTAGAGAACCTTGAGTACTTCCGTGCCATGTATGATGTTCCTACGGAGGACCCAATGAACCTGCTCAGAATGGTTGGTCTGGAAGAAGCAGCTACAAAAAAAGCCGGGGAGTACTCAAAAGGGATGCAGCAACGTCTTGTATTTTCGCGTTCCTTGCTGAACAAGCCCAAGATGTGGTTCCTCGACGAACCGACCGCTGGACTAGATCCTACGACTTCTGCAGCCATCAAAGACATAATCAAGGAACAGAAGAAACTTGGGACCACTATCTTCTTGACCACACACAACATGTATGTAGCTGATCAGCTCTGTGACAGGGTGGCGTTTATCAACTCAGGAGAGATCATCCTCATTGACTCTCCGAGGGACCTCAAAGTCAAGCACGGAAAGCGACTCGTCGAGGTAGAGCACCGACAGAATGGAACTCTAAAGAAGGAGGTTTTCTCTCTAACAGACGAGCGCGACAAGATCAGAATGAACGCACTCCTTGACTCCGGCCAGGTCGAGACAATCCATTCAATGGAGGCCACCCTGGAAGACATCTTCATCAAGGTGACCGGGCGGGAGTTGACTGTATGAGATTTCTTGCCAATCTCACCAAAGAGTTCAAGTTGGGCTGGAGAAGTCACTTATTCACGCTCACGCTACTACTGGCATTGTTCTATTTCGCGGTAATAACGTTCGTCATCCCTGAAGATGCGCCTTTTTCTCTAGAGTTGGTTCTTCTGGCTGAAATGGATATTCCTGCGATTGGTGAAACCCTGTATGATATTGAGGAAACCTCAGAAGGCAGCATAACACTCGTTTCACATAGAGCCGAGCTTGAGGAGGTTATGGGGAAGAATCCTGGGACTGTTGGTGTGATTGTTGGTGGTCACCCTACTGACCCACAGATCGAGATCGTGTTTCAGGGGCATGAAAGTGAACAGACTCGCAGATTGGTATCGCTGGTCCTTCTATCACAGTTCCATCGTGATTATGCTGAATCTGAAGAACTTAGCGTTGTAAGCATAGGAGACGATGTTGACAGGCCAGTAATCTCCACCTCCGAGAGTCTTCTACCGATCTTCTTACTGTCAGAAGCTGTGATGATGGGCATGATGTTTATTTTTGCGCTGGCTTTTGCAGAGAACGCTCAGAAAACCGTCTCAGCGTTCGCTGTGACCCCCGGGAGATTGTGGGAGTACTTAGGATCGAAAGTACTGTTCCTTACGCTACTAGGTATCATTTTCACGCTGATTCTTACCCCTCTGATAGCGGGACTAAAAGCAAATTACAGCTACCTGATTCTGGTTGTAGCAGTAGGCAGTTTTCTTTCGGCTTCGATCGCTCTGATTTTCGCAAGCTTTTACAGAAGCATGTCTGAAGGCTTTGTTACGATGATGGCTTTGTTCCTTATCTTCTTTCTTCCAGCAATATCCTACTTCTTCGTGACGTTCAGGCCCTGGTACATAAGGATAATCCCCACATATTCCATCCTATTCGCACTCAAAGAAGCCGTTTTTCCTGGCAGCACTCAGATCGGGATAATCGATCTGGTTCTACCTGCTGCCCTGGGAACCATTGCCTTCATCATTGCTGTTCAAGTCTACAGCTTTCGCGTTTCGAAAGTCTAGGGGGTGAGAGTATGAGTGTGAAGAGAGTTCTGAATATCTTCAAATTCGATCTCATAAACGGTCTGAGAGACAAAATGACTCTGTACATGCTGGTTGCACCGATTGTCATGGCATTTGTCGTTCGCCTTCTTGTTCCGGGAGTTCAAAGTGTGAGCATAACCTTCGTTACCCTGGAATCTGAGGAACAGCTTGTTGAAAAACTCAGCGATTATGGAACTGTCTATACTGCAAGAAATCTCGATGAGATGCATCAGATGATCAGGGATCAGGATGGTCTCTTTGGAGTTGAAGGAACCGATTATGGATATTCCCTGATCCTCTTTGGCAATGAGTCAGATGAAGAAGTAGCAATCGCCCAGACAGTTATCGCATCGCTTGTCAATGGTCTTGACCCTCTGGATCGGGTGGAGGTAACGGATCTTGGTAAAACCCTGTCTCCTGTTGCCCTCATCTTCTTCATATTCGTTGTCGTGATCTCATTTCTTCTCGGTGGATTGGCAATCGGGTTCAACCTGATTGACGAGAAAGAAACTAATGCTATCAAGGGGCTCGCAGTTACTCCTATGAAGAGTCTCGAACTCTTTCTGGGTCACAGCATAATGGGTGTAGTACTTCCTGTTATCCATGCTCTTGTAGCTGTTCTGATACTGGGCCTGCTTGACGTGGAAATCGGAAAGCTCGTTCTTGTTACGGTTGTGAGTTCTCCCGTGGGCATCATTACAGGGTTCTTCATTGGCATGAGCTCAGCAAACCAGATGGCTGGGATTGCCAACATGAAGGTCGGCAACACATTTTTGCTCATACCGGTCGTGCTGGCATTCATTCTGCCTGAGACCCGTCATGTCTTCCTCTACTGGATCCCGACATACTGGTCATTTGCCGCACTCAGAGACATCCTGACCGGCACAGTAAACTGGACAAGCCTCTTAAGACAGATACTCTGGTTAATAGCGACCACGGCGCTCTTTGCAGCCCTGCTGGGAACCAAGATCAGATCAGGGCTGAAGACCTACCTCGGATAGCAACTGCTCTTGTTCGAAATAACTGGCCTGCATTTCAACGGCAGGCCTTCTCAATAATCTACTCAAACTACGAAGAAACATTTAGCTTCCTGACCAATCTTGATTCAGGTAGTTAGGTTGCCTGATCCTTATCTCAGTGCTTCATGTTTCAGTTCGTTCCTGAGATTCTGCAGAAAGCTTCTGCCCTGGAAGGTTATATATTGCCTTTTCATTCGTTCTTTGACCATTGACGAAATAGAAACTTATATGTATGATTGTGCATAGATACATGTATTCTCTAGACATCCAGGATGTGATGCAATGAATTTCGTTGCCTTGTTCAAAGCTCTTTCAGACGAGAGCAGGGTTCGCATAGTCAGTATCCTTTTTCAGGGAGATATGTGCGCGTGCAAGATGGTTGACTATCTCCACGTTACTCAGTCAACTGCTTCCAGGCATCTTTCTGCTCTGCACCAGGCTGGAATTGTCACATACAGGAAAGATGGGCGCAAGCAC
>PWXG01000104.1 GCA_003561215.1 Thermotogales bacterium
ATTTATGGAAGCACTTACACATATGCTCCTGGATACGACGTATTTGATAACCAGTCAGTGACGATACGAGTGAAAGATGACAGGGATGAATCAGTTGAAGACACATTTGAGATAGTTGTTGAAGCCTTTGAAGTGAAGTTCGAAGATGAGAACCTTGAAGCCGTTGTAAGAGAAGCAATCAATAAACCTGAAGGGCCTATCTTCAAGGGGGATGTTCAGGACCTTACAAAACTCTTTGCCAAGGGGAAAGGGATAGAGTCTCTTGAAGGGATACAACACCTTGGGTCATTAGAGATGCTCAATTTGAACCGAGACACGAATACCGATTCACGCAACTATATATGTGACTTATCGCCATTATCGAATCTGACGAGTCTTCAAAGGCTGAGCTTCAACGACAACTCAGTAGAGGACATCTCACCACTTGCAGGACTGACGAATCTCGAGCTTCTGAGCTTCGGGGATAACTTAGTGAACAACATTTCGCCACTTGCAGGACTCACGAATCTTGTGTGGCTGGCATTCGAGGGTAACTCAGTGAATGATATTTCTCCACTGTCAGGACTGACAAATCTGGAGTTCCTTCACTTCCCGTCAAACATAGTGAGCGACATTTCTGCTCTTGTGGATAATGCAGGAATTGCAGCTGGTGACTATGTTGACATGAGGAACAATTACCTGGATCTAACCCCGGGTTCTCAGAACATGAATGATATTCAGACACTTCTGGATAGAGACGTTGAAGTTGATTACGAACCTCAGAGAGAACCAGGGGAAAGTGCAGCAGCGTATGAGGATTGTTACAAAGACTAATGCTTTGGAGACTCCTTCTGGCTAGAGGAAAAAAGTCTATCGGTGGGAGATGTATCCACCTGAATAAAGCTCGGCAGCCTTATGACAATGTGAAAAAGACTGCTGAAGGTAACTGTTAAGCTTGCTGTCGTAGAAAATCATTGCGGATTTCTAGTCTGAAGTTGGAGTTATGTTTGAGTACCAGATCATAGACAATTTCGTAGTTGAAGATGTTACTCAAGACTTGTAAGGAAAGGAGGAAAGGTGAAAGCAAGATTGGTGAGAGTCTTGTTGATTGCGTCAGTTCTTGTGTTTCTTGTGTGCTTCTTGCAGAATATAATCACCAATTACCTTGCATGATCGTGCAGAACTGCCAGGCTCTTGCCGATCTCTAAGAAGGCTCCTGTGGGAAGTGTATCTCGTGCAAGAAGGTCATGAGTTTCTCCGCTGGCTCTCCTGGTAACAGTCACACAGTCTCTAGAACCATTATGAGCGGTTATCTCTTCTACAAGGCTCCGGTTGTTTGACATTACGGGCTCAACGACTGGAGATCCCAGATGAAAATGTTCAGCGAGATACAACTCCATGCTTCTTCGCAAAGCGAGAGCGTTTTCTTCCAAGGGGCTTACACGGAGAATGAATAGTTCTCCTGCTCTTTCAAATTGGTAGGTCTAGTTGTAGTTCCCAGGCTTTTCGGCAACTCGAAAATCTCCTGCATCGGCACCATATAGTGAAGCCAATTCGTGAATATTGAACGATCTGGAAATACTCATAATCCCATCTTCTTTCAGGTGATATTGTTGATCCTTCTACGTTTTCGGTAGGTTCTTGATACCGCAACTCTCTATTGTGAGCTCTCTGCATCACGGGTTGACTTCACCCTTGACCGTCTCATGGCAAGAACTCGGCCGTTCGAGCAGCATGTTCCTGGCTGTTTCGCTTCTGCCCCGTTTCTGGGCACTCGCCTCTCTGGAGAATTCTGCCAGACATGCTTCTCGGCTGTTCCTGCCGATCAGCATCTTTACTTCACTTTCTTGCTGAAGAAAACCTCCGGATCCCCGGGATCGAGGTCATCGACAACCCCGCTACGTTTATACCCCATTTTCCTAAGAAGGCTCTGCATCGGCTTATTCGACTGATTTGTTGATGTGAAGAGTCTTTCAGATTCACAGAGGCTTTCTACAAATCTCACAAGCTCTAGACCTATACCTCTTCGTCGATGCTCAGGATGAACTATCAGCAACGATATGAACCCTCTGGAAAAGAATGAATGATCGAATATGCAGTAACCATTTATCCTATCTTCTTCAATGGCGACATAGACAGATTCTTTCTCCAGAGACTTCCTTATGAACCGTGTCCTCTCTTCATCAATTCCTGCCAGATGGTCAACTTCAGCAATCGCATCGATGTCACCAATATGTGCTCTTCTAACCGTCATCGTTTCTCCTTGACAGCCGATGGAAGAGCTTTCATTATGTGGAGCTTCGAAACTAACTCATCAAATGATTCTCTCTCAGTTCTACCTGCAGTGTCGATCACGATCCTGTCTGAACACCATTCGTGGTACTCGCGATCTTCTATCTCAGCCCATGTTGGTAGCCTTAGTCCATCCACTGTAGAAATCCTGTAATTCGCTCTTCTTTTGTGTTCATTTTCATCTGAACAAATGATCTCGATATTGACATAGTTCGCATTCGAGTCTTTCGCTACGCTTTCCCACTCTCCTCTCGTTAACTCTATCGGATTGCAGGAATCTGCAACAACGCTCATGCCCAGCTTGAGGTTGTCCGCAGCAACCCTGTAAGAAAGTCGATACCCTTCTCCCTGAACAGTGATTGAGCATAGATCTCTCAAAGCCTGTTCGACTGTATCTATTCGCAAGTAGACCGAATTAAGGTATTTCGCAAGTTCTTGTGAAAGAATAGTCTTTCCAGTCGCCGGCAGTCCAGAAAAGACATAAAGGAGAGGGCTCATAGAGCTGCCACGCCCCACATCATACTCATAGATCCCCTGCGATCTTCTTCTTGATCCTGATCTCTTCAGGACAACTGGGGTTATCTGTAGTGTTCCTCTGGTAGACCTCAAAACCCTGTCTGAAATAGAATCTTCGAGTCGCTTCGTACGGCTCGTATTCAACCGCGTCTCCCAGCGTATAAGTCGCGATTTCTTCTACGCCATGTCTTCGCCCAAACTCCTCTGAGAGCTTGAGAAGAGCACTACCGATTCCCTTACCACGATAGTCACGCCTCACTGCCAACCAGCCAATGTTGAGCCTGCCCTCAGCAAAGAACAACGTGATAAAACCAAGTGCCCTGTCTTGCTCAACTGCAACAAAGGTTTTTTGATGCCTCAGGTCTGAAGGAATGGCCCTGTTACGAGCATCTTCGTCAA
>PWXG01000135.1 GCA_003561215.1 Thermotogales bacterium
CAGCCTGCGGCTTGCGATGAATAAAGACCGAGAGAGCGGGACAGAAACTATTGCAAACGAAGGGGACAGATCCGTTTTTCTGGGCTAGCGCCCTTGGTGCGAAAAACGGTTCAGTCCCCGTGGGATTCTAACCCCGACACACGGATGGTGAAAAACGAAGGGTACAAAGAATTGTGCCCCTACCCTAAAAACGCGTAAACCCTTTCCCACAGTAACGTAGGGGCAGAACATCGTTCTGCCCTGGTGTATGTTAATGGTGTCAAGACAAGGGCGAAATATTCTACGTGCTATCCGAAAAACTATAGATAATCTCTATTATCCGATAAAAAACATGGTATAATGAAAACATAACCCCCTATAGGGGGGTCTGTAGGAGCGAAGCTTATGAGCGAAAAACAATACAGAGTATCGGGAATGACATGTGCAGCATGTGTTAATGCAGTGGAAAAGACGTCTCTGAAAGTTCCGGGAGTCCTAGAAGCTTCCGTGAGTCTGGCTTCAGATACTCTGAAGGTATCGGTTTCAGACGAGTTCGATGAGAAAGAGCTTGTTGAGAGCATCAAGAAGACAGGGTATGGACTAGAACAGGAAAACAACACGAAGTCAATTGTCCTGGAAATCAGCGGGATGACATGTTCTGCATGTGTAGCCGCAGTGGAGAAGGCCCTGAGAAACATAGATGGAGTGCAGTCTGCTGTTGTTAGTCTTTCAAGTGATACGGCAAAAGTTGAATATGCACCAGAGCGTGTCCGACTGGCAGCAATGAAGGAAGCAGTGAAAAGAGCGGGCTATGAAGCCAGGCTGACGTCTGAGGTTTCTCAGGACGAAAGACGATATGCGAGAGAAAAGGAGATAACCTTATACAGGAACCGTTTTATTGTGTCCGCGGTTTTTGCTGTTCCACTTCTGTTCGTTGCGATGGCTCCGATGATGGGGGTTCCGCTCCCTGCAGTCTTCTCACCCCACATGAGTCCTCTGAACTACGCATTCTTGCAGCTTGTCCTGACAGTACCGATACTGGTAGCTGGACGAGACTTCTACCTGAAGGGTATTCCCGGTCTGTTCAAAGGTTCACCGAACATGGATACGCTGGTCGGACTTGGAACAGGAGCCGCTGTTATCTACGGTGTTTTTGCCACAATCCAGATCCTGAGAGGTTACCCAGAATATGCTATGGACCTCTATTATGAAGTAGCGGGCGTTCTAATTGCTCTCATATTGCTCGGTAAGCTATTTGAGAATATAAGCAGGGGAAGAACATCTGAGGCGATAAGAAAACTGCTGGATCTGTCACCAAAGTACGCACTTGTGAAACGAGGTAGTAGTTTTGTTGATATTCCTGTTGCTGACGTAGAAGTCGGCGATGTCGTTCTCGAGAAAGCGGGCATGGCGGTGCCGGTGGATGGAAAAGTCACCTCAGGAGAGAGTTCTGTCAATCAATCGATGATCACTGGTGAGTCCATACCAGTCGATGTGAAGAAAGGATCAAAGGTGGTGGGGGGAACAGTTAACGAGTCTGCTCCTATTGAGTTAGAAGCAACCGCAGTGGGTAGTCAAACGGCACTTGCAAGGATAATCAGACTTGTTGAAGAAGCCCAGTCTTCAAAGGCTCCGATTGCACGAATTGCAGATATTATCAGTGGTCATTTCGTGCATTTTGTGCTCGTCGTTGCCGGGGTGACCTTCGTTACATGGATGCTACTTGGTTATGGGACACTGTTTTCAACTACGATGACGATTGCCGTTCTTGTGATCGCTTGTCCATGTGCTCTTGGACTTGCCACACCGATGGCTATCATGGTCGGTACTGGCAAGGGAGCAGAAAATGGGATACTCTTCAGGAATGCCGAGTCTCTGGAGATAACTCACAAGGCGAAAACGGTGGTTCTGGATAAGACAGGAACTGTGACCATAGGAAGACCTTCACTTACCGACGTGGTGCCATGGGATGGGTTCAAGCATGAGCAGGTCATTTCCTATGCCGGAGCACTAGCTTTGAAGAGTTCTCACCCTCTTGACAGGGCAATAGTGGAGGCGATGGAAGATACCTCAAGTACGGAGGTTTCTGAATACCATGTTCAGGCTGGAAAGGGAATATCCGGTTTTGTCAATGGAAAGCTGGTCAAGATGGGGAATACCCGACTCATAACCCCGGACGATGCGGGAATTTCAGAGAAGCTCTCAGAACTGAATAGAGCTGGCAAGACAACTTTGCTTCTTCAGGTCGATGAGAAGATAGCTGGTATACTCGCGCTTGCTGACAGGATAAAGGAGACTTCAAAGGATGCGATCAAGGACCTGATCAACATGGGCATTGAAGTGTACTTGTTGACAGGAGACAATGAGACAGTTGCTCAAGCTGTTGGCAAGAAGCTGGGAATCGAGCATATTGTTTCTGAGGTTTTGCCTGAAGACAAGATCGCACTTGTTAAGAAGCTCAGATCAGAGGGAAAGACTGTGGCCATGGTCGGTGACGGAATAAACGACTCCCCAGCACTGGCGGAAGCAGATGTAGGCATTGCAATAGGATCAGGGACAGATATTGCTGTTGAGAGCTCTGACGTTGTGTTGATGAAAAGCGACCTGGCGGATGTGACAAAGAGCATAAGGCTCTCACGGGCGACCCTGAGGAACATCAAGCAGAATCTTTTCTGGGCCTTCTTCTACAACACGTTGGGTATTCCTGTTGCAGCGGGTGTTCTCTACACCACCTTTGGCATCAGGCTTAATCCAATGATTGCAGGTGCAGCAATGGCGTTTTCAAGTGTTTCGGTTGTTCTTAACGCACTGAGGCTCAGGAATGCAAGGATCTAGGAGGTGGATCACGTGAAAGTCTGGATTGACGGCATGACGTGTGAGCACTGCAGAAAGCGAGTTGAAAGGCAACTGACAGACCTGGAGGGAGTGAGAAACGTTTCGGTTGATCTCGATGCTGGAACCGCGTTGCTTTCTGGAGTTGGTCTGGCACCCGACAGGATAATCGAGGTTATCAGACAAACAGGCTATGAGGTGAACAGGATTGAAGGAGAAGAGAGTGATTGATGAGGACCAGGAGAGGCACCAGAAACATGAAAGAGCGTTAAGGCTGTTGAAAACCGCGCGCGGCCAGTTGAGCTCGGTAATATCGATGATAGATGAGCAGAGATACTGTGTTGATGTCTCTATGCAGTTGTTGGCCACAATC
>PWXG01000222.1 GCA_003561215.1 Thermotogales bacterium
CAGGCCAGCTCACGTGAAGCTCCAGTATTCCCGGCCGCGGGGGCGGCTGCAGCGCGATCGGCAGGCCGCGTACCAAACCAGGTGCTACGTTGGCGTTGCCCCTACCCACCCCAAGGTGCTCACCGCAGCTGCAGCGTTGTTCTCCGCGACGCTCAGCCCCTCGGTAAAGCCAAAGTCCTGGGCAGAACCGAAGGATATCCGCAGCGAGCCGGTTTCCGCACTTGCTGCGTATGCACCGCTGTCTGCCTGCTCGGATTGAATACTGTTCAACGCGTGCAGCAGCCCCAGCTCACAGCCGGCAAGCACGGCCGCCAGCGCAACACAGAACACCACGGCTGCCGGTATGGCTGCACCTATTCTCATGCGCTTAATGCGTTTCATCTGTGTCCTACTCCGCCGACCACTGCACGTACCACCCGCTGCCCGGCTGCGCTTCGTCGCACATTGAGCTGTGCATCTGCGATTCCTGCCCCCCCGTCATAGAGCTCACCGCGAGCTCATAGGTCCCGTAGTCCAGAAGCTCGGCGGTCACGGTGAAGCGCGGGCTCGACTGCCCCTCCGCCTCGCTGAGCAGTGCCCAGTGGTACTCGCCGCGGGTGCGGTAGTACACGCGGTAGCTGTCTGGAGCGGTCTCCTCAGGCGGGTCCCAGCCGATTGTGAAGCTCTCACCGCGGACTTCGATGAGCTTGCCGACTTTGTTCAGCGCGGTGAGCTCTGCGCCGACACTGACAACGCTTTGGTTTACAACCCGCACCGTGTGAGCACTTCCGCCGATGGGCTCATCGCCGTCATACAGCTGCACCGACACGCGGTAGCTGCCGGTTGAAAGGCCGGTAATCACGCGCTCGCCCAAGCCGTCGGCCCGCACGTTGAGCACGTGTGTCGTCGCCTCGTCATCGGCATTGGTAACGGTAGCCCTGACCTCGGCGCTGAGGGTGTGCTCGGGGTTCCACTCGGCTGTCACGCGCAGGTCCCCCGTGCCGTCTACAAGCTCAAGTACCAGCTCGAGCGCGGTTTGCTCATACGGCTCTATCGTGACCGCCGCCTCGCCGGCCAGTACGGGCTCGCCGTCTGCGTTCAGCCCTTCCGCCCGCACCGTCCACTCCCCGGCGGCCAAGGCGCTGACCGTCTGCGTTTCGTCGGTGGTTACAACAGAGAACTCCGCCCCGCGCGGACCGCTTCCGCTGAATACGTAGCGCTCGGGCTCCAGCTGCGGCGCATCGGCAACGCTCTTGGCGGCAACTGCGGCAACACCCAGCGATAACGACCCCTCGCCGCCGCGGGTCTCCAGCGCCTGTTGGCAGGCTGCTGCGCTCAGCACGAGCAGCACCGCCGGCAGCACAGCGCGCAGCAGCACGGTTGGGTTTGCGCTCCTCGGCGCACCGCAGGCGCAGGCCGGGCGCGCCGAGGGAACCCCTCGGCGCACCACCCACTCAATCGCCTTACGCATGGCCGCCGCTACTCCACGGTGAAGCTATGCGTTGCCGACCCTGAGCGCCGCCCGTCTGCAGTGCGTACCACTATATCCAGCCGGTAGCTTCCCGGTGAGAGGTCGGCTCCTACGCTCACCGATGCATTGGTTCCGGCCGGCGCGCCGTTGAGATACCAGTTGTACTCAATCTCGGCATCGCCTGCGTTCTCAACCCAGGCGTCCGCGGTCATGCTCTCGCCGCGCGCGATTGTTGTGTGCTCTGCGTTGATCTCTACCTCCAGCGGGTCATCCAAGTCGGAAATGACGCTGATGTCCACCTCGCCGGTGGGATGGTTGAGATCCTCAAAACTGAACGCGCCCTCGGTATGCCCGTCTTTAACGATACGCACCGTATCGGCCGCGCCCGCTACAATCTCGCCGCCGTCGAGGAGCTGCAGGATAAGCGTATAGTAGCCGGAATCTATCTCGCTGCCGGAGAACTCGGCCGCGCCGGGAGCGGTGATCTCAAACTCCAGCTCCCGTGATTCACCGGCCGGAGCAATAAGCTGCGCCGCGATACTCGGCTCGGCGAGCTCTTCGCCGTCCCAGATCACCGACAGCGACAGCGACCCGGTACCGCTGAGCGCTCGCACCACAATACTCACAGTGGCGAGCTCGGCGCCGCTGATCTCCACCGTCTCGCTGCCGTAGCCAATCTCGTGCTCATCGGCATTGAACGCCGAGACCGCAACCAGCCACTCCCCGGTTCGCAAGTCGCCGATGTCTTTTGTTCCGCCGTTGCTCCAGGTCTCGAAGCTTGCGTCTGAAGGTCCGCTGCCGCTGATGCGGTAGGCGGCGGGCTCCATGTCTACACCGGAGCTCGCCGCAAGCGCGCCGAGCCCGCCGGCTGTCTCGCTGCCGGCCTGCTGAATTGAAACCCGCAACGCGCCCCGGTCTTCGGGATTCTCGCGCACTTCGCCCACCGGCAGGTCGCAGGCCGCAAGAGCGGTTGCCGCCAACACCCCGATCACAACCGCCGCTTTGAGCACTGCGCCGGCGCACCGGCGTTCATTGCGACGAGCAGTGTACATACTTTTAGAGCTATTCTTGAGCTGTTGCATAACTGCCTCCCGGTTCACTAAGTCTGCCGGCTGATTCGCAATTTGTGTGCCAGTCTGCCCCGTACGGCTGAACAGCGCCTATTTCTCCGCCCGGAGCGGAGTTAGCGCACCGCGCGCGCTGTGCACACGGCGCGGGTGCGGAGCTGCGGCATACAGGAACGAGTTCGACACTGGACGCAATTACAGTTATGTAACTCAAGGGGTAAAAAAAACCGCGCTCTGAGCGCGGTCAGGCGTTGCGGCGCCAGCGGGGGTGGCGAATGCCGAAGCGCCGGATTTTGTGGTTGAGCACCCGCGTTGAAAGGCCCAGCAGCAGCGCGGCGTCTTTCTGCACCCAGTCGCTGCGCTCGAGCGCCTGCAGTACCAGGCTGCGTTCCACCTCCTTCAGATCGGCCCCGCCGCGCGGAAGCTCTATGCCGCCGGCGTAACTCGCCTGCTCCGGCGCCCCGGCCGCCTCGGGCAGCCCCAGATCGTGCACCGTTATTAAAGCGCCGTCTGAAAGCAGCACACCGCGCTCCACCACGTTCTGCAGCTCACGGATATTGCCCGGCCACGAGTAGGCGAGCATCGCCTCAATAGCGCCGGGGCTGAACTCCTTGCGCTTTCGCTTCAGGTCGCCGGAGAGTTTGCGCGAGAAGAAGTCCA
>PWXG01000041.1 GCA_003561215.1 Thermotogales bacterium
ACCTGTCCTCAAACCTGATTTTCCAACCCGATCCTTTACAACCTGTAACCGCTCTTGATCTTCAACTCTACCTGCCCTTGCACCCTCTAGCTGCTTTTTAAACCTGCTCTTATCTTCACTAATCACTTGTTCACTATTCTCTGACAGTCTTTCGAGCAGTGTTTGGTTAAGGGGAGACTGTTTCGGTCTGAAATATGTGACAAGACTGAAGCTGCTGTTTCATAATTCTGGAGCTAAGGTTACTTGTGGCTACCGAATAAGAAGCAGTGCGAATTGATCGTGTATGCTTTAGGGTATTGAAGAAGCTTCTCGTGGATGCATACAGACCGGAAAAGGAGTCAACGAGATCCAGAGTTGCATCTTCGAGTTCAGCAAGCGTCATTCTTGTTGGCCTGAATGTGAAAAGAGGGAAAGGCTTCTGGAGCCAGAATTGCTCATCGAACAATCGTCTTTCTGCTTTCAGTTTTTCGTACACTCTTGTTCCCGGGTAAGGTGTCAGGTGAGTAATATTGGGGATATCTATCTGACTCTCGATTACAAAGTCCTTGAGCATCCTGATGCTGTCGCTGGAGTCGAAATCATTTCCAATAATGAACGACCCCATTACGCTTATGCCGTGTTCGTGAATTCGTCTTATTACTTCTTTGTAGAACGATACTCCTCTCTGGTAGTTCAGCCTCTTGTTAAGAGATCTCAGCACTTCGGGATTCAGGGACTCGAAGCCTATGAACAGAAATATGCAGCCACTATCGCGTGCCATGCGGAGGAGATCAGGGTTGTCTGCAATATCTATGGAGGCTTGACCCATCCATCGAATATTATACCGCCTGAACAAAGTGAGTATTTCCTGAGCGTCATGTTTTGCTGGACTGCCGGGACCTATGAAATTGTCGTCAACGAGAAAGAGAGCTTTTCCTTGAAGCTTCTCAAGTTCCTGTTCGACAGTCTCCAGAGCTTTTGAACGACATAATGCACCATGAAAGCGAGTAACAGAACAGAAATCGCAGTCGAAAGGACATCCCCTGACTGTTTCGAGAGAGTTGAACCTGTAATGCTTTGAGAACAGATCTCGTCTTGGAAGCAACTTCAGGTCAAAGTAGTATCTTTCCGGACGATAGAACTTCTTCAGTTCTCCCTTCTCAAAATCCTTCAGCAACTCAGGCCACACCTTCTCTCCATCGCCGATTACGACAGAGTCGGCGTATGCCGCTGCCTCGTTGGGAAGAATCGACGGATGGTTACCACCAAGCACTACAGGAATTCCTTTGTCTCTGAACGCCTGACTTATCTCATATGCCCTGCGAATCGAGTATGTGTTTGCAGTTATCCCAACAAGATCTGCATCAAAACTTATAGGGGCAATATTCTCGTCAATAATCGATACTTCATAGGTTTCAGGAATAGCACCTGCCTGCACTGCTAATGCGAGTGGAGGAAATAGCAGCATTGAGAACGCTGAGGTGACAGGGTTTATAAGGAGGATTCGTTTCAAGGTACAATTCTTTCCTCCTTCTCCCTCTTTCTAGTAGCTAATCTGTGTGTCATAGGAAGGAACATGCCTGTTGTCTGGCGATATTGCTCGTATTCTTTGCCGAAGTGTTCCAGAAGAATCGACTCTTCCTTTCCGATTCGAAGCGTCATGAGAGTAGCTATTATCGCCATCCCAGAGCCTCCAAGCAACCAGTTTTCGGAAACAAGGAATGCAGCAACGAACAGCATGAAGTATGAAGTATACATCGGGTGACGCACAAAACGATAAGGCCCAGCTTTTACGAGTTTATGATCCTTCTTTATGACAAGACTGCTTGAGAAGTACTTACCAAGCTCCTTGTGTACCGCGTATATGCCAAACAACGCGCCAAAGCCAAGGAATACGCCAATAACCCGCAAGTATAGAGGCAAAGCTATATATGTCCAGGTGGCTCTATCGGGGAAGCCAATATATAGCGCAACAGCAAAGAAAAGAACTACACCAAACGCAACTCGTGTAACGATTGTAGAAAGACCTTCTTTCTTGCTGGATGGACCGGTACGAATATCACCAGTTATGATCCTGAAATAGAAGCGCATTACGGTAAGACCACTGAAAATCACAATGAATGCTATTAGGAAGAACTGACGAGCATTGATAGTATCCCCTCCACATTGTCACTTTGTCCTGATCATCTTCTGGTTGCGCTGTTGCAGAAGAGCCACATAAGCTCCACCCGCTGTTTTCCGACAGATGTGATTCGCCGGTAACCCAGCCTATGATGGAGATTTCGGATTATGAACCTCCCCGTACAGGCAAAAAGACCTTAATAGAGTCTGATATCCAAAGAGGTGAACATAGGCACAACATCAGAAGTTTGAATTTTTCGATTTCTCACGTCATTGAAACAGTCTAGACTCATTCAATACTACACCACATGACAATGAACTCAACAATGGTTATAACAGATAAACGTAGGTAAACTCAACGAGATATGAGGCGGATCGCGGCACACACTCGCGAGAAGCGTAACAGCCAGATTTGGGCTGTGAAGAGGATTATTGCGGCAGATTAGCCAGTTTAGTCGATGGCAGAATAGTGCAGACAGTGACGAACCCAGGTCTGGTTAACTGTCGACTAACAACAAGCAGTTGAAACCACCCACCCGGCACAAACCACTGCCCCTCCCAATGATGGGAGTCAATCCTCTATACAGCAGAGACACCATTTCTTGTTAAAGGCTTTCTCCTATGTGGGTTTTCTCGCCCAGTCTTCAAAGCGAACCACCACAACAGCTCTATTTGTTTACTCTTTCGCTAATCTGCGAAACTGTCAAGTCGGCAAAACTGCCAATCTGCTGCTCTCAAGGTTTTCATCGGATGTCGACAGGCGGAACTCACGCACGTGGTTTGCTATTTGGACTGCATTCTCATCGCTCTACATGCTCCTTGAACCTTTTCTGCGACTTGTTATTCGACTATTCACCATTCACTGTTCTTAATTGACCGCTACTTTCCACACTATACTGTGGTCATCCCACCAGACTTCTCCAACCGGTCTTATTCACACGGTCTTGAAGGGCACAGCATGCTGATGCCCTCGGCCATGACCTCCGACCATTCAGCTTTCTCTTGTTGTCTTGACATATGTATCTGTATATATGTATACTTATATCAATACT
>PWXG01000143.1 GCA_003561215.1 Thermotogales bacterium
AGAGATAAATCAGTTCTTGACCGGCCTTGCTGTACGGCCGAATGTTTCCGCCTCGACACAGAATCAAGCCCTTGCAGCCCTTCTCTTCTTCTGCCGCCACGTGACCGGCAAGGAGATCGGAGAATTAGGCTGTTACCGGCCAGACAGTTTTTCCGCGCCCTGTCACGGATAGTTTCCGAACGCCGCCAGGCGGAACGTCCGTCGGATAACCGCTGGAAGTACCGCCGGCGGAGCGGGGAAAGCGGCGGGGCGAACTCATCCGACCTCCAGAGGGATATCGGCGGCATCGATGACCTGTTTCTGCTCAATCGCTCCGGCGAGGATCGCGCGGTAGCACAGTGAGTTGACAGCCCGGGCGATGCCGCCGGTTCGGTGGAAGATTTCTATCTTCGCGTTGTCGGAGAACAGCGAGCCGGTATACTGCACAATCGCAAGGCCGTGATCGATGTAGGCAATCGTCTCCTCCAAGCTCATCGCAGCGAGCGCGTAAGAGAGGCGAATCCTTGCCCGCAATGCCTCGAAGTGGGCAAACTGCAACGTCGTCGCGAGTTCCGGTTGCCCGGCGAGGATAAAGGTGATCCGGTTTGCCGAATCGCCGTCGAAGTTCGTCATCGTCTTCAGCGCCAGCAGTGCTTCAGTGGCGGTATCTTGGGCATCGTCGATTACGACCACCGGCTTTCGCTTCGCCTCGGCCACCGCGTCGTAGAACACTGGTTTTGCCTTTGTTGCCGAATACGGCGGGTCGATCTTCATCCCTTGCAGGATGAGCTTCAACAGCTCCGCCGGGGTGCCGATAGCGCCGCGCAGATAGATCACCTGGTAAGCGTTGGTATCGAAGCGACCGGTGGCGGCACGGAGCACCAGGGACTTGCCGCAACCGATCGGTCCGGTGAGCACCATGATGTCCTCGGTCTCAAGGCCGAGCTCGAGCATTGATGCCGCTTCGCTTGCCGAAGCGGTGGGGAACACCTCTTTGACTGCGATGTCCTTGCCGAAGGGAAGGCGCGAGAATCCGTAATGGTTGAGGATTGCCTCTTTCATGATCCTCCTCCGTGGGTGAGTTTGCTGTATCGCGGTGCGGTCTGTGCGCTGCGCAGCTTCGCATGGCGTTCACGCAGTTCGCTAAAGAACGCTGCGGCGGCCTTGGAAACCTAAGATGCGGGCGTCTGGCGCTCTTCGGGCAAGCGCTCGGCCGCGGGATTGTTGAGGGTATGCACCGGGAGCGTTTTAACGCACGTGTCGCCCTCATGGCGCCAGACGGCCGAGAGGTCGAAGGGGTTTAGCGCACCTCGATTACCGCGCCGTGAAGGGCTTTGGTGCGGTGCTCTTTGCCCTCAATCTTGACGGTGCCGTACTTGTGTACACTGCGAGTGTCGCGAACGAGAAACAGCGATTCAAACCACCGCAGGTCCTCGATTCTGCGGTGATCGCTTGAGAGCCCCGCGGCAAAACGGGTATCGGGAGGCTCGCCGGTGGCCGAATGATTGCGGCGGTTGTACTCCACCTCAATCCAGGCCCACAGGGCGGTGTTGAGTTCCTCGAGGGTGTGGAACCCCGCTCGCTCGGCTTCCGATTGGAACTCGTTTTTGAGTATTTTCATTACAATCTCAATTTTCCCTTTACACCACGCCTGGTAGGGCCGGTGGTGAATCTTGCGGGTTTTCAGCTTTGAGAGCACGAAGGCGAACTGGCCGGCGATATAAACGCTTCCGCTGTCGAGATAAGCTTTTTTGGGGATCCCCCAGCGCAGGATCATCGTCTTGAACGAGTCCTCCATGCGGGGAAGTTTTTCATCCCAGTAGTAGCGGGCAAAGAGGATCTTGCGCGAGTAGTCATCCACCCAGCCGAAGAGGTAGGTCTTTTTCGCCTTCTCGGGATCCTCAGCATCGGGAAGCCAGATACCGTCGCGAGCATCACCTTGCACGAGCTCCATCGAGGCGGCCGCCTCAAACTGCCGGCACGATCGCCTTCCGGGATCAATCGCCTTGGCGGCACGCTGCTTCTGGGTGAGCCCCTGCTCGGCAAGAAAGCGGTAAATTGAGCGGTCTGAGACGCCTGCGATTGCATCGTGGTACTCAGGGTCCCTGGTGAGCATCCGCCGCATCTGCGGCACGGTGCGGCGCGGGTGTTCTTCCACGAGCGCGAGGATCCGCTCTCGTAGCGCCGCTTCATGAACGCGGGGAGAGTGGCTTTTCGCATGCCGGCGATGGAGCAACAGCCCCTCGGCTCCCCGCTCGCGGTAGCGCCCGAGGTAATTGCGGATTGTACGCTCGGTTACGCCGTGCTGCCGGATATAGGCGCGGCGGATCTCGGCTTGCTCGCTCTCGTGGATGCGCTCGTCGAGCAGTGTCTCAACCAGCTCTAGGCGCTGTTGCCAGGCTTCGAGGTGTTTCTCATCGAGGTGCCTCCAATCTTCTGTGTTCATGCGTGTTCCTCCTGTGATCAGCAGCTCTATCACGGCGGACAGCCTGAGAGCGAGACACAACTCGATGGTTTTTTCTGCGGTAGTTTCCGCATCGCCGCCTGCAGAAACGCCGCGAGTGTGGCAAGCGGCGCTGCCGCTCTGCCGGCTCGATCTTGCGCTTCCTGTTCGCCCTGGTAGAGCATCTGCAGGTGATCTAACGGCGCAGTGTCCGGATCGTTTGCCGGCAGTGCTCCAAGCTCCGGTGTGGATGCCCGGCGGTAGGAAAGCTCCAGCGTCACGTGATTGATCGCGCCGTTGAGGGCGGCAAGCCGCCTGCGGGCGGTCCTTGGATCAATGCAGCCGAGAATCTCGCATACCCGGTCTGCTGTGCGTTCTTCTGCCGGCAGCGCCGCCGCCTCAAGGAGGTGATCGAGCCGGATTACGCTGCGAGGAGTAAGGAACTCGGGCAACAGTCGTTTCGTGTACTGCTTTCCCTGCTCTTGGGCCAGCGAACAGATGATCACCGGAACGACGATCGGCCTATTCTCCCGGCGTTCCCGGTCGCGGTAGTTACGGGCCACATACGCGTGGATTCGCCCGGGATGGATCGTTGCACACAACAAGCAGGGAGTTTCGAGGCAATTGATCTGGAACTGATGAACAAAATCGGATAGGTTGTAGTCGATGACTGTGGCGTCTTCACAGTTGTCACCGGCGCTCCCGCTGTTCCTGCA
>PWXG01000081.1 GCA_003561215.1 Thermotogales bacterium
CAGCTTCCCTGGATCCAGTTGCACTGGACAAGGCGTGCATCGACCTTGTTCTGGACAGGACCGATTATGACCCCTTTGAAAAGGCTCACCCGGGAATCTCCTGGAAGCCTCAGCTTGAGCATGCTGAGAAGATAGGCATAGGCTCCACAAGCTACGAACTCATTGAAGTAGCCAACCCTTAGACTTCAGGTGAAGACCCTTGACCGGGAATTGTTCTATGACTCGATTATGCTAATATATACGGGAAACAGGGGATGAAGGGAATGCTGGCGAGTCTCATCAAGGAGAAGCGCATTAGTAATGGTATGGCTGTAGCAGCAGTAGTTCTTGGAGTGCTCGGGACTCTCTTTGCGATGATCGGTGCTGTTGCGGCAGCGGAAGCTGCTTTCTGGTACGATTTCGATGCGATGACTGGTGCCGGTGTCATCATGATACTTGGCGGCCTTATGGGGTTGGTTTCCGGTATTCTGCAGCTTGTGGTTATGTACCAGTGGTCATCCGTGTTGAAGACAAATATCGATAATACCCGTATCATCATGACAAGTCTGGGGCGCAGAGTAATCGATCGGGACAAAGTTGACGTCATTGATCTCTTCAGTTCAAGACTCTCGGGCATGCAGTTGCCCGTATGGTCTTATTGGCTCTATGTTGTCTTCTATGTGATAGGTCTTCTTACCGGAGCTTATGCGATTCTTCTCTTTATCCTTGCATTTATCTTCCTTGCGGCATACCTGCACGGAGTCTTTTCGGTATCAGACAACCTTCAGGACATGAAGGGCAAAGTTTATCCCTTCTTGCTGGGAAGAGTCGTGTTCGAAGATATCAGGAAGGTTCAAAAGCGCAGTATTGGACTCTTCATTCTACTGGCCCTGATCACCTTCGGGATCTACTGGTACTATCTGCTCATCAAACTCTCTTCAGAAATAAATGCCTATGTAGAAATGGACAGTCGTTTGAGGGAGTCTGTATTCAAGAAACTTGAAGAGACACAGTCCTGAGAATCCGAAATCACTCATTTCCTGAGCATTCTGGAAAGAGATGTGCCCAGAAGTTGAATCCCCTGACTGATCAGAACTAGTATGATTACCGAGTATAGTACTACATTCCACTGAAACCTGTAGTATCCGTAGTTGATGGCCAGTTGTCCAAGTCCTCCTGCTCCGACAGCTCCTGCAATAGCAGTGTAGGTAACGAGGTTAATCAATAGTACACTTGCATTTAGTATGTGATCGGGCAAAGTCTCAGGTACAAGCACCATGAACACAAACTGCCGATAAGTAACCCCCATTGCCTGAGCTGAATCTGATACACCCCTCGGAAGAGTGTTCAAGGCATTCTCCGTGAGTCTGCCAAAGAAAGGTACTGCAGCAACGGTAAGGTTAAAAATAGCTGCATTCGGTCCTATAATCGTACCCGTGACTCGTCTCGTGACAGGAATGAGCAGGAGAATAAGAATTATGAAAGGAACCGACCTGAAGATGTTCACAGAAACATCCATCACCCTGTAGACGGAGGCCAGTCTCTTCGAACCTGCGCAGGTGTAAAGGATGATTCCCAGTGGCATTCCCAGCAGTATACTGAGCAGGCCGGAGGCGAAAATCATATATAGACTCTCCAGTGTAGCTCTGGTGAGTTCCGAAATCACTACGTCAGCACCTCCATTTTGTAGACATTCCCTGAAAGCCTCCTCAGAAATTCGGCACTGTCTTTTCCACAGGTAGCTACCAAGAGAGTCCCGAAAGGTCCGTGCTTGAACTCCTCTATCTCACCATAGAGGATGTTTACTGAAACATCGAGACCTTTCGAACACTTCCATAGAATAGGTTCGCCCGCAGCTTCTCCCCAGAAAACCAATCTCACCAGTTTGTTTCCGCCGTTTTCAGCGAGAATCTTCTTTGCCTTTTCCAACTGTTCTGCCGCGTGATCGTCGTGAGAAACCGACAGGTAGTACTCGGAAAAGTAGTCATGAGTAGGACCGCAGAAAACCATCTTCCCTTTTTCCAGGTAAGCAATCTGGTCACATACACGTTTTATTACACTCATGTCATGAGTTACAATGATGACTGTCACGCCATGAACAGAGTTGACCCGCTTGACCAGGCGAAGGATTCTCGACGTGAGAAAAGGATCCAGCGCAGACGTCGGTTCGTCCAGGAGAATCATCCTGGGATTTGTTATTAGTGCTCTTGCTATCGACACCCTCTGTTGTTCGCCACCGGAGAGTTGAGATGGATACGATCCCAATCGATGTATAAGTTCCAGCTCCTCTGCAATCTCCCGAGCCTTTTCGAGTGCTTTCTTCTTGTTCACACCCTCAATGATCACGGGGAAGGCAATATTCCTGGCAACTGTCTTGTTTCTGAAGAGATTGTAACTCTGGAAAATCACACCGATCCGCCTCCTGAGAACACGGAGCTCTTCTTGAGAAACAGACATAATGTCGACGCCATCGAAGGCTATCTTTCCTGAAGCAGGCCTCTGAAGGAGATTCAGAGTCCGGAGCAATGTGGTCTTTCCAGCTCCGGACACGCCTGCAATCCCCATGATGCTCCCTTGCTCAACCGAGAGTTCGACGTTGTCAAGAACAGCAAATTCCTTCCCCTTGGCGCTAAAGGAAACACACAGGTTCTTAACTTCCAATAGACTCAATGCCAAACACCCTTCAGAACGTCGGAACTACAGCACCACCATAAGTGGCAATAATGAACTGCCGGACTTCATCCGTTTGAAGCACGTCCAGCAAGTCTTTGACCCACTGCTTCTCTCTATCCTGGATCCTGACAACTATGAGATTCGAGTAAGGAGACTCTGCTCCCTCTGCAAACTCTGCATCTTCCAGTGTGTTCAGCCCGATGGTGAGTGCATAGTTGGTGTTAATAACTGCCCCAGCCACTCTGGGATCGTCCTTGAAGACTCGAGGTATGAAACCCGCATCAACTTCGTTAAATCTTAGTCCAAGAGGGTTTTCAACAATGTCCCTGACCGTAGGACTCAGACTGTCTGGATCCTGTAGAGCAATCAGGTCGTTATTGTGCAGCAACAAAAGGGCTCTTCCGCCATTCGTAGGATCATTTGGAATAACGATGATATCTCCTGCTGTTAGCTCCTCGAATGGCTTCTTCAAGTAGAA
>PWXG01000266.1 GCA_003561215.1 Thermotogales bacterium
GTCAAGCCGGATAATCTCGAAAGCTCTGCCCTTGAGATCTCTCGGTTCTTTCTAATAAGATCGAGGAGAGTGTACTTATTTTCGTTTTTTACGCTATTCAGACTGGCCATAATATCACTTCCAGTATTTGTTCGTTTAATAACCAAACAAATTCTACTAACAACACATATCTGCATGCAAACTCGTGTGACTACAGTGAGACGTAATCGATGACAACCATATGTGATGAAACAACTCATGCTCCAGTAATCGCCTAATCTCTTGATCTTTTGCAGACACTGCAGACATCCAGCAAGTTCCTATTTCGCAATCAACTTGTACGCTTGAAGTGAGACTTGAAGAACCTCCTTTTCTCAGAAATTCGTGGCTTTCTGGGGAAAATACCGGGCACAATCGTGTTGAACATACGAGACGCTAGCTGATTGAAAACGATAATTGGTGAAGTCTGTCGCGTTTCTTGAAGAGACTATAGTCATGTGTAGCTTAGCAGGTATGGAATGTTACTCATTATCCGATACTGAATGAAAGCGAGCAATTCTGACCCAAGAGGATTTAGTTTTCGAGCAAGCTTCATTTTTGTGTGGAAGGCAAGAAAGGAGTCCCCCTTCTTTTCTTTTGTCTTTAGGAAGAAGGAGTCAAATTACCCAAAGAGACCAAGACAGCGAGGACTGTTGTAGCACTCGTGCCAGCAGCGCTATACTCTGCAGGGAAGCAGAACTCGCAGTGCAAATATAATACTAATGTATCACTATGTATTCTCTTCTGAGTTAAAAAGCGAGTCACTATTCTCTGGACAAGCCTTATGGTCAGTTCTTCTTCGGATTCGGCCCAACTTTCTGAGAGTTCGCAAACAGACCAAAAGAACAAGAGAGAGCCCCATAGGGACCTCTCTTTCTTAACTGCCCGTGTTAAGTACCTTTTCGCTATTGAAGAGCCTGGTTACGCCAAGCACAAACAGACTCACATAGACAAGATTGCTGACCAGCGTCAGAGCAAAACGGCCCCACACAAACTGCAGCGTAAGGATGTCTTTCATGACGAAGACGCTGTTGACTAACGGCAGAATATAGAAATAAAGCTGCTGTGCAGATTCCATGTTCATTGTCGCGATTCCCGCAACTACCGCAAGCAGGTAAAACGGCATAACATAACCTGCTCCCTCTTTCATGTTGCGCGCAAAGCTTCCCACAAGAATGATGAGCGAAGAGGCAAACCCAGCAAGCATTAAGAGGACGAGCAAGAGAGCCACTGTTGAACCAAGTCCAATTCCTGCAAGGTTAATTGGAACCTCCCCGAATACCTCTGCTCCTCCGAGAGTGAAAGCCACAAGAAGTCCTACAAAGGTGAAGAAACTGTTCAGAACTGCAACAGTCATAACGTAGAAGACCTTACCAAGAGCTATAGAGCTGCGCGATACCTGGTTCACAAGGACAGGGGCCAAACTGCCGCGCTCTTTTTCACCTGCTGTAGTATCAAGACCAATGTTCATGGAACCCGCGAAGATGAATATCAAGACAAAATAGGGGAGCATCACCGCAAGAAATTCTGTACCTCTTGCTTCTTCAGGAGCAAGATCCTGCATTTCGGTCCTGACCGGATTTAGATCGTCCATTGACAAACCCATCTCAGCAAGTCTTTCGGAAAGGATAACTGAGGAGTAATTACTGAGCGCTCGCCGAGCCTGTTCTGCAGCAAAGGAAGACCTTCTCGATGTGGAACGGTAGTAAACTTTTGCATCGAGCTTATCTTCACCTTCTGTCAGATTGGCAACTCCACTGAGTTTAACTATTATGTAGTTGTCTGATTCCTGTGCGCGGGAATAGTCTGGTTGATCACTCTTGTCCAGTTCAAAGACGAGATGGTTTTTCAGGATTTCTTCGAATCTGCCGTCTTTGTCTCCTTTTATCATTACGGTGTAAAGTGTTTCGGCATCCGTTCTTTGCTGAACGCTTGTAACAAATCCTATCGTAATGAAGATTATGGGCAGAATTATCATGGGCAGTATGAAGACGGAGAAGATAGCTCGCCTGTCTTTGAAGATGTTCTTCAATTCCTTTCTGCAGATAACGAAGGAGTCTTTAAGCATTTTTAAGCACTCCAGCTTTCTGCGCGACGTTGAAGAAAACATCCTCGAGATTGTTAGTAGAATAGCGTTGCAGCATTCCTTCCAGAGTATCGCTTTCGGCGATCTTGCCTTCAAGAATGATCCCGACCCTGTCACAAAGCTTTTCTGCAACTGCCATAACGTGAGTAGAAATTATCACTGTCTTGCCCTTACTCCTGAAATCCTTCAAGAAATCAGTAACGGTCTTGCTAGTGATTATATCCAGTCCGCTTGTAGGTTCGTCAAATATGATAACCTCAGGATCATGTATGAGAGAGACTGCTATGGCGGCCTTTTGCTTCATACCCGTCGAGAGCTTATCGACAGAGCGTTCAAGGAAATCCTCCATTTCCAGGTAATCTGAAAGCTCCTTCATCCGCTGCACTGTCATATCCCTTGGAACCCTGTTCAAATCACCAAAAAAGAATATCAGGTCTCTTGCAGAAAGATTGCCGGACAGCCTCATGTCACTCGTCAAAAAGCCAATTCTCTTTCTGACCTGTTGGGGTTTCTTGAGTGTATTGAAGCCATTTACTGCTACTTCTCCCTCGTCCGGTTTAAGTAGCGTCGCTACTATCCTGAGTGCTGTTGTCTTTCCTGCACCGTTAGGGCCGAGAAGACCGAAGATCTCCCCTGGTTCTGCATGAAAAGACACTTTATCAAGTGCCCTGACCCTTTTTCTTCTGGAAGTGAAAGTCTTGCTTACATTTCTCACCGAGACCATGTTGCACCTCCTTCTTCGAGACATAGCAACACCATTGAAAGCGCAAGGGCAAGAAGGACATCAAGACCTCCCGCCAGATAGTTTCTCTCCCGCGCTGAGGACAGGATCGCTCTTATCATTGCTACCGTGCCCTTTCTTCGTAAATGCGCACCTCATCAGCTCCCCATGGCGATGCATATCACTCCCAGCGGAAGAAGCGCACAGCTATGACGAGGCTGACAGCGCCCCAGATGCCCAATACTAGCAAGCTGTTCCAGATAGCTCCGATTCCTTCCCCCTGTATGAC
>PWXG01000195.1 GCA_003561215.1 Thermotogales bacterium
CCCCCGCAGGGGTTTGAGATTAAGCCGAATCGACATATCCTACCCCGAAGGGAGGATGGGGGGCAGGCGCGGGGCCTTCTCTGGCTGACTTTTTGGGTTCCAAACCGGGAGCAGGCGCACGGCTATTCCGGCCACATTCAGGTTGTAGTGAATGACATGTTGGAAGGAGGCTGCTATGCAGGAAGCGATGAGCATGGCTCTATGTACCTGCAGTTTCCTGTCCTCGGGGAGTTGGGCGGCTATCTCATTTCTGCGGTATTTGATAGGGATATCTCTGATAGGGATACAGCACTGGCTATTTTCCCCCAGGAACGCACTCCACCCTGGCAGCCAGTAAGCCAGGAACGCTGGATCCGTTATCTCATCGATTACACCCGGGAATCCCTGGAAGAGGTTAAGGATAGTGTCGTATCCACGCAAGAGGAGCGTGCCCAGGGATTAATCGACTTTTATGAAAAAATGATATCCGAACTGCCTCCCGAGCAGGCAGCTGAATTTATGGAAACGGGGTTTGGGGATGCGATTGAAGAAGCCAAGGCAGGTATTGAGCATGCCCGAGAGATCGAAGCTGCCATGGAGGCCGAGGACTACGATCGGCTCGAAGAGCTGGGCAGAAGGAGGCTTGCCATGCGGGGGCGCTCCATTTTCCGTTTCGAGGAGGAGTTGGAAAGTCTGGGTCCCGAAGAGCGAAAAGCACCCGCCTACGGTTTTGAAATGGGACTCCAGAGGATTTGGTATACAGAGCAGGAGCCCGAA
The DNA here is from genome assembly GCA_003561215.1 of Thermotogales bacterium. Lineage (GTDB taxonomy): Bacteria > Thermotogota > Thermotogae > Petrotogales > Kosmotogaceae > UBA9910. The sequence goes on from PWXG01000195.1 coordinate 757, forward strand.
CGTTCATCGTTGCTGCTTGACCCCGACGACCCGCGCGCAAGGCCGCTCATCGCACCCGTGCACGATGATGATTTCTACTGTTCTGAGAGTTCACCAACCGACATCCAGTCACTGCTGATCGTTAAGAGAGCTCCCCCCATGTTCTACCCAACCTCGTCCCGCAAAGAGATGACCCTCCACCAATTGTTTTCTGTGGCTTGGGATGAGTTTGTGGAGGAAATCAGGGAGGGTCTGGATCTGGAAGCGCTTGCGAACATGACATACTCCCCGCCCGTTCGCTGACGCTCACGAACGAGGATTCTTGAAGGCTCACATGGTCTTCTTATCCGCAAGCAATCGAAGCGTCCCCGGATTGCTCCTAGACACTTCACATGCGGCTCAACACAGCCAGAGGCTGCGGGCGATGCAAAACGCCTTCTAACCAGAAGGGCTTACATGCAGCGCAAAGCCCCCTGTATACTTTCAGAGCTCCAAACAGATGTCACACTCACTCTAATGGGAGCATGGTTCATCTGACACTGAATATTTTACATTGAAGGTGTTTAGCTGGGGCGGTTGTAGTAACAACAGTAAAAATATTATTCAAACTAATGAAAGGGCAATTCTTTTGAGGGTAGAATATTGTCCCTACAGGGAAGATCGAGGGTAGAAAAAAAGGAGGAGTATGCTATGCGATGGAAGGGCATTGTTGGTATCGTGGTTTTCATGGTCTTTCTTTTAATCTCCACCGTCTGTTATGCGCAGCTTAAGGCCCCACAGCTTCAATTCGAGCCTCCAGCAGTGCAACGAATCGAGCGTCCCGAGACGGTGGAGCCCGGGCAGACGTTCGTGATGGCGCTCGAGCAGGATGTGGAATCCTTTATCTTCCATGTTACGCTGGGCAGCCAAAACAGGATTCGCTATCTGGCGGATGATCTTTCTCTTCAGCCTGAAGAGTGCTGTGCTGGTGGTGATAGCCCTTCTCTTGATCCCGAAGATCGCTGTGTTTTTATTGACCCCTCCGACTGCTGTATTCACATTGAAGGCATCCCGGGGGAGAGTGCGTATGCCGTCCGCTTCACGGACGACGGCCCGGGTGTTTTCAGTCATCCCGATTATGATGAGTGGTGGAAAGAGGATCACCAGGTGGGGCGTGATCTGCTTCGGGATGCAAGATCCTTCTGGGTGCGGTTTGTGCCCGGCAGACAGGGCGCTATCCGCATCGAACCGTGTGAGGTTTTCCTGAAAGAGGTTGCTGGCATTTCGGCTGCCGATGAGGAAAAAGAGGCTCTCCTGAAAGAGGGAGCCCTCGTAGGCGTGACGGCTGAAGGGAGGTTCATGCCCACGCTCTCTTTGAGTATCGAAAGCACACCCGGGGAACAGTTCACCGTCCGCTTCGATGATCAGGGGGGCCTTCTTCTCAAGCTGCGTCCCGAGAAATCAGCTTTCACCATGGACCTTGGCGGCGACGCGATGGGCTTGGCTGTTGATAATATCATGGAGACTGAAGCCGAAACGTTCTCCGCCACGTCGTTTATCTCGCTGGGTAGAAATCCTCAAACGGGGAAAGATATAGCCGCTGAGCTAATTTCTGAGATATCCTCAAAGAAGGCTTCGGGACTCAGCATCATAGTTGTTGATGGGGCCGTAAGCTTGGAGCATATCGGAAAGGCGATTTCCAATGTTAATGAATTTCTGCCTCTTTCTCCGCCAAAAAAATGATCCGTGGCGTACCATCATTGTTGATGGTGGGGATATTGAAAAGGAATTGGTCCCTATTGCTCCTTAGCATGGCTTTCATGATCAATGAGCTAAGATACGTTTGGTTCCCATTAGGGACCATGAGTTCGGGAAAAATTTAGCCAAAAATACTCAAAAAAGTCTCCTCCAACCTCCTTATCTCGTTGTAATGGGGTCCTTCTTGTTCCCGTTGTTGAAGACCTCATCGGCGGTATCCAGGAGTTTCCGTTTCCAGTCGTAGTACTGGCTTTCATAACTCCCGTGCCAGCGGCAGACCTCGGCTACGTTGTCGTTCTCGATGCCCTCAAGGACGATCTTGGGTTTTTCTTTGGAGCTGCGCCGTGTATGGTTCGTACCCATGGTTGCGTACCCCTTCAGGCTCTATAGTGAGGGAAGAAGACGGATTTGTCAATATCTGGGCGTTGCACACCCCCCCCATGGGAGGTGCTGGTCCCCACCCGCTCTACAGCTGTGCTCCTGCCGAAAGACTACAAAACAAATGTGGAAGATTGGTGACACCCTCAGAAACATTATAAACAGGTAGAACGAAGAGATGTATAAGGGGCTATGAAAGCACCCAGAGAGACATGGGAGGGTTACCGCAAAGAGATTTGTGGAGATCCA
>PWXG01000070.1 GCA_003561215.1 Thermotogales bacterium
AGAGTATCTGCTACAGCACTTTTTGTAGGTGCTTTCTTTAGCAAATATCCGTCAGAGTTACCGGTAGTGGACTATCTAAGCTTCGGTGCGTCGATAGGGTATACGTTTTAGCAGCCAGTACCCCTTTGGGGTGCACTATGCAAGTCTGCATCCAAGGCTGAGGTAGAAGTTCACTGTGTTCTTTGAGGGTGTAGCTGAAAAATACAGTTTGGTTGCACCCATATCCTTCGCGATTTTCGCAGCTTCTGATACAAGCTGTCTGCCTATACCCTGGTTGCGATAGTCTTTGCTCACGAAGAGATAGCTCCGGGGCTTTCATTGGCTGGTCTGTACGAACTTTCTGACAGGAGCTCTATGGGACTTACGGGCGAGTTTGCCATGATAGGTCTTGACAACCACTCGGGTCTTGTAACACTGGATTATCGGCTGGTCTTGCACCGCACTAACACTTCAGGGCCTTAGCCAGGAATAGCTCTTGGAATGCTGTTTGATACAATCCCAGACGGAACAGGTCTGATAGAGGATTGGGACATACATCTTCATCTTGCTTTAGGACCAAGACTTGTTGCGTTCGGAGAGATCACGAACCGGCTGGATTTCAAAGTGACGCTTACAGGTCTATTCGTCGGTCTTCACCTGAGCCAGTATCCTTCTGAAATCCCGATTGTGGACTATATTAGTGCTGGAGTATCATTGGCATACGTCTTCTAGCGGGTGTACTATCCGTTGCATAATGCTTTGCTGAATGCAGTCGAATCGCTGCATATAGTTGCGTCAGTGATATGAGATGCAGTATTGAGAACCTATACCATGAAACCACTAAGTGACTGTATTAACCAGCTAATCTTGGCAACAAAAAAGTATTTCCCAGAATCCTTCTCCATAGAGACCACAAACAGCTGCTAATCTAGCCAATCAAATGTCTTACTTTTTTTCTCCTATCCAGGTGCCAAGCACTTCTTCTGAGCCAGCCAGTCGCAGTGTTCCGTTCTCGATTTCAGTAAAGACGTCATCCCCAACTCTCTTTAATGCTCCTTCAAGGATTGCGGTGTACTCCGTGGCATCATAAGGGTTTTTAAATCCTACTATGAAGGTCATTGTGCCTGCAGAAAAATCAAAGTCCATGGCGGCTTTAGAAGAATCGAATTCGAGACTAAAGCTGAAATCACCCTTCTTCTCGCTTTGAACATCTATATGAGTTTCTCCCTCAACACAGAACTCGTGATTTGACATTGTAACCGTTGCTGCCCCAGTAGCTGTTCCTGTTACCAATCCATACTCTTCAGTTGTTCTTTCGTGCAGATAACCTTCAAAAGTCCAGTTGCCGCGATAGGGGTGTCTTCTCTGATAGTTACCGATAAAAATACCGAAATCCTTTATGTCGATTTGATCATCTGGAGCATCAGGAGGCTGAAAACTGTATATGTTGGTCCATACACCTCCATAAGCCCATTCTGAGGTGTTTATGTCGTAATCTGCGCTGAATCTGGCATCGCCTTTCTTGCTTAGATATGCTCCTACGAACCTCCCGAAGTCAACGATGTCTACGACTCCATCGCCGTTGAAATCGCCGATCAGACGCGGTTCCTCCAGAGAAGAATCTCCTGATGAAGCAAGAAGTGGCGAGACGCCTGCGTACTCAATGAAAAGATCATCTAGTTCCAGTCCAGGCAGGTCTGTGAGATGAAAAAGCGATTCCCCAGCCAGCACCATTTCCCGAAAGCCGATAACAATTACAGCGCTGTTTTCGTGCATGTAGGAGAACTCCAGAGTGTTCTTTTCGGAGAATATCTCGGGTGTTCTAGATAGATTCGAGATCTCAACATGAATGGCTGTTATTGGTTCTTTAGCGATGAACGTTGTCACTGCCGCATCTTTGATGGCAACAACGCCAGTAAAATCCCTCTCATGTACATTATCTGACATGATACAGCTTGTCAGAAACGCCAGGACCACGACACTTATTGCGAACAGACCAGTTTTCTTCCTATTAGGGAAACGGTAAGTACTCCTACTCATATATTGTAATCATCCCTTTCTTCGATAGATTGATGCCTTCCACAAAGGTCTCGTCTTCCTTGAGAACTGAGGTTGCTATTTCATCTCCGTTATGATCAGGAGAGTAGCTGGAAAAGGATAGCTCTGTAGTCCCTGGGGTGCTCTTCGCTGCGAAAACTAGCGTTACCACAGTTTTTGAATCGGTTATGTTGATTGGGTTCACAAAGCCAACAAGAATATGGGAGATATGATCCTGACCAGTTGGGATGAAAGTTACTATGCAATTCCCTTCTTGACCTGTAGGTTCAGTTACAGCCAAGAGATCAACAAAGTCAGTATCGTGCTCGATAATTATCTCGACTGCGCGAATTCCGCCACCGAGTCTGTGTCCCAGTATATCCAACGTTCCGAATGATCCTGTGGATACTGTTTTGTCTTCAATGGTCAGAGATACTGGGAAAGGAACTTCCTTGGTCGGAAGGCTAACCACAGCGTTGCCAGATCTGCCGCGAGCATCAACTGGTGTAACCTCGAAAAAGAGTTTATTGCCAACATCTGCCCATGTGATCCTATACTCAGTGTTTTCTGCCCCGTCAATGAGCTCTCTTACATTAGGAGTAGTTGTAGAAGATCTGTGCCACTGAAAGATCGAGGCGCCTTCCTTTTCCGTATGTGGATGACTGTAAGTATATGAGCCCACAAGTACCTGATCTACCTCAAGAATTCCGTGAATCGAAACATCTAGGACGCTTGGAAGTTTGTTAAGCAATACACAGGACGATAGAACAAGTAACAAAAACAATCCCATTATCAGCAGTCGTTTTATCACAGGCATCCTCCTCTTGGTATTACTTATAACTCATAGACACTCAAACAGATTGCTCTCTATGGTTTGGCAACGCTTATCGTTCCTCCAGTAAGCTTGAGATTCTCAACAAATGACTCGTCCTGCCTCATAACCTGAGTTGAGACGCCCCCATAAGAAGTGAAGTTGATCTGTGTCTGTCCACTGCTGACAGCTTCAAAAATGATCGTGATTATTGAATTGTCGTCTATTGTGACGGGATCGGTCCATCCCAGAAGAATGTGCAG
>PWXG01000125.1 GCA_003561215.1 Thermotogales bacterium
AACGCATGCAACTTGCTGGGACCAGAAATGGTAGTTATTGGTGGTGGAGTCTCCGGTATTGGTAAACCACTGATTGAGTTGATTACCGAAAAGGTAAGCACAATTGCTTTCGGATTAAGCAAGAAAAATCTCACAGTTGATGCAGCAAGGCTGGGAACATACGCAGGTGTATTCGGTGCAGCGACCTTGGTTATGGAAGAATTTAAGAGTATCACAGATGTCGGTGAAGCGGAGGTAACTCGGTGAACAAGATTATTGAAGATCTGAAAGGAGGTCTCATAGTCTCCTGTCAGATCACTGACTCAGAAGGGCAATTCGATCATGAGAATCCGATTTATGGACCTACGATGATGGCATTGGCTGCAAAAAGTGCAGAAGCCGGAGGAGCAAGTGCGGTAAGGGTTGACGGAGTAAAGGATATCGCGGTTGTTAGGACGATGACTTCGTTGCCCATAATCGGTATCTGCAAGATGGATATTCCAGGCTATGAAGTAAGAATAACTGTGACAATCGAATCCGTAAGGGGTCTTATTGAGGCCGGAGCCGACATAATAGCGGTTGATGCGACCAATCGAAGGCATCCTGGCGATATGTATGGACCTGATTACATAGCATGTATTAGGGCAAAGACAGATGCGCTGATAATGGCCGATATCAGTAATGAGGAAGAGGGATTTGCTGCTGCTGAGGCTGGAGCTGATATTGTTGCCACAACGCTGTCCGGTTATACCGACTATACGAAGCACATTAAGAAGCCTGACCTGGATCTTGTAGCTACCCTTTCCAGAAGAGTTTCTACCCCAGTTATCTGCGAAGGCGGTATATCATCTCCCGAACAGGCGAAAGAAGCACTGAAAAGGGGTGCTTATGCAGTGGTAGTAGGAACTATGATCGTCAATGTCAAGAGAATCACCCAGCATTACGTGAGTAGCATAGTAGAGGGAGTTTCATAATTGGGCTGGTAGTGTCTGCCGGTAGTATGCCGGAGTAGTCAAACGATGACAAATTCAGGAGGAATTAACATGTATGAGAGATATCTGGACAATATCGAAGCTCTGATCTCTGTCATCAGAGAAACGCAAGCGGAGAATATCAAGAGAGCAGCCGAAATCATTGCAGAATCAACCATAGCGGGCGGGGCGCTATATGTTTTCGGCGCTGGCCACTCAGACATGATGGCATCAGAGATAACGTATCGTGCTGGAGGATTTGCCCTTGCTAATCCTATTTATTACGAAGGACTCATGCTTAACGTGAAACCTGTGCTGAAAACTACTCTCGCTGAACGGATGGAAGGCATCGGGAAGGTAATAATGGAGGGGGTTGACCTCACTCCTAGAGATACACTCATTGTTGCATCTGTTTCGGGGAGAAACTCCGCTCCGATAGAAGTGGCCACGATCGGAAAAGAAAAGGGAGCGAAGCTGATTGCGCTGACTTCTCTTGAGTATTCAAAGAGTGTAACAAGCAGACATTCCTCTGGCAAGAGACTGTTTGAACTCGAACCCGACGTTGTGCTTGATCTGTGCTGTCCCCCTGGCGATGCGACAATCAAGCTTGAAGGATTTGAGCAGAAGATTGGCCCCGTATCGACAATATGTGGGCACATAATCCTGAATAGTGTGATTGTAGGAGTTGTAGAAATACTCATAGAGAAAAAGATCGATCCATTGCCGATATACATGAGTGCCAATCTTGACCAGGGGAAAGCCTTCAATGACATAATCATGGAAGCTTACAAAGACAGGATCAGGTATCTCTAAACTGCGTTGCTCTAACGACTGAGTATTGTTTCGTGCATGAGCAGAGTCCCTGTAGATAGCTGGAGGCGGAATCAATGAAAACACTGAAAGAGATTTTCGATCAACCTGTTTCACACAGATATGCTGCAGAAATCTATCCAAGGATAGCAGCTGATTCCCGGCGCCTAATTTCAGAAAAGTGCCCCCGCAATATCTACTTCGTGGGCTGCGGTTCTTCGTATTATATTGCAATGGGACTCAGCAAGCAAGTCAGGAGATTTGCGGGAAAGAGAGTTGCTCCGCGCTACGTCAGCGGGTCAGAAATCATGTTAGGACTTACGAAAATCGAAAGCGATTCCGTGGTCGTAGGGGTTTCACGTTCCGGTGAGTCTTCAGAGACAGTAACTGCGCTTGAGATCTGCAAAGAGAAAGAGAATGTCCATTGCATCTCTCTTACCTGCGGGTCCGATAGCAGAATCATCGCTCACTCTGATGCTTCTATTGTGCTGGATTTTGTTAATGAGGATTCTGTAGTGATGACCAAATCCTTTACTACTATGTCGTTCATCGGTTCAGTCTTGGCAAGGGATCTATTTGATCCTGGTTCTGTGGATAGCTATCTCGAGGAGATTCCACGTAGCTCGGAGCAGGTTCTTCGGCAAGCCCAGAACGTCATCAACAAACTGGATTTGAAGGAGCTCCGTTCATTTGTTTTTCTCGGTTACAGCGAATATCTTGCAGCATGCCTGGAAGGAACGATTAAAGTCATGGAAACCTCTCTTGCCAGTTCAAATGCCTTTCAGACATTGGAGTACCGTCATGGTCCCATATCAACGGTCAATTGGACAACTCTTGTATGCATTCTTCCTGGAGGTATATCAAGCAAAGAAGAACACGCATTGTCAAGAGATGTGCTCGAAAAGGGCGGAAAAACGCTGTGCATATCCGCCATTCCTCTGGATCATTCATGCTCCATAAGCACAGGTTACTGTGACGATGACTATGGCGACTGGTTCTTGAGGGCTATCCCGATGCAGATGATTGGAGTCAAACGGGCTGAGGGTCTGGGGATAAACCCGGATAACCCTGTGAATCTCTCAAAGGTGGTCAAGCTATAGCAATCATATTGCAGCATAACCGCCATCTACTAGCAGCGCTGAACCCGAAACGTATGAGGCTTCATCAGAACAAAGCCAGGTAACGATCGAAGCGACCTCTTCCGAGCGGCCGAGACGACCGATCGGGTGTAGTGAAACGAGCCTGTCGTAGACATCTTTTCTCTCACCGGCACGGAAGCCTCTTTCCATTACCATTGGTGT
>PWXG01000026.1 GCA_003561215.1 Thermotogales bacterium
ATCAATACTGTACCTGCTGATGACGGTGAGGGCACACGCATTGAATGCCTGGCGACACGCCTTGCCACTTCGTCACTTCTACTGGTTGTTGGGGAACTGGTCATCTGGCATAGCAGTAGAGGTGTTTGCACTGATACTGGCATTGTGGTTCCCTTTGGCTGGACTAATCGTTCTTGCTGTCAGCATGATCTTTGGTCCACTTGCAGCACGCCTGTCAAGAGGAACGATCAGTAAACACGTAGACTAAGTACAACTGGCGGGAAGCACTGAAAGTTTGTTTCTTCATATCTGGCAGGTTCTTTCTGTTGCCATACGGGGCCTTTCTCATTAGAGAAAAGCGCGTCTTCACGGAAAAAGGGCACAGACTGGCTGTGCCCTCGGGTTGTTAAGCTCAGAGTTGCGGCGTGTTGCTGGCTCTTCTATCCAGGAGATGTCTGGTCCCCCTAAGAAGATCTGCTAGAAATCAATAACAGCCTCAAATCCCGTCAGGTCTTCAAGGTCCAGCGCGAGTTCTTCAAGAGCAGATTCTGCGTCAGTTCTTCCGCTCAGTACGCTGTGGACAGCCTGAAAGAAGAGAGTCGAAGCCTCCGTGTAGTTTGGTGACGTGACCGTGGAAGGCCTGGCAACCGTGTTTATGAAAACGTCATAGAGCCTTCCGAAGAATGGGGTGGCCTCCAGAACGTCTTCATCAAAGTAGAGATCCATGATTGTGGGATTGTATGATGCATCGACCGCTCTCATCTTCTGCATTTCGTAAGAAGCAAGGAAAAGAGCAACATCTGCGGCAACTTCAGGATTCCTGCTGTATCTGCTGACTGCGAGTTGCCAACCGCCTAGCGTTGCTGCGCCTGCACCGCTTTTCCCAGCAGGAAGTGGTGCAACATCAAACTTGCCTTTGATTACACTGTCATCTGCCATTCCCAGACTGTAAGCGTATCCCCAGTTTCTCATGAAAGCCGCGTTTCCTGCCTGCCAGACTGCCCTGGAAGATTCTTCCGCCATTCCCAGGACGCCGGTTGGAGATATTGTCCCGACCCATCCAGCAGCTTTTTCGATAATCTCTGCGGCACTCGTATTGGCAATTGTGATTACACCATCAGGGGAGATAATTGTGCCACCATCGTTGGAAGCGATCCACTCCAGGGCGTCACAGGTCAGTCCTTCATATGCATTACCCTGCCAGACAAATCCCCAAAAATCCGGATTAGTAGCTCGCTCGCCTTGCTGGATAATTCGAGCGTATTCTTCGAGTTCTTCCCATGTCTGGGGAACATCAAGGCCGTATTTCTCAAGCAAGTCTGTGCGATAGAAGAGCAGTCCCGCGTCTAGGAACCAGGGAAGACCAATGAGTCTACCGTCAACCGTGTTATTCTCCACGATTGCTGGAAAGTGCATATCAACAACTTCTGCTGCACCGTACTCATAAAGGTCAACAAAGTGCTCTGCCAGGTCTCCTGGCCAGATAACGTCAATCTGATAGACATCAACCTCAGGGCTTCTTGCTTCGAAGAACTGCAGGTAAAGACCAAGTCTGTCCTGTACCATGTCAGGTGTATCCAGCACCCTGACGGTAACACCAGGATTCTCATCCATGTACATTTGAGCTGCCAATCTTGCCAGTTCAAGTTCGATTCCCACTGCACCTGTTGCAACTGTAATAGTAATCTGTGCCATAGCAACAAGAGCAAACACTAGTGCAAGGCCTACTAACAGTAGTTTTTTCATTGTTTCTCCTCCTTTTTTAAAGTGTGTTCTAGATGGTGCAAGTGCTGTTATCCCTTGACCGCCCCAGCCGTAAGACCTGCGACAATCTTTCTCTGGAATATGAGAACAAGTAAAACCACAGGCACTGTAACTACAACAGCAGCCGCCATAATCTCACCAAATGGTTCATGCCTCGCAACCAATCCTCCAAAGAGCGAAATTGCCACAGGAATTGTTCTTGCTCCTGGGTCAATCGTTGTAAATGTCAGGGCAAAAAGGAATTCATTCCATGCGGCTATGAATGCCAGGAGGCCTGTTGTTACCAGCGCTGGTGCTGTCAAGGGTAGAAGAATCATGTAGAATGTCTGAAACGGTGTCGCTCCATCGACCCAGGCCGACTGCATTATTTCAACGGGAAGCTCTTTAAAGAAGGCAGTCAGCACCCACGTGGTGAACGGTAATGTGAAGATCATGTATGAAAGGATCATACTTGGCCTTGCGGTCAATCCAAGGGTCGTGATAACTGCATATAGACCCGACAAGACCGTAACCTGAGGAAACATTGTCATGGCAAGGATCATGTACAGGCTTGGTTTCTTACCTCTGAATCGCAGTTTCCCAAGTGCAAAAGCTGCAAACGATCCAACAACAAGGGCCAGAGCTGTAGTCGCAGTTGCGACCAGTGTACTGTTGAATATTCCCCTCACAAATTGACCATCTCTGAATACAGATCTATAGTTTATCAAGCTGGGTGCAAAGTTCCCCTCGCTATCTCTTGGAAGAAAAGTCGCTGGTGTCATCTGGAGTTGTGCCTCGGTCTTGAAAGACGAATTCACCGCCCAGTAAAACGGAAAAAGCATATAGACGAATATCACTATGACGACAACCCAGAAGAGCGTCGTTCCGAAAACTCGTTCAACTCGTCTGGCTGGTCTCATTCTTTATCAACTCCCATCATGCGGATGTAAATGACAGCAAACACCGCAATGAAGATGAAGATAACAACTCCTATGGCAGATGCCAGACCCATGTTCCTGTTTCCTATGAGCTGGTAGTAGTTGTAACTGGCCATAGAGAACATCCTGTTTCCCATAATGACCTGGAACACATCGAAGACTCTCAGGGCATCCAGGGTCCTGAATATAAGGGCTACAGCAATGGCGGGCTTGAGTAGAGGCAGAGTAATCGAGAAGAACTGCCGGATCCTTCCTGCCCCGTCGACCTGCCCTGCTTCATACAGCTCATTAGGAATGGTCTGAAGCCCTGCAAGAATGAGAAGTGCCATGAACGGCGTCGTTTTCCAGACGTCAACGGCGATCAGTGTAGGAAGCTGCAAGGATGCCGTTGTAAGGAAAGAAGTCTGCCCGTCGCTCAGTCCGAGTCTGTTAAGAATCATGTTGAAGAATCCCGCCCTGCTCGAAGCGAACATCCATTCCCAGATTCTAGCGGAAACAACCGTTATTACTGCCCATGGAATGAGCATGGTAGCCCTCATAGCCCCTCTAGCACGGAACTTGCTGTTGACAACAAGGGCAACTCCTAAACCCAACAGCGTTTCCAGAAACACAGAGAAGAAAGTGAACAAGAGAGTGTTCCACACCGCAGTAAGGAAAACAGGATCCCTGGCACCAACTACGTACCTCTTCCCAAGAAAACTGAACTGCATGAGTTCTCTGTACCTAACAGGACTTCTTGGAAGCACTCGAATGGCTCTTTCGTAGACCACCTTGCCGGTCTGTGGATCAATGGTCGCTTCTCCGGTATCCGGATCATCTACTGTATGGAGTTCCATGATGGTCACTCCAAGAAGAGACCGGTAGTTCTCAAAACCAATGAAGCTGACTTCCTCATCGACCCCGGCAGCAAAGCGTCTGTCAGTGAAACTCGTGTAGAAAACCTGAAAGAGAGGATAAAAAGCAACCAGAATCAGCACTATGATCGCTGGGGCAATCAGTTTGTAGGAAAGCTTTTGCTCTCGCGCAGCGAGATCAACGATACGTTTTTTTCTGGGCATCATCGCCCTCCTTCCATAACCCGACATCAATGTGCCTCTTCTCTGCCAATATGAGACTCAACACTCGAGTATTCAGTCCTTCGAAACCATTGATAGTCGCATCAGCGCTCTCTAGATCTCCTTCGTTACCTACCCCTACAGCTATCATTCCAGCCTGATGAGCAGCTTCGATTCCTGCAATGGCATCTTCAAAAACGATACAGAGTTCGGGAGGGACCTGTAGTTTCCCGGAAGACAAAAGGAAGATCTCCGGATCAGGCTTTGCGTGCCTTGTCATTGTTCCATCAACGACCACATCAAAGGCCTCCTTCAGACCTATCTGTTTCAACACCAGGCATGCGTTCTTGCTTGCAGAAGCAATAGCTGTCTTAATCCGGAGAGAACTCAGTTCTTCGATGAAGTCTACTACTCCGGGAAGAATATCACCTTCGTTCATATTATCAACCAGTTCTACATACCACTGGTTCTTCTGTTCTGCCAACTGGGCCACGGTTGCCCTGGAAAAGTTCATCCCTCCGATTTCAAGCAGTATTTCCATGCTCTTCATCCTGCTGACTCCCTTCAGTCTTTCGTTGTCTTTCTCAGAGAAGTCGATTCCTATCTCTGAAGCGAGTCTTTTCCAGGCATCAAAGTGCAGTTTTGCGGTGTCAACAACAACTCCGTCAAGATCAAAGATGAATGCCCTGATGAGTCTTCGCTCAAGTTTTCCCAACGACTGACTCCTCCCCAGTGCTGAATGTCGCAATCTTCTTCATTCCGGGTTCCACCCCCAGCTCACTGCCATTTAGGAACAAAGCCACTCTTTCAGTATTTCGTTCATCGGCAACCGCCGAAATGCTTCTTTGGGAAAGTTCGATCTCAATGAGTTGACCGTGAAAGACCAGCTTGAATGATAGCTTTTTCCAGTGGTCAGGCATCGCGGGATCCATGTTTATCTCACGGCCTCGAACACTGAGCCCGGCAAATCCGAAAACAGCCATCTGCCATGCTGCCCCGCACGCACCAGTGTGAATGCCACCAATGAAAGTCCCACCGCTTGAATGGACTCCAACATCAAAAAGGTCCACTGTAACAGAATCTATGAATTGCTCGTACGCTGCTTTCTTGTATCCCAGTCTGCTGGCAACAATTGAGTGCACTGAAGGGCTGAGCGACGAACGGTGGTGTGTTCTGGGTTCGTAATAATCGTAGTTTGCCTTCTGAACGTCTGGTGTAAAGAGCTCCGGAAGCATGCATATCAGCTGGACCACATCAGCCTGCTTGATAACCTGGGTCTCAACTGCGACACCGTTGGGCCACCCCCAGTACTCGTTCGGGTCCTTGAGGCGCTCAGAAAGCTTCTCCGGAGATGTATCTTCAAGGCTGAAATACCCATCAAATTGCTCAATGAGACGGCTCTCAAGATCCGGCTGAGGTAGAAACAGCATCTCTGCCATTTCTTGCCATCCAGAGATTTCCTCGCTGGAAAGGTTGATCTTCCTCGTTAAGCGCTGGAGTTTCTTGGGAGAATGCTCCTGCAGCATGTTGAGTATCTCGAGGGCCTTCCTGATGGAAAATGCGGAGAAGTAATTGGTATAGGCACTGTTATCGATATTCTCATGGTATTCATCAGGACCCAAAACCCTGATAATCTCATACCGTTGTTTCGTCTTCTTGAAATGCGCGTGCGAATACAGAAACCTGGCTACTTCAAATACCATCTCGGCGCCGTACTTCTCAATGAACCGATAATCATCGGTTGCTGAGTAATACTGCCAGATAGCATAGACGATATCTGGAGAGACGTGGATTTGCCAATCATTGAAGTGGTTCCTTATTCTTCTTCCGGTAAGAACGTCTGAGAAGAAATGCGATGGACAGAGTTCTTCATCAGTATCCCCGCTTATCCACGGGTAGAATGCCCCTTCATAGCCTAATCGCCTTGCCTTCTTTCTGGCTGCATCAAGCCTTCTGTATCTGTAAACGAGTAGCTTTCTGGCGACTTCCGGTTCAGTGAAAATGAAGAATGGCAAATTGAAGACTTCCTGATCCCAGAAGGCTCCACCCTGATAAGCCTGACACGAAAGACCACGTGCACCAATCGGAAGGTGGTCTGCGTGCCTGGGTGTGGCAATGATATTGTGATATAGATTGAATCTAAGTGCTACTTGGGCAAGATGGTCTCCTTCAATCTCAATATCTGCAACCGACCATATCTTCTTCCAGGAAGAATCATGCGCATCCTTCAGACCTTGATGCTCTCTCTCTCTTGCACTTCTTACATCGCATATTCCTTTTTCAAGAGGGTTCTCGACGTCATTGCCAGAATATACTGCAGCAACTCTTGAAAACTCGAGTCGTTCTCCTCTGCTCAAGAAGATGGAACCATTTCTCGTTATCATTGTCTCAGAAGTCTTAAGAGAAAAGCCATCGAGGTCATGACTGGTTTCCAGCAGACCTTCACATACTATTACCGGAATATCCCTTTCACTGGTAAAAGCCTCAACTATGAGCATATCTTCAAATTGGTAGATCTTCTTGTTCGGAAGATGGTCGCCATTCAGAGACCACAGATTCGCATCTACACCAATATCAAGGGATAGTTCCAGGTCTGATAGTGCATGAATGCAGTATTTGGAAACCAGAAGATGAATGTCAGACATACTCGCAAAGCGTTCTGACTGTATTCGGAGCTCCCTGTGAGCGTTCTTCCATTTCATTGAACGCGAAAACACTGCTCCCTTCATGTCGAGTTCTTTTTCGAAGTTCAATATAGAGCCATTTTCAGGCACTACGGGAGTGCCATCAACGCTGGCACAGACATAGAGAGGATTGGGAACATTGCACAGCTCTCTCCACTTCCCGTCAGCATTGTCATACGTGTCCGAAACTATGCAGGCAACAAAGTCTTTACAGGTAGATTCTTCGGTTGTACCCCGGTAACCCATATAGCCATTTCCCACAAGGAAGTTACTCCCAGAAGCAACTATACGCTCAGGATTGTATCCTGTTTCCCTGAGCCTCCAGCCATCTTCAGAGTGCAGGTCCTTACTTAGCTGCATTACATATCTCCTCCGTCCGATTCTTCGTTCTTGACAAGCTTTCGAAACAGAATCAGGCAGTGTTTCTTTGAACAAGTGAAGGCATGAACTTCACATGCTGTACCGGTGCACCTGAATCTGAGAGCCTCTTCAGAAGTACCTCTGCTGTACAAGCCCCCATCTTCTCCATCGGCTGCTGGATGGTCGTCAGCCCCACTCTCTCAGTCCAGAACTGGTTATCATACCCCACAAGGAAAAAGTCGGTCCCCGGTACCAGCCCCAACGCATATGCGACTCCAAGTACTATCTGCGCAAGATTGTCCGTAAGCGCGAAGATCGCGGGCTTGAGATTCTTTGTGAGTATCCTGACTATCTTCTCTGTGGAAACACCCAGAAAAAGGTCGCCGTATATCACGTTATCCTCTGGAAGACTAATTCCCGAACTCTCCAGAAAATCCTTGAATCCTTGAAGTCTTCTTTGAACGGTCTCGTTGATTTCCATCAACGGGTTCGTTTCTGATGAGTGGATTACGAAGAAGTTTTCTGACCCTTTGCCAATAAGGGTTTCTGCGGCAATCTTCCCGCCCGCATAATTGTCAACGTAAATGCTGTCGTACCGGGGTGAGTTGCCTTCAAGCAAGATAAGTGGAACTTTGACGTTCTCTTTGCTCTTGAAAACCTTCTCAAGGGGAAGAGTGCAGAGAACTACTGCATCAACCTGCTGTATCAGCGATGAGGGACCCTTTAGTTTTCCAAGTTGTTTCACGTGGGAAAGAGGATAAATAAGCGCATCGTAGTCTTTAAGGTCAAGTAGATCACTTAATCCAGCGAACACTCTCCAGTAGAACTCTGTCTTTATCTCCGGAGTTATCAGGAGAATATTTCTTGTCTTGCCTCCGGCGATGGCCTGAGCATGAACATTGGGAACGTAGCCAAGCTCTTTAATTACTGAAAGAACCCTTTCACGCGTCGAAGCCCGGACACCTGGCTCGTTGTTAATAACTCTGGAAACAGTTCCAACTCCAACTCCAGCCTTTTTAGCTACTACTCTAACGTTTAACTTCTCCAAAATCTCCCACACACCTGTCAAAACTATATCTGCTGGAAACAGTTCCATTTTAACCAGGATCATCAGACCGCTCAAGGGGAGTTATCACGGAATAACTCCGCTCAGAAGCAATTATCGGCTGATAACTGCTTCTAATTAAACATAATAGGATATTTTAGAACACGAAGATTGAAAAGTGGAACAACAAGAAGTAGATAATCGCGATTTTCTTGTTTCTTCTAAATATCCGTGGCTACTCTGGCGAACAGTTGTGCATAGATTCTTGCAGTATTGACCAGATCTTCAATCATGATGTGTTCATCGGGCTTATGGCCAGATGATATTCTACCTGGAAAGAGATTGCCAAAAGCCACAGCATTTGGAAATGCCCGAGCGTATGATCCACCTGCCATCGTAAGCAATGACGCAGGTTTTCCTGTAACCTCTTCATAGACTTCGCTGAGGACTTTTATTAGTTCGCTATGAGGAGAAACATAGAGGGGTTTGAAGTGTTGGTCTTTGCGAAGTTTAAAAGGCATGATCTTGTCCCTCAAGATACTCAGGATCCTTTCTTCGTTGAAGAATACAGGATATCTAACGTTCAAAGTGCATTTCAACTCGTTCTTCTCTAGAGAGAGTATCCCGAAATTCACCGTCAGGTCTCCCGTTATCTCGTCTCTTCCAGATATCCCCAGGCCCTTGCCAGATGTCTCATATCCTATAATGTAAGAAAGCTGCCTTACTCTCTCTTTCAGGACGTTATCAAGCTCTGTGATCCCCGAAAGGAGGTCGACCATAGCCGAAATCGCGTTAACTCCCGCTCCAGGATCACCACCGTGCGCCGACACTCCCCGGATAAGTATTCTTGCCCCCTTATCTATGCTATGCTCATGAATCACTTCTGCGCCATTGGCAGGGCGAAAGGAACTGAGATATGATAGCAGTCCATTAGAAATCGCTCCTTGCAGGACCGCTTCACACTCTTGCGGAACCATGTTCGAAGCAAGGCCGCCCTTAAGGTTCTCCAGGTAAACGCTCCCCGATACCTGGTTCACTTCACAGCTAATGGAGTAGTTCACGATACCCTTCTCCGCATGGATTATCGGGAAAGCCGCATCTGGTGTGACAGACATTTCGGGGATCTCCTCCCTTTCAATGTAGTGCTTCACGCCGGACCAGCTGGTCTCCTCGTCAGTCCCGAAAACAATTCGGATCCTGTTGTTGAAAACTATGCCAGAGTCCAAAACAGCCTTAAGAGCATACAAGACTGCTACCATGGGACCCTTGTTATCAATTGCCCCTCTCCCCCATATGCACCCATCCCTGATCTCGCCTCCGTAGGGATCGCCACTCCAACCATTGCCTTCGGGGACCACGTCCAGATGTCCGAGGACGCCGAAAAGCTTTCCAGTCTGACCATAATTGACGTATCCACAATATCCGTCCAGGTTTTTGGTGGCGAAGCCGAGTTCTCTGGCAATTAACAAAGCCTCTTGAAGGCATGTGTTTATGCCAAAACCAAAAGGAGCCCCTGGCGCAGGACTGTCTCTGACCGATCTGATTTTGAGTAGTCTCCTGGTACTCGAGACGATATCACTTTCGTACGATCGAATCCGTTTATCCAGGCCAGTGTTCATTGCTACACCCCCATTGCTTTGCGGATAAGTAAGTAAAGGATAGCCTGGTAAATAACCACAAAAACACTATGAACAATTAGACCATAGAAGCGAGGCTCGAATTGAAAGTGCCAGTTCTTCTCTTTGACAATCCCTGACCTGGCAATCTACGAGTGGGATTCTCCTGGTCAGAAGTTACAGAATTCGGTAAACACGGAAAAGATGGCTCATACGAGTAGATGGATCTGCATTTCTCGGCGCACTTCTGCATTTCCTGGTTGAATTATTTCTGAAGATAGAATAGAAAGGGTGATCTGCGAATACCTGCCGAAAGAAATCGAAACTTCTCCTGGATCCCGGGTTTAGAAACCCCAAAGTTGGCAACCGCTCTGAAGTGCTACCGAAGCTTCGGCGACTGAATGTGTGCATGCGCACATGACAACGTGTTAATGTAGACATGGTGAAAACCAGGCAGGTGGTGACAAGAAAATGGGAGATGCTACCTTCAAGACCTATGAAAGGATCAAGAAGATAATCATAACTCATCCAACGGATCGCTTGCCTGCGGAACGAGAGCTCGCGGAAAGGCTAAACGTCAGCAGAAGTGTTCTGAGGGAAGCAATCAGGATACTCGAGTTTGAAGGAGTACTCAAAGCGATACCAGGCAGCGGTACATACATACTGAAGAACGAGGGGCTTGATCTGAAGTTTGACTTCTCCCTTAACGTTCGTTTCGAAATGAGTTATCTAACTGAGCTGCTACAGATCAGAAGACTTCTCGAAGGTCAGGCCATTGAACTGGCGATTCTAAGGAATAGTCGCGCGGATCTTAATAAGCTCGAATCCCTTCTTCTAGAACTCGAACGGGCCATGAAGGAAAAGAGGGATTTCGCCGAAATCGACAATCAGTTTCACGACCAGATATTCAGCATGGCTGGTAATAATCTCTTGTGGCAGGTCCACAGGGGATTGAGTTCCAGTCTGGAGATATTCTGGGTGAAAATCACCAGAGGTGTAGAGCTCTTCGGAATTGACACTCTTTCATATCACAGACAGATCTTTGAAGGTATCGCTGAGAAGGATATCAGAAAAGCCAGAGAAGCTCTGGACAGAATAATCGACTCAGATATAAGGGAGGCAGAGACTCTCAAAAGACATGAAATCACAACCGTCGGAGAATAACCAGAAGAGCACCCATTAAGAAGATCAGCAACACGTTATTTCTCAAATACCGTTTTCGATCAGGCTAGATGATCTTTCTCGAGAACTGTGTCTTGAAGAGAGACCGGACGATCTGAAGATTCTGAAAGAATTCGTGGATCACGCGTTAGAGCACGCAAGACCTAGAGCGTGCTACAAAGCTTTCAAAGTAACCGTTGTAGATGTTCATAAAGTCAGCATCGGCGAAGAGCTTTTTCAGAGTGAAGTATTGGCTCTGAATACAGCAAGTGTTGCTCAAGTCTTTCCGTTTGTCGTAACTTGCGGAAATGAACTCGATGTGAACTCACCATCAGGAGCAGATCTCCTTTTCTCTTACTGGTGGGAGTCAATTAAAGAGAAAGTTCTGAGAGAAGCCACGGAGTACTTTCTCAGACATCTTGTTGAGCGTTATCAGCTAAGAGAAATCTCGTTTATGAGCCCTGGGTCAGGAGACCTATCTGTATGGCCCATAGAGCAGCAGCGTCAGCTTTTCAGGCTTCTTCACAACGTGGAGTCGTCGATAGGTGTTATGTTGACTGAATCTTTTCTCATGCTACCGAACAAGACCTTATCCGGGATTGCCTTCCCTTCAGACGGAGTCTACCTGAGCTGCATGGTGTGCTCTCGGGCTGAGTGTTCTTCACGCAAGGCTGCCGAAAGTCTTGAGCTCCTTGGAAGCCTCAGGGCTAACCTTTCACATTGCCCGGTGACAGCGCAGCCAGGAGATTCTCTTTCCAGATAATGACCTCCTAGAAAGAATTCGATCAGCTACTGCTTAAGAGCATCCTCCAGGATTCAACAATCCAGGCATCTTTGAAAAGCTGGTCAAAGTCTGCCTTCCTACTGGACTGTCCTGGTTGAGCAACTAACAGCTAAAGCCAACGATTACTAAACAACTTCAAAAGATCCTTTCAAGCGAATATCCTCCGACGAACTCCCTATGGATATGATGAAAACTCCTGGTTCGACCACCGGATTCATGCACGAATCCAGGAACGCCAGATCATCATGAGTCAATGTGAACTGGATAAGCTC
>PWXG01000251.1 GCA_003561215.1 Thermotogales bacterium
TAGAATGAGAAGACCCAGCAATTACATGCTCAAGTTACAAATGCTATGCGTCTTACCGGAAAAGTCTTTCAATCAGACCACAGATTTGGAGGAAGGCAAGTCTGTCGACACTCTGCACCCACACACTACCCATTTTACTCTCCCTGGCAGACAGGGAATAGCTAGGTGCCATGGGTCTGAAGTCAGCTATTCACAACTGCCTTGCCAATCTCTTCTATACCGTATTCTGTTGCTATTGCTTACTGTAGTTGCCGAGAGAACACTTCTGTGTTCAGAGAGAACTAGACATGCTGCGTTTTCAGCCAGCGTATTGCTTTAGGATTCGATTCCCAAAACCTGCGGTATTCCAGGGCATAAAGTATTGCTTCTCTTCTAATGGGTTCATCTTCGGCTTCGTCATACTCGTCCGGATCGAAATCCTCCAGAAGATATTCCAGTACCAGAGGATTCATCTGTACTGCGCTCATCAACTCAAGCTGGGCTTCATCAACGTCTCGATGAATAAAGGCAAGATATGCTCGCGCCATGACAAAGTCAAGTGAGGTGTCATAAGAGTATTCGTCAAGGAATTCCTTGGCTCGAATGAAGTTCTTCGTTCTCAGGTAGCAGTTCAGCAGACCATTCTTCGCACGCATCATATCAAGAGGGTCGACTGTAAGCAAGAACTCAAACATCGCTATGGCTGATACAAGATCTCTCTTGCTGAATCTAAGAAAGTCAGCGAACTCTCTGAAGACTTTCAGAATCGGCCTGTTATGATGTCTCGAGCACTCTATTCTGAACGCATCTAAGCCGGTTTCATCGATTAGCTCATTGATCCTTGAAATGGCAGTCTGTAGAACTTCACCACAAGTGTGAGGCTTATTAAGGCTGAAGTATTCATCAGTCAGTGCTAGATAGAGTGAAAACTCGTAAGGATGCTTGTCCAGCGCTTCTCTGAGGGCAAACACACGATCCTCATCGTTCTTAGCCAGCGTCTGAACATAGAGTTCTCTCGGTGGCAGGTTATACTCGAGACTGGGTATGATTTCGTCCGTATTCACTTCAAAAGCAGGGAAGAGACTTTCCTGTTCATCAAGGATTGTGTAATGTAGTTCTGTTGCAAACTCGTAGTCTGCAAGGACCAGGGATGACAGCATAAGAGACTTTTCTGAATCTTCGGATCGCAGCTTGGGGATTTTGCCGAGTCTGGCGAAGTTATCGAAAGCAGTGCGATAGGTTTTTGAAAGACCTTCAGACAAAACCCTGGCGTGCTCGGAATATCCGGCTGTAAGGGCTACAAGAGCCACGGCAAGGCGAGTCCTGGAGTTGGTCTTGATATCAAGGATTAAAGCTATGAATCTCTCCAAAGACTTCGATTTTCTCACGTTTCCTTTTTCGAGCAGGCTGGTGCAAGTTGTTTTGACAAAATTATCGGCGTTCTTTTTTTCTCCATCATCATAGAGTCTTCTTACAAAACTCGTAATTGCGCTCCCCGATAAAGAGAAGGTGGTGTTCTGCATTATCATGTCAACAATCGCGAGCACTGAGCCTTCCACAGGGGACATCCTCTCAAAGAGATAAAGTGGGTTTTCAGCGAAAGCACTCTGCTTCAATAACGATAGACAAGAAAAAGCAACTCTCTGTCTGACTTCGGGGTCGTCTTCATCGAGGAGGCAGACCAGTGACAGCAAAGAAGTGCCTGTGCCCAAACAGCTATCAAGGAAAGACGGCTGAAAAAAGAGTCTCAGGTAGCCCGGGTCAAGAACGAGATTCAGTCCTAGTGCATAAGGAACAATAGCGGACTCAAAAACCCCCAGAGCAAGATTTGCAGGGAAACCAATGGATTTCAGAAAGAGCTTCGGACAGTGCTTTCCCAGGTTCACAGCAGCAGTGACTAGTTCGATGTGGCCATCGACATGACGTCCGGTAATAGTAATATGCGTGGGAGACTCAACATGCTGAAGAAAGAATGCAAGAGCGTCCAATCCACCGAGCAAGTACCAGCGAGCCATTTCGGGACCGCTAAACTCATTACTGTCCGAAGCGCTTTCAGACAATTCTTCCCCATTGGTGGTTCTTTTCTCACTCCTGGGTTCTTTTACTTTGCTCCGGTTGTCGAGTCGGGTCAATTCTCCCAAAGTGACGATATCTTGTGCGACTCTAAACCTGGTGTCAAAGGGGATTTCTTCGTCCCAGATGAACACGCCCCAGAAGAAGAGCAGGAAGTAGTTGCTCTTATCGAGCGTTTCTTGCTCGACTGAGAAGGCATCAAGAAAGAGCGACGAGAGCTCCTCATAAGTGTCACGACAGACACGTTGTCTGAGCTGTTCCCAGTCAAACTCAGGACCGGAGAAGTCAACACCTGTTTCGATAAGATCCCAAAGATAGACGGTTCGGAATTTGTGGTATTCACTCCACATACGCACACCTCGTGTGATCCACAGTAGACAATCTCCGTTTCAACCTGTGGATTATTGTGCAAAACAACCCCTTTGAAAATCGCATCGTAAGGGCTCTCAGTCTGAAATTATTGAAGAAAATGGTCCCACGATACAACTCCATCCTCAGGACCATAACTATTAAACCATACGCCTTCTTGATGCCTGCATTTTGCAGACCGCTCGACTCAACCGCTTCTTGTCTGGAAGGCCTTCGCTCAGCACTGCTCAGCATTTACTCGTGCTACCCGCCAACATTTTCACCTCCTGCTCTCAACCCCTCTTGCACTCGGAAACTCGTTCTCGATCTTGTAGACTGCCAATCTGCGAAACTGCCAAACCTGCCGAAAATCTCATTCTTGAGATTTCCGTCTTCGATCTTCTTGTTGTACCAGCTCTTCTCTCGCTTTCTTGGCATTTTCTCGTGCTCTCGATCACATGCACCGGCTTTGCGCCCAAAAGGATTTCTTGGACGCGCTTTCTTATGATAGGATTTTGAGGAACACTTCACTCTGGACAGATCGGATCGGGGGGAGACGATTTGGAGCTTACACTTATCAGGCATGCGCATTCGCAGGGAGATGTTGAAAAGGTCGTTAAAGGCGGCAGAATGGAAGA
>PWXG01000274.1 GCA_003561215.1 Thermotogales bacterium
AACTGAGATTGGGGTATAGGTTCTCTTTTGGGGTTCAGGTGTTCAGGCCCGCTTATCTCACTTTGGGGTAGCGAGTTGCTGTGGCCGGACCTGAATATTCAGGTATGTTCGGGGCTATGGAAACAACAAACCGTTGGATTTGTAGCTAATGACGAACGGACGGTGTAAAAGTATTTGCCGATCTTCGGCGGAATGATATTGACGTTGGCGGGAATGTCAGACGAGCGCCGATTGGGAGGCTTGATAACTACGAAGCCTTTTTGTCTGTCAGGAACATAAGAGATTCCGGAAACGTCGTCGAGGCGATCAGACGTTTGAGCTTGACGGACACGAGGTGCTCGGCTGCTCTGCTGTTTTTCATCTGTTGACGAACGATCATCGCATCGATATCGGCGAACCGTGTGGCCAGGTCCTTTTTGCCGTCAAGCAGTAAATCAACGAAATCCTCATTTCTCAGGTTCATGACCAACGGCGTATCTTTGAGCATGGCTTTCAGCGCTTTTTCCATGGCTTGAAAGCCGTTCTTTTTTCGATAGGTACGCATGAAATTTCTGAAAAAAATTTCGAGGATGTTGTTGGTTCTGTGGGGTTGGATGATAATCTTGCCTACCTGTGTCTTCACGACAAGGGGATCGCAGAACAACCGCCGGCGATTTTCGGTAATGTGGTCGATGAGTTTCTGATAAGCTTTGTCCTGCATGCGGTTTTTGTCCCTGCAAAGCCGGCGCATAAACTTCATAACTTCTTCTTCGATTGTTTTCATCCGGCACGGTTCTCCTTCGTCGTTCAGCCCGCGTTTGTTCTGAGGAAGGGTAATGCGCATAGCGGTTCTGAGACGGGTGAAGACTTCCACCTTTTCCTGCATGACCGCCGCGGTACTCTTCATTCTCGTATCCCGGATTACCGGTTGCAGATCACTGCGGATTGTAGTGTAAAGTTTTTTCTCCTTCGAGCCGTCGAACAAACCGGCTTGCCGCAGCCGGCCCAACAGGGCGTGAACGCGTACCAGCCTGCGGTAGAACACCAGGTGAGGCTGATCGAAGGGGAAGCCGCGTCCTTCGCCCTGGTGCTTGCCTTCCAGTGCCCATTGCAGCAGTGAGTAAACGATCATGTGCGAAGAAGGTTTGGTGGGATCTTCGGTTTCAATCCTGCTAATAAATGTGTCTATCGACTGCGCTGTTTCGCAGGCGCCGGCGAGAGCGCGCAGTCTCTTTCGCAGGCGCCCCTGGATGCCGATGGTTTTGAGTCGGTTTCTGATGGCCTCGTTTTCTTTCCCGAAAAGCTCCTTGCCCACGCCTTTGAGAAAATGGAAGTGACATATGAATAACGGCACATCGGGAAACACTTCTGCGACGGCCGCCACGATGCCCTTGCCCATGTCGCTGACCACCGCCACCGGATCCCCGTAGGCGGCCTGAACCTCTTGAAGAAAAGGAATTAACTCATCGGCATTCTCCGAGGCTACCTTCGTGTTGTCCAATACGATATCGGTGATGCCGTCCAGCACACTGATCAAGTGCGGACTGTCGCCTTCGCAGGTGCCGTCGAGGTGAAGGATGTAGCCGCCGCCCAGTGAGAGAAACGATCGTGTTTGCCTGCGTACCTGTTTGTGCAGCAGTGCCAGGTACACGATGAACTTCTTTGCCAGGTAGGAAACTTCGCTGCGAGAGACATCGACATTCTTCTGTCGCAGGTTGCTCACGATCTGCTCGTTATCCCGGGAGTCCAGGAAAAACTGTTTCCCCACGGAAACCAGCACGTCATAGCCGATTCTGCATCGCTGCGCTACAAGCGTTGCAAGCTCCCGGGAGCCGACTACCTCTCCACACTGCCGGCAGTAGTAACGGTACTCGCGCGCGGCAAATGTTCCGATAGCAAGAGTAGCGACCGTCTTGTTTGCCGTGTTCCATACCTTCATTGGTCCTTCACATTGCGGGCACACTTCGGATTCGGGTCGAAAGGTTACGGTGGTCATGGTGGGAAAGAGGCGCGCGGAGCTGAGGTTTGCCGTCAATCCGGCGACAATCTCATTGAGCAGTTTTACTCGCTGATATTCGGTTTTTTTTTCAGCCCATGATGCTCGAACAGATTCTCTATCATCTGCGAGCCGACCTGATAGCCTTCTCGGCCGAGCATCTGCGACAGTTCGCTCGGGCTGCTATCCGGGTGTTTGATCAGCTGCACCAGCACCAGGATGGCGACCGCATCCGGCGGCAGGCTCGGTGCCGTCGGTTGGGGCGGGAATCTCAGCTGTTTCTGCCGTTGGTAAACTTGCTGTTCGGATGAGAAGTACACTACCTCCCTTTTGTGTTTCTCGGTCTTCACTCCCGCCGGCTGTTTCCGTTGGGCCAGATAGGAAGTCGGGTCGGTGCCGAGCATCTGCTTCAATTCGGCGTTCGACAGTCCGGCGGCAGAGATACGAACCAAGTGGATGACGGTGTTCTTCACCGTTCCGTGTTTGGAGAAGAACACGCCCTCGTTCTTCCACAGCCCTTTCCTGTCAAACTGGGCAATCGACGGCAGGGTGTAGTAGCGACCATTCATGTTGTAGCTGCTCACTGCTCGCCATTCCTTCAGTCGTCGGCGAACGGTCCCGCTTGAGCAGCCCAGCATCTGTGAAAGCTCCCCCAGGGTGAGCATCTTGCGCCTTCTGAAGGCGTCGAGAACGCCCGGCTCGTGTTCGGTTGTCTCTCTGGGTCTCATAAGGTAAGTCCCTCCCCGTTATGCACGAGTAATACTTTATGTACGTCTCTCATGCTCATTATAATCATACTCTAGCATAACGGGACAAGAAAAACAACCATTTCCACCCGAAAAAGCCCGTTTTGAGCACCAAACCACCGGCGATATTGTGCGAGTATTAGGAATGCCCGCTGAGCTATCCACCTCTACATCAGTGATTTAGCAGGCTGCCAACCGTTTGTTGTTTCCATAGTGCGCCGTCCAGTGCCCCGCCCGCGCATGACGGGCAGCGACACGACGCTTGCGTTTGGCACTGTTCTTTCGGCTCTGTTTATGCGATAC
>PWXG01000190.1 GCA_003561215.1 Thermotogales bacterium
AGGAAATACTGCCAGGGGTCTTTGAATCGGTCCAGTGGGCCGGGTATGTCGCCCCGGCGGGCATTCCTCCGGAAGGCAAGCGACCGGTTGCCTACATCATCGCCCTGGTTAACCGGGAAATAAACCAGAACGGCTCCGTGGACGCGGCCGCCGCCATTGAGAACATCATCCTCGCGGCCCTGGAAGAGGGCGTAGCCAGTTGCTGGATCGGCTCAATCAAGAGGGACAAACTGGCCCAATTCTTAACCATTCCGGAAGAGTATGCCCTGAACTCGGTCCTGGCCCTGGGCTACCCGGACCAGGAGAGCTGCGTGGAGGATTACACCGGTTCGGTCAAGTACTGGATGGACGAAGAAGGCCGGTTTCATGTTCCCAAGAAAGCGCTGAAAAGCATCCTGCACCGCAACCGGTTCACCAAAGACCTTTAATCTCCTGGAGAGGTGCGAGAGCGGTTGAATCGGCACGATTGGAAATCGTGTAACCCGCAAGGGTTCGTGGGTTCGAATCCCACCCTCTCCGCTGTTCGTCTGTTTTGCCCATTTCGGCAATCAGGCGGAAGGCGGGATGCAAGTCAGGGCAAAGGTTTTCGTCTTTTAAAATCAGGTTCGAGAATACCAATTTCAGCAATCTCCGTTTTTCCTCCCCCGAACGCGAAACATAGATGTTCTTTGCACTGTGTGCCAGTTCCAGGATACTCATCCCCAGTTCGAAGTATTGTTCCCGGCCGGTCTCATGCCGCTTGATTGCATCAAGCACTTCTTCCCGCTCGCTTGAATACTGCTTGAATTTGCGCTGGTAAAACTCCTCGCTTATCTTGCCATCCACCTTGTCGTCGTAGAGGGCGTCCTCCCGCCGCTGCAGCATTTCGTACCGGCGGTTCAACTCTTCCAAACAGCTCCGGTTGTATTCAATTTCATCCCGATGGCTGTCCTTGAGGGTCTGCTTTATCCACTCGATAACCCGGCCGTTGCCGACGGTAAGCCCGTCAAGGCTCTCGTGTATCTTCTCCTCCAGCCTCTCCTGGCGCGTGTACTTCCTCTGGCCGCAGCCGTTCAGCCGGTTACAGCGCCCGTACCAGTGGCCCTTCTGAATTTGCCAGGTAACTGTCCCCCCGCACTCCCCGCACCTGACCAACGCCTTGAACAGGGGCCGGTGCTTGCGGTGCTTGGGATTGTTGTTGCCGTCCAGGACATCCTGCACCGCGCGGAAAAGTTCCCTGGGAATAAGCGGCTCATGCCTACCCTGATGAAGCTTCCCGTTCCACCGAATCATACCGTAATAGTAGGGATCCTGAAGCAAACTGTGCAACCGGCTCTTCACCAGCCGGCAGTCGTTTCTCGTCCGCAGACCTTCCTCGTACATGATCTCGCCCAAGAACTTGGTGGAGTAAAGCCCGGTCGCGTATAATTCAAACATCCGCTTGACCAGGGGCGCCACCGCCGGGTCAATAACCTGGACCATGCGCCCCTGCTCCTCGACGTTCCGGTAGCCCAGGGGCGGTTTTCCCGGCAGCCACCCGTCCGCAATCTTCTCAGCCTGGCCCTTCCGCACCTCCTCCGAGAGATTGTTGGTGTAATTCCGGGCCAGCACCACGTGGATATCCCACTGAAACTTCTCGTTGGACTTCGCGTCCCGGTGAATCACCAGCCCCTGCTTCACAAAGTGAACCCGCCTCTCCTTGTCCTCGTTCAGCCACTCATCCAGGGCCACCGAATCCTTGAAATTTCGGGTGATGCGGTCCACCTTCTCGCAGAGGATTACTTTCAGCGCAGGGTTGGCCCCGAGGTACTCCAGCATCTCCTTGAAGGTCTTGCGCTCCAGCCGGCCGCTGGCCGACTCCGGCACGGAGAACGCCCGGTCTATTTCCAGCCCGTTCCGCCTGGCATACTCCCCCAGCAGCCGCTCCTGGGCCGGCAGCGAATAACCCTCCTCCGCCTGGTCCCGCGTACTCACCCGGGCATATAAAATCGCCTTCGCGCTCATTTCAGGCCGCCTCCTTTCTGTAACCGCTTGATACCATTAATCCCATGCCTATATTGAGACATTTCCAGCAATCAAGTGTCAAGTCCCAAACCTCCTCCCCCTGAACACCCTCTCCCGGAATAGTGAATCTCACCTCTCATCATTTCCGCAGATTTGAATCACCGTCTCTCTTTTTGCCCTCGCCAGACGCAACCGCGCCATCCTGGATAGCAAAATCAGCCAACAACCCAAAGAAACCGACCAGCCGGTGCCCGATATCAGCCCCCTCCGCAGGCGGCAAATCCTTCCCGTAATCCTCCTTCAGGATCCGCCTCAATTCCGCCAAGCGCTCTTCGCTGATCATTTTTCTTTGCACAAACAAACCGACCTTGCTGATCTTACCAGTTATACACAAAATTGCTATGCCTTGCTCGTCGCCTTACCGGCCGAGGACGTTCCTTCTTCTCCGGTTCCGGCTCTTCCACCTCCAGGCTCTTCTCCTTAATCTTCTCGGCAATCACCGGCAGGTTAGGGTTGAGAATATACAGCGCGGCCAGGCCGTAAATCCTGGCGTCCAGCGCCTCGTTCCGCGCCCGCTTCTTAATCCAGACCCGGCTCTGCCTTCCCCGGACGAACTTGGTCAGGGGCTTCTCCGCGGTCAACTGCGCAAAGTACTCCTCGTCCCGGTCCAAAGGAAAGTGCATATACCCATACCCGAAATCCGTAATCTTCAGCCGGGTGAAGACCACCTCCTTGGCGGTGTCCACCCCCAGCGGAAAGAGCTTGACCTTCATGGAGTTGTTCCGGGAGGGCCTGCCCACCACCGGCCGGCCCGGCTGGTTGGCGCCCTTAATCGCAAATACCCTGGAGACCTGCCGGGGCTTGACGAAAGAATAAACCTGCTGTGTATGATGGCCGCCGGTGTCAATGCAGGTTGCCGATATCCGCAGCCGGATACCCGACTCATGATAATAAGTCCGGCGCAGGGCCTCGTCCAGCTGCCTCCAGACATCACCCTTGGCCGGGTCTCCGTG
>PWXG01000074.1 GCA_003561215.1 Thermotogales bacterium
GGCAAAGACCTGCACCGGGAAGGTCTGGCGGATGGCCGCCTGGCGCTCGGCCAGGAGCATGGCCAGGGAATAGGCCTCCTCGCCGGAGGAGCAGCCCACGGACCAGACCCGGATCACGGCGTTGGCCGGCCTGTCGGCGAAAAGTTTGGGCACGACCTGTTCCTCCAAGGCCTTGAAGGCTTCGGGGTCGCGGAAGAAACTGGTCACCCCGATGAGCAGGTCGCGGAACAGGGCTTCCACCTCTTCCGGGGTCTGCTGCGCGAAGCGGACGTATTCCTCCATGGTTTCGATCTGATGAACGGCCATGCGTCGTTCGATGCGCCGCAGCACGGTGGAAGGCTTGTACTGGGAAAAGTCTTGCCCTGTCTGGCTGCGCAGCAGGACAAAGATTTTTTTCAGCGCATTCTCGGCCTTGGGCGCGGGAACCGCGGGTTTGGGAGGCCGGCCAAAGGCGTGGGTCGTATAGGCGATCAACTGGGCCGGCATTTCGGCCGGGGGCAGCTCGTAATCCACCATTCCCGTGGCCAGGGCGCTGCGCGGCATGCCGTCGTATTCGGTGGAGGCCGGGTTCTGGGCCATGACCATGCCGCCCTCGCCCTTGATATCCCGGACGCCAAGGGTACCGTCGCTGCCCGTGCCCGAGAGCACGATGCCGATGGCCCGTTCGCGCTGATCCTGGGCCAGGGAGCGGAAGAAAAAATCGATGGGCAGGCGCAGGCCGCGCGGGGCCGCGGGCTCCAGCAACTGGAGCGTGCCGTTCAGGAAGGCCATGTCCTTGTTTGGCGGGATGATGTAGGCACAGTTGATCTGCACCTCCATGCCGTCCTCGACTTCGAAGACCTGCATGCGGGTGTAACGCCGGATGATATCGGTCAGAATACTCTTGTGATCCGGGGCCAGGTGCTGCACCAGCACAAAAGCCATCCCCGGTTCGGTGTCCGCGGGTATGCCGGTAAAGAAGGCCTCGAACGCAGCCAGCCCCCCGGCCGAGGCCCCGATGCCCACGATGGGGAAGGACTCCGGCATATCGGCCGCGGCCTCCGCGCTCTGGTCAGTGGAAGGGGTTGGTTCAGGCCCTGCTGCATCTGGCACAGTAGTCGGCTCATGCACCGAAGAACCCGCGGCAGGGTCCGCTTGAGACTCGGGCGGCGTCGAAGCGTCCGTATCCGCCGGCCGTTTCAGGACGTCGGCCTGTCCCTTCTCAGAGACTTTTTTCTTGCGTGTCATAGGGGCTCCTTGAACACTTCAAAAGTTACAGATGAGAAAGGCAGGACCATTTCGACGTGGGCGTGAAATAACTTTCATACCTGCTTGCCTCCGTATTACCTTGGGAAAAAAAATGGCCGATCACGGATTCGGATAATTGTCGCGACTCCCGTGAACAACAGGTGTTCAGCCGCCGACCATCCTTGGAAGATGTTTGCGCAAAACCTGCACCACATCCCGACAACACAACGGCTCCAACCGTGAACCGCTGAACGGCTGAACCCAAAATCTACACCAGCATCTTGCGCAATTCCTCAAATATGCCCGACAACTCATCCATCCTCGCCCCAACCGTTTCCAGATCCCCAACCTCGGCCGCGTCTTCCATCACCTTGGCAAGACCCCGCAGAGGCTCCGTGGCGATGTTGGCGGCCATGCCCTTGAGGGTGTGGGCCGCCATGCGGGCCGCGGGGGCGTCGGCGGCATCCAGGGCCGCCTGGAGTTCCTGGATGCGCTGAGGGATGTTTTCCAGGGACAGATTCAACACTTCCGCAACCACCTCCTCGTCGTCCATGCACCGATGCAGCAGCGCGGCCCGGTCGAACAGGGGCAAGCCCGCGCCCTCCCCTCTCCGCTCACCACACCACTCCTGACTCCCGCCTCCTACCTCCTGACTTCTGACTTCTGACTCCTGACTTCTGTCCGTCCCAAGCCACCTCCCCAGTACCCGGGCCAACTCCACCGGATTCACCGGCTTGGTCAGGTAATCATCCATCCCGGCCTCAAAGCACCGCTCCCGGTCCTCTTGCATGGCCCCGGCGGTCATGGCGATCACCGGCAGGCGCCGGTGGGAAGGCTGAAGGCTGAAGGCTGAAGGCTGAAGGACAGAGGAATCGGCGGCATTGACTTCCTTCTTCATCCTTCCGCCTTCATCCTTCATCCTTTCTTCTTCCTTCTTCCGAATCTCCCTTGTCGCGCAGAGCCCATCCATCTCCGGCATCTGCACATCCATGAGCACCAGATCGTAGCGATGGGTTTGCAGGGCGTGGAGGGCTTCGCGGCCGTTGGAAACGGTATCGGCATACAGGCCGAATTTCTTGAGTATGCCCAGGGCCACCTGCTGGTTCACCGGATTATCCTCGGCCAGGAGGACGCGGCCGGAAAAGCGCGGCAAGGTTGCCTGGCGGCGTTGGTTTTCCCGGGCCATGTGACGGGTGATGATGGGCTGGGCTGTCGTGCGCCGGCCGGTGTCGGCCATGACCAGGGCCAGGGTGTCATACAACTCTGACCCGCGCACGGGCTTGTTCAGGTAGGCGGCAAAGCCCAGATCCGCACACATCCGGGCGTCGCCGGGCCGACCCAGGGAAGTGAGCATGACCAGGGGCATGGCCTGGAAGCGGGGATCGGCCTTCAGCAGCCTTGCCAGTTCACCGCCATCCATGCCCGGCATCTGGAAGTCCACAATGGCCAGGTCGAACGGGGCGGCCCGGTCATGGGCCGCGGCCGCGGCCCGCAGAGCCTCCTCACCGCCGTCCACCCCATGGGGCTTCATGCCCCAGGCCACAAACTGCTTCAGCAGGATTTCCAGGTTGGTGGCGTTGTCATCCACCACCAGGACGTGCAGTCCGGTCAGGTCTCGGGGCGGCATGAACGCCTGGTCCGCTGCGCTCTCCTGAAGGACAAACCGGGCCGTGAACCAGAACTCCGAACCCTGGCCCAACGTACTGCGCACCCCGACCTCCCCGCCCATCATTTCCGCAAGCTGCTTGGA
>PWXG01000209.1 GCA_003561215.1 Thermotogales bacterium
GGAGATCTTCCGAAGGCCTTTGCGAAGTTCCAGAACAAAGGAAACCTTGAAATAATAACCTGTAACGCTTCTCATGGATTCTTGCCCCTTATGATCAGACATCCACAGGCGATAAATGCGCAGGTTAAGATAGGAGTCGAAAACTACGAGGAGCATATCGGCAGGAAACCCAGGGGAATGTGGTTGGCCGAGTGCGGTTACGTTGCCGGGCACGACAGCTACCTCAAGAAACACGGCCTGGAGTTCTTCTTTGTGGATTCTCACGGTCTGTGGTATGGTGACCCTGCACCGAGGTATGGAGTCTACAGACCGGTGATCACCCAGAATGATGTCTTTGTCTTTGCAAGAGACCCTGAGTCGAGTCAGCAAGTATGGAGTTCGGAAGCAGGGTATCCGGGTGACCTCAGATACAGGGAGTTCTATAGAGATATTGGGTTTGATCGGGAAGACTGGTATATGAGGCCATATATGGACAGCAGTGGTGAGCGCAGTAATACCGGCATAAAGTATCACAAGATCACCGACAAGGAGATCGATCTCAGGGACAAGGGCTTCTACGATATCGATGAAGCGATGGAAGCGGTTCGCGAGCATGCCAGGGACTTTGCCGGCAAGAAGAGGGAACAGGTCAAGCATCTTCACGGACAGTTTGAAGGTGTGGAACCCGTCATAGTTGCGCCTTTCGATGCGGAACTCTTTGGTCACTGGTGGTATGAAGGTCCCTTCTTCATAGAACAGCTGTTCAGAGAGCTGGACAAGGTTCCAGAAGTAGTTGTAGCTACTCCGACAGAGGTGATCGACTCGCTCGAGCAGGTTCAGGTGGTAGCGCCGAGTGATTCAACGTGGGGAGCAAACGGATACAACGAAGTATGGCTCAATGGTCGTAACGACTGGATCTACAATCACCTTGACGAGATCACCGAGAGAATGATCAACCGTGCTGAACAATACAGAGATAACAGCGATCCAAAGAAAGAGAGGGTACTCAACCAGATGGCAAGAGAACTCCTGCTGGCACAGTCGAGTGACTGGGCTTTCATCATGACTACAGGAACTACGGTCGAGTATGCTGTCAACAGAACCAAGACGCACGTGAAGCGATTTCTAGATCTTGAGGAACAACTGAAAGACAACAACATAGACAACACTTATCTCGAAACTCTGGAATGGGTCGACGGTATATTCTCAAATATCGACTTCAGGGTCTATGCTGAAAGATAGTCATGACTGCGGTTTAGCGGTTCTATGATGACACGTGTTACAATCCAGTAGATTCGGGGAGGTGAAAAACCTCCCCTTATTGGTTACAATGAAGGAAGAAACAAGGTTATTGGAGGGAGATGAGTTCTTTTATGAACACAAGACGTTTGATCAAGCGCATACAAGCACCGGTTATCTGGGCGGTTGCCATAATGTTTGGAGCCGGTGTTGTCTGGTGGTCGGTGGCGTCGTATCTTGGAGGGCGTGGCGACGGAGATTTTACCCCCGAACCCGAGTTGACACTTGCGGAAACGGTGGCCGTTCTTACCAAAGATGGTGAACAACTGGACGATGCGTTATTCTGGGTATCCTTCCGGGAATACGAGACTGCCGTAAGGGAAGCCCTTGATAACATAAGGCAGCAGGGGATGAGTGTCGATCCGTATTTCGGCACAGAACAGGTCCCCGGTGAAATGGAAGTGCGGTATGAGGTTGTCAAGGACCTTATGAACCAGCGCATTCTCAGGTACTACGCACAACAAGAGGGCGTACTGCCCAGCAGTGCACAGATAGAAGCTGAGACGAAGCGTATTGTCGACGAATTCACCGCTGATCCGAATACCAGGACGCAGATCTTGCAGTTCTACGGAAGTGTCGACGCTTTTTCTGAAGTAGTGAAGAGATTCGTTACGAGTGAACTGCTGGTGATGAACACGATAGAGAAAGCACTGGGGGACGTAGAAGCTGCTTTTGCCGGTTACTTTGAGGAGAACAAAGAGTCTCTCAAGAAAGAGTATGAAAGGGTAAGCGCAGGCCACATACTGCTCGATACTGAAGAAGAGGCCCTTGAACTGAAGGATAGGATCGAAGCCGGTGAAGTGGAGTTCGCAGATGCGGCCATGGAGTATTCCGAAGATGCAGGCAGCGCTGCCCAGGGTGGCGATCTCGGCAGTTTTGGCAGGGGTCAGATGATTCCCGAATTTGAAGAAGCTGCCTTCAATGCCTCAATAGGCGAGATTGTAGGCCCTGTGGAGAGCTACTACGGCTATCACCTGATCCAGGTTAGTTCCATGTCTACGTTTGATACCGTGGAGGAACTCCACGAGATGGGCCTGTACACCGATCTTCTCAACGATTTCAGACAAAGGAAGTTCGTTGACTGGTTCGAGGACTACAAAGTCGCCGGTGGTTTTGGTTACGAACTGAATGAAGAAGATCTGATGCTCTACGACGGGTACACCGACGCCAAAACAGATCCCGAAAAGACCGAAGAGTTACTCAAGGAACTGACAGCGATGATCTTCCATGAAGATGACGAGCATACTGTGGCTATTCTTGACAGCTATCTTCCCACAGTTGTCTTTGTGCAGTTGGCAAACTCCAGGCTGAACAGGTACGATTCGACTATCTACGATCTGGAAGACGCCATATATTATTACGAAACCGTTCCTGAGACACTGAGAGAGCTGGCGAAGGACGAAATCGAAGAACAGCTTGCGGTGATACCAGAAATGGAAGATCAGGAAGAAGATGACATGGAGCTGAAGTACAGCAGGGAAGATCTGGAAAATGCGCTCGATCTGAAGGAAATCGAGGTCAGGTTGGACATATCTTCTGAAGAAGACGCCAGGAACATGCTTGAAATGAAGCTTACAGCCGAGACCCAGCTCGAGGACCAGTTCAAACGAGTAGTAAGGTACCTATATGGTGATCTTCCATTCTCTTCTACGGTCCTTGAATACATGTACATGATCGAAAGAGA
>PWXG01000078.1 GCA_003561215.1 Thermotogales bacterium
GGAGTATTGAGTAATAAGAGAGGATGGAGAAGAACGGTTGTAAAGGACGAGGATCGGTTGGACAGTAACGGGTATGGCCTAAAGAGCAAGAGACGACGCACGAAAACTCCCGGCGATGCTCGAATATCAGGGCTCAGGAATCCTGTGTCCTTACATTAGAATGAATCAGGGTTATCGCTCTTCTGGGTACTGATCTTCGGTGATCCACTTTCAGGATGCTCTTCTCATAAGCTTCCGACATGATACTGCCCTCCGCTTCATGGCCTGATCTTGGCCATTCCGCTTCTCTGGAGATCTTTGCCAGATCAGTTTCATGTCCCATTGGGTTCTTCTGGGAATATCACTGTTGTACCTTCCACAAAACGGCTCCTATACAAGGGCAGAGGACGTACTCCTCTGCCCTTGCCCCGGGTAGTTCCCATGCGGCTTTCAAGAACGCATGATCTACGCCTCACGCAGCAATCCTCTGCGTTCCGTCTCATAGTCCGAACCTGGCTGTTCTGTTTCTACAAAGGGTCTAGATTCCCAATCCTCCGGAGGGGTGCGATTTGTGCCGGGGTGGGGAGTTTTGCGATGTCAGACTGCAACTACGGTGACGAAGTGACGGATGGTTGGTGAAACGGGCAGACGGTCGGGTC
Organism: Thermotogales bacterium; assembly: GCA_003561215.1. Lineage (GTDB taxonomy): Bacteria > Thermotogota > Thermotogae > Petrotogales > Kosmotogaceae > UBA9910. The sequence continues at coordinate 639 of PWXG01000078.1, forward strand.
TAATACCGAGAATTTCCGATTGCGGTGTAGGTTCTGCCCGAGCTTTCAGAACAATCTCCATTGAAACGCTCCATCCAGCTTTCTCCAGTCCTTCTCTGAAAAGACTTGCAACATGAAGCGACTTGTCTCTTACGTAAGCAAGATTCGGATCGTCTCTTTCGAAGAAGATGCAAAGAGTAATAAGCTTCTTCGAAACCCGCCTGATTTCTTTGAATACGGGCTCTGCGTCCTGCATATTCTGAAAACCAGCAGCAGTGGTGACGACATCGACCGAATTGTCCTTCAGGGGAAGGCAAGCAGCATCGGCGATCAACTGTTGTACCCTGTCGCCCCAATTCCTGTACCTCAGATACTGAAGCAAGCCGAAGCTACTCGTAGGGCTTACATCTACAGAGATAAAACCCCCTTTGGTTGATGAAAGAAGCTCCTGGAGCAAACCACCCATGCCTGAAGCGAGATCCAATATGACTCCCTGTTCCTCCTTTACAAGATTGACCATGTAATTAAGGCTCTTTTTCATTGCCTCGTTGTATTCATCTGTGTAAATACCGGTAAGAGCGTCTTCAATGAGTCTCCGGTACTCTTCAAAATCCCCTCTGTACCACAGAGCCACGGCTTTTATCAGTCTGTCGGCGGTTGAGAGTTCTACCAGGGGAGTTTCAAGAAGCCGCTTCTCCATTTCCTCCTGGCCATTCATGAAGCCTCTGCCTATCTGTTCCCACTGGTCCTCGCCTGAGAGTAGAAAATCGAGAAGTCCTGCCCGTCTTTTGAATTCTCGTTTGCAACCGCTGCAGAAGAATCCATCGTCCCCACCACTCAGGCCCATACGACAGGCTGGGCACTGCAGAATCGCCTCATTTTCCATAGCGAAACCTCCCACGTTCATTTCTCAACGTCTATTATGGCAAATTCACAACTGAGAAACAACGACTCAAAGAAAGCTGATTTGATCGTCCAGGAGCACGAATCTACGAAGATCGGAGAAAACCCTGTTACCAGAATTGACACAGCAGAACATTGCTAGTATTCTTTGAACATGCGAATTACCTAAGACAAAGGAGTAAGCAAAAATGAGAATCATGACTGGGACAGTTCTGTTGTTAGTAGTGTTAGCGATCAGCGTGTTTCCTCAGGCTAAACCAGACCAAGAGAGTGTTGCAGCTACAGTCAAACAGATAAACACTGGGGGTATTCATGTGCTACCGATTCCTTTTGAAATCAAGATTGATCCTATGGAACGTCTGTTACTCATAAACATTGATAATGACCCCGACTCTGTCTATTTAGGGTTTGAGCCTCAGGTATTCGACGACGACATCCATGGCACGGGCCATATTGTTATTGGGTGGCGCGTGGACGGATGGGTGGACGTGTTTCATGAGCCAGGACTCACCCTGGATCCAGACGGTTATGATATCACCGGTAAGGGATTAGCCCATATGGTTGAGCGAGATATGGCTGATTGCTTTTTCTACGTTGATGAGGCGGGAGTCCAGGCTTATTATTCCTTTGAGGATCTTGAAGGCCGGACAATTGAGCTGAAGGTCCACGAGTACAGTTCCAGAAAACGTCAGCCCTTTGGTTTGTTAGCTCCCATGGGAGAGGCAGCCGCAGATCCTTCAGCGTTGCCGTTGATTCTACTCCATGACTTCTATTTCGTCAGGAGGAAGGATACGGATATCTCTGTCACCATAGACGGAAGATCTCATGAATTGGACAAGCTACCGCTTCCTTTGAACTGGTCTTTGATGTACTTCACGCGATATAGTCCTGATCCGCTTATTGTTACTCTGAACCCGGTCTTTGAAGGAACACTTCCTGTGCTGGAGGTAACAAATGAGACTGTTGTAACCAATGGTGATACCACCTATGAAATAGCATTTGACAAAGGCACTCCTGTACTCAAGTCTATCCAGCGTCACCACAAGGAGCACGTAGTAAGCATTTCGTTTGAACCAGCGTTCCCAAATCTGTCTGCTTTTGCTGAGAAAGCCAGCGTGAAAGGAAGCTTCGCATTCAGTGGGCATCATTCCACAGGCAAGGTAGAAGGTCATTACACGGTGGAACACATTGATAACGAGATCCAGGTTGTATTAGTGCCTTCGAAAGGATGGATTCCTCAGCCTACAAGTCTTTCATTGCGCTTTCTCTACACCGTGGCCAGGACTTTCAAGAACTGGCCAAAGTCTTACCAATGGACGGCTTCCGTTGTCGACGCTGAAGAGAGCGGTTTACACATGAGTTCTTCATGGGAACGCTTATGGTGATCTCTCCCCTGTAGCACACTGCATGCTGATACACCCA
>PWXG01000184.1 GCA_003561215.1 Thermotogales bacterium
CATGTGAGAAAGACACGAAAGTTCCGCTGTGCGACTCGCGACGTGTGGAACTTGCAATTGAAGCAGGGTTTAACGGTGTTAAACCCCTACACTACTGTGGATGAAGGTTTTATCACTTTGCGTAGGGGCAGCAACATTGTTGTGCCCTTCGGATGAAATCCGACAATCTATTCAATCTATTCTTGTAGGGTGACGCAATCGCATGTGAGAAAGACACGAAAGTTCCGACTCACGAAAACCCCGATGCTTTGAATCTTGCTCCTGCTGTTTGACTACTCGTCGCGAAGCGACGATCCGCTTCTCGACGTGATCTTCGTCGACCCGCTTCGTGAACTGCTTCTGGTCACTCCGCTTCACAGCCTGTTCCTGGCTGTCTCGCTTCTGCCCCGCTCCTGGGCACTCGCCTCTCTGGCGAATTGTGCCAGATTTGCTTCTCAGGCCGACTCTGCCTGACTTGCTGTGCCCTTCGGATGAAATCCGACGGTTCATTCTGACAGAAGTAAGACCACATGTGAGAGATACTCGAAAGTGTTGTCATTCTTGCGATGCGTCAACAGTTCTGGATCCTCCGCTTCGGACCTGATTTTGGTCCTCCGCTTCACAACCTGTTCCTGGCTGTCTCGCTTCTGCCCCGCTCCTGGGCACTCGCCTCTCTGGCGAATTCTGCCAGATTCGCATCGCAGCATTTTTTGCTGCTATAGTTCACCCACCCCGGCGCTTCGCGCCACCCCTCCAAGGACGGGACTAAAATCAAGAGCGGTTTGAGAGGCAGCTAAAGGTCTCCGAGGGCAGTTGAAGTTAAGAGCAAGAGCAAAATTCTGAAGAGCTGCTGTGTGACAGCGGCATACTGTCAATTCTGTACTCGGGACTATGGACCCGGAACCGGGGATGTTCGTCCCTCAACTCGGGACCCGGAACTCGTAACTCTGGACTGGCGACTCTTTTGGAGCCCCAAAACTTGAACTGGAAACTGATGATCTGTCAGGTAATGATCAAACCCTAGAGTGGGTTGCGATCACTCTTCCGATATTCTGTCTACTATCATGTCCGATGTGAAACGAATCAGCTTACGCTTGCGAGCGTCTTTCCAACTCTTCTCCTGATGTGTTATGCCTGAGAGACTCTTTGAATCAAACCCGCCGTAGACTCTGGCCACTTCTCTGATTATCTTTGTCTCATCCGATGCGAGATTCCTGATTTCTCCAGTGCTTCTCTTAAGCTCCAGAAAGTGTTCCTTGTCGCTATCTCGAAGGAGATCTGATGACTTCATGTATGAAACCACCAGATCGTAGCGCCAGGGCGTGGGACCAAAGTGATTGGCTTGATATCTCAAACCAGTTTGAGCCCTTCCTTTTTGCATGAAGGAATACGCGTCAACATAAAACAGAAGCTTCAACAGCTTCATCAGATCCATCTTGCCCAGCAAACTAAAGAGTTGGCAGGTACACTCATTAAGCCTTTCCCCATTGAATACGGAGAATCCTGTAAATTCAGATGGAGAGTCTCCGTGTTCCTTCAGAATCATCTCTTCGAGCATAGAACACTCGTGATTCTTCTTGGCATTAGTTCTTCCTAGTAGCCTGCTCCAAACTTCTTTACTGATTCTGCCATCGACCCGCGCCTTGTTGAGCAGATCTTCAAAGCTCTCTCTTCCAGGAATGATGTAATCCTTGTATACAGCGAGAAGCTCGTCCGACAGTTTCCTGGACCCATCTTCGAGTCTTGATATCAGAGACTTTGTCCTGCCGATTGCCGCAGCAAGTTCTTCCTGTGTCAAACCCAGGTTTCTTCGCGCGGTTTTTAGCGATTTTGGAGATGGGTAGTCGAGCAGTTTCTCATGTTCGGCCCATACCCTCTTCCAGGAATTCTCCAGCGAATCTGCATCGACAAAAGTGTTTCCGCATTGCGCACATTCATAGCTGAAGTATGAGAGTTCTACTGCCTTCCCCTTGAAAACCTCTTTCCTCTTTCTTCGATTTCGTCTCATTTCACTCATACACTCAGGGCATTTCATTCGTCATCACCTCTGGAGCTCGGAGACATGTAAAGAAAGACAGATCACTTTCTGTGTAAGGTCAAAACTAAGTTTGAAGTATATCTTATCTGAAGCTTTTGGTCCGTCCGGCTCTTCAAATTCATCTACTGAGAGATCTAGATTCTCCAAAATCTCACTGAGAGACAGCTGTTTCCATACAATCCTGTAGTATCCACTTCTTCTGAAATCATCTTTGATTTCATCGGGATCGCGATCATAGCAAACTTTCCATGTGGCTTCCAGGACATCATACTTATCTAGCACGCCAGCCTTGTGAAACGAGTTCATAAGACTCACGTTCTTGCCGCCGTACAAAAACGTGATAATAAGAGCCCTGTTAGAGATGATTTCGTCGATTTTTGGTCTGAGGTTCTTTCGATATATCTCCTTCTTCATCATGCTCCCGTCAGCATATTGATTATACTTGTCCCATGTCAACTTTGTCAACTCGCGCCAAATAATGAATAATCTCAGACCTGTTGAGTCTGACATTGTTGTTATACACATCGTCCTACCGTAGAACGGCACTGGCACCCTATCGTTCTGCGACAGAACGCAGCAAGCATACGTCACACATGGGAAGAGCACCCACCCCGGCGCTACGCGCCACCCCTCCGAAGGATGGGATTTAGATCAAGAGCGGTTTGAGGGGTAGTTGAAGTTGCGTTGAAACCAAGGGCGGTTAAAGGTTGGAAAGGGGCGGTTGTGATGGAGCGGGTATAGTAAGAGCGAGGGTACAGGGTTGAGATGCAGGTAGAGGGTATAGTGGAGATCAAGAGACGACTTGCGATAACCCGGTCGTGCGACGTACGACAAGACAAGGATTCAAAACCCTTATTCAGAGTAGTGTAGGGGCACCAACATCGTTGTGCCCTTCGGATGAAATCCGACGAGATCTTCA
>PWXG01000260.1 GCA_003561215.1 Thermotogales bacterium
AGCTTCATCAATACGATTCTTCTCTTCCTTCACGTGTTTGCTATACTCACTTCCACGACGGCTTGCATGATCAATGTACATTCTCGCTGCAGTGAGAAGATTCACCAATCGTCTGTTGAACAAATGGCGATATAGTTGATACTTCCGATATGTATAGCTTCTGAAAACAATTTCATTTACTGACGCAACAAGGAGTTCTCTTTCCAATTCAACATAGTTCTCTAGAAGAATGTCAAAAGCCTCTTCAACAAAGAGCTGAGCAAAAAGGTTGTCTACTGCATTCTTCAGAGAATCATATTCGCGCTTTGTGATTCCGCTTTCTGCAGAACCGATAGTGGTTCTTCTCAGTATGTATTTCACTTTCAACTACTCCTCTAATCTCCCGCGCATGAAGGCATCTTCTGGTGTATTGATCGGAATCGGAACGATCTTTGATAGCGTATCCTGTGAGACTTTACCGATGTTGCCAAACTGATCAAGAGGGACTGCGATCGACTTCGCGCCGTTTTCTGCAAGCATAGTTATTCTGTCAATGAAAGAGAATGTGGTAGAAAGCGAGCCTGTGATCGTCATATCACCAATCACTGCAAAGCCCTTCTTCATTGTCATTCTATGAATCGCAGACATGATCGCCGTGAACACTGCGACTGAGATGTCTTTGTCGAGAGTGTTTCCTATCAACTGACTCGTCTGAACAGCTATATCGTAGTTCTTCAAGCTGGCACCAGAAGGAAGAAATCTGTTTTGGTGGGCGGAGATGTGAGATAGTGCAGTATTCATAGCATCTCTCAAAGCAGTTGGACCACTTGCTTGTCGTTTCCCGGAACCAGGTGTGACCACTGCTTCAATCTTCAGCAGGTTAGCACGGCCATCTGCCATGGACACTGTATAGACAACTCCCGGGGGAAGAGGATCCTGAGTAATGAGTGCCCTTTCACCGCCTTCCTGAACCGGAACGTATACTTCCCGCTTGTCTTCTTTAGTGACATATGAGAAATTCGTGTCCCAGAATTCGAGACCCCCAAGCTTCTTGAGTTGCTCTTTCACTCTTCTTCGGCATTCTATAGCGAACTCAAGCACATCTTTGACACCCTCTTCATCATAGCTACCATCAGGATAGATCACTTTGAGCAACCCTGAACAGGTCTTTCTCACACCCTTTTCATCTCTCCTGTTCAGTTGAGAACCAAGCGAGTAGTGTTTATCAATCTCGGCAACGGCAGAATCCCCACGAAGCGAGCGAAGAACTTCGGAGAAGAAATCAATGGCAAAGCCATAGTGATCTGTGAAGAGCTCAGAACGCAGTATATCAACTTCCCAGCCTGGAAGATAAGCATGAATCCTATCCAATAACGCAGTATCCTGCATCTTCTGAGGGAAGGGTTCAAAGAGATGAGAGAGCTTCAAGAGCGTCTGCACATCATCGTTGATATTCCCATTAAACACAATCGAAGCCTCTGCAACAACTTCAACATCTCTTGCAAAGCTTCCAGATTCCATGAAGTCTTTAAGCATTTGCAATGCACGAGAATCTTTGAAATCAACACCTGCAACCTCGTCAAATGCAACCAGATCCCATTCTCCAACAAGCCCCACTTTCTTGGCGGAGATATTGTAAAAAAGCTGAGCAACGGTTGTGTCTCCCCCTGAAATCAAGAAAGCATAGGGGGATATTTCGCGATATATGTAAGACTTCCCGGTTGCACGAGGCCCAAGCTCAACCATATTGTAGTTCTTCTCTGCAAGAGGAACGAGTCTGAGCAGTTGAAACAGCTTCTGTCTATCTGACATCTTCGTGGGTTCAAGTCCAATTGAGCGGATGATCACATCAATCCACTCACTGGCTGAGAAATGCTTTCTTCTTGAGACGAAACTATCCTTTATGAAGTTAGAGAGCTGAATAGGATGGATCTTCTCCACAACGAAGGGCCTTCCCGGATAGGTGCTTGCATCATACAGCAAATCGACAATCGCCCACATTCCTCCTAGCAGCATCTTGGGGTGATCTCTAACAAGATGGTCCTCAATGACACCGTCCTTTATCTTCAGATTCTGCAACTGCGCCACGTACTGATCCTGCTTGGTGTCCAGATATGCGGAGAGTCTGTCGATTACTCTGAAAAACCCTTTGTCTCTCAGGTGCATCTTGACAAACTCTGCCATGTCTGGCCTTAAGTAGTGTTCGTGCAAGATCTTCCTCACAGTATCAACACCGGCGATATTTGCAGGATCAGACATGTCAGCATAGGTCCCCAAAAGATGCTCAAGAACATAACTGGGCACGTTATAGCCGATCTTCAAGTCCCGAACCACTGACTTTGGTATCACATACTCGGGGTAGTGCTCAACAAGCTTCTTATCCAGTTCGTCGAGTTTCATGTGGCTCCTCCCCCTTAGAAGATACGCTTTCTGCTGGGAATGAACTTGCACTCAACAGAATCCAGCAATCTGCTATCAGTTGCGTCTCTCAGTTCTATTCGGAAAGTCTTACCGCTTTCAGCATCAATCGCCACAGAAATCTGCAAAGAATCTTCAACAGGTTCAGTAACGTCAATCCTCTTGCCGTCAACCAGCAAGTAAACGCTTGTTGGTTCTGGGAAGAGACCTTGACTCTGTAAGATGATATCGAATCGGTCTCGCTGAAGTGTGGCGAGCTCTTCCTTTCTCTGTATGGTAATCGCTGCTCTACTCTTTTTTGTGTCCATAGAAAGAGTGACAACTGGTATCAGCAGTTCCTGAAGGCTTATTCCTCCATGCAAGAAGCCGCTCTTGCCACCCCTGAAGACTGATTCATCCGCACTATAGGTAACAAACACATCTCCTATGGCTTCATGATGGCCCTCTTGTGGCTTAGCTGCAGACACTGTGTATCTGTTGGTTGCATGGAAGGTGCCGTCTTTGTCGCTCCTGGGTGTGTA
>PWXG01000033.1 GCA_003561215.1 Thermotogales bacterium
GGAAAGGTCTCCGCGGTACGTCACAACAAATTCACCGACCACTTCTTGCGTGTGTTTGCGCTTGTGGGGTGGTCATTACCAGACTTCGTGTTTGGTCTCCTTTTGCTGTTGCTCTTTTACGGGATCCTGGGTTGGCTTTCTCCCGGAATGCTCAGTACCAGCTATGAACTGCTTATTAGAGATCCCGCTTACGGCTGGACAACATATACCAGGATGACCACCATCGATGCTCTTCTGAACGGAAGAATTGACGTCTTCATAAACGCTTTCAGACATCTCTTGATGCCTATCATGACACTTGCATATCTCTGGTGGGCATACCTTCTCAGGATTACAAGATCAAGTATGCTCGATGTTCTCAGCAAAGATTACATAAGAACCGCACGGGCAAAAGGTGTTCCCGAAAAAGTCGTGATCAACAGGCATGCGAAGAGAAACGCACTCATCCCCGTTGTCACTGTGGCAGGCCACATGGTTGTAACACTGCTCGCCGGTGTAGTCATTATAGAGACTGTATTCAACAGGGTGGGGATCGGACGTTTTCTTGCGACTGCAGTGATGCAGCTGGATTACTGGGCGATTATCGGTGGGGCTCTCTTCTACTCGATTATGCTGGTACTCGCGAACCTTATAATCGACGTCAGCTATGCGCTGATCGATCCCCGGATCAGGTTATCATAGGGGCGGATATCATGAAGAGAAAAAGCGATTTCAGAAAAGCAATGAAGAAGTACTGGACAAACCCCACTGCTGTTCTCGGGACCAGTCTTCTGATTTTCTTCATAGTAATTGCTATCTTCGCGCCGCAGATCGCAGGAGTCAACGAATTTGCGAGCAACTACCAGATCCCCATCGTTTCCTGGAGAGCTGCGCCCGAGGCACCGAGCGCAGAGAATCCTTTCGGTGTAATAGGCGGAAGGAGTGTTTTCTACGGTGTCGTATGGGGCACAAGAACGGCTTTCAGAATCGGGATAATCGTATCGGCGATTTCAGCGATAATTGGTCTTGTAATAGGATCCATAGCTGCCTATTTTGGTGGCCTAATAGATGAAATATTGATGAGGATAACCGACATATTCATGTCGATACCGTTTCTCATCGCTGCGATGGTTATGACAGTCATCCTGGGAAAGGGATTGGACAACGTGATGATAGCACTCACTGTCTTTGGCTGGATGCCCACCGCACGTCTGATTCGAGGAAACATCCTTCAGGCAAAAGAAGAACAGTATGTGCTCGCAGCAAAAGCGCTTGGCCAGAATAGCTGGGTGATCATTGTCAGACACCTGCTGCCGAACACGATCTTCCCTGTCGTGGTCCAGGTATCGATGAGGATGGGTTCTCTTGTCATAACTGCGGCGGCACTGAGCTTCCTTGGAGTAGGCGCTGAACCTGGATATGCTGACTGGGGAACGATCCTGAGCTATGCAAGAGACTGGATGACAGTGCTCGACCGTTCATGGTTTGCAATTGTCTATCCGGGAACTGCCATGGTATTGTTCGTGCTTGCCTGGAACCTCGTGGGAGACGCGCTGAGAGATATATTCGACCCAAGGCTCAGGGGCTGAGGTGATACTATGAATGAAAAACCAATACTCCAAGTTAAGGATCTGAGGACTTATTTCCACTCTGAAGATGGCATGATCAAAGCCGTTGACGGGGTCAGTTTCGAGGTCTTTGCCGGGGAGACTCTCGGAATAGTGGGCGAATCAGGATGTGGCAAGAGCGTGACTTCTCTATCGGTGATGAGGCTTCTTGACAAGAACGGCAAGGTAGCTGGTGGTCAGATTCTTTTTGAGGACAAGGACATTCTCAAAGTCCCGGAGAACAAGATGATGAAGATCCGCGGAGATGATATGGCCATGATATTCCAGGAACCCATGACAGCTCTTAACCCCGTATATACTGTAGGCTTTCAGATAGTGGAGGCAATACTCCTGCACCAAAAGGTTGGACAAAAGGAAGCAAGACGACAGGCCATTGATATGCTAAGAAAGGTCGGAATTCCTGAACCTGAGAAAAGGGTTGACCAATATCCTCACGAGCTTTCAGGTGGAATGCGGCAACGTGCAATGATCGCAATGGCGCTATGCTGTAACCCCAAACTTCTCTTTGCTGACGAACCGACCACGGCTCTTGACGTAACGATTCAGGCACAGATAATCGAACTCATCTTGAAGCTGCAGGAAGATTTCGGCATGGCCGTTGTAATAATCACTCATGATCTTGGGGTAATAGCGGAAACTGCTCAGCGTGTTGTTGTCATGTATGCCGGAAAAGTCGTGGAACATGCTGATGTCAGGACGCTTTTCAAATCGCCTCGACATCCATATACCTGGGGGCTGATGAACGCAATTCCCAGCATCGACGTCTCGAAGGAAGTCCTCTACAACATCCCCGGTATTGTCCCGGACCCCCTGAGTTTTCCCGAAGGTTGCAGGTTCCGTACGCGTTGTCCCCTTGCAACCGATCAGTGCGCAGAGGAAGAACCACCGTTGGAGGAGCTCGGGGATAGCCATCAATCGGCTTGCTGGCATATCGACAAGCTGGTCGAAGAGATCCGGGTTTCCAGGGCAGGTGAGTCGGCATGACTGAAGACAAGAGAGCATTGCTGAGAGTAGACAACCTTGTCAAATACTTCCCTGTAAGGGCCGGGGTGTTCAAGCGTGTAGTAAATCAAGTCAGGGCGGTTGACAACATCAGCTTCGAAGTCACTGAAGGGGAAACCCTGGGACTGGTTGGAGAGTCCGGATGCGGCAAAACTACCGCAGGAATGACCGTTCTGCGCCTTCACGAACCCACCTCAGGTCGCATCATATCAGCTGGTGAAGACACGACTCATCTATTCATGCCCTGGCATCGTTCCAGAGCATACCTGAGAAGAACATATATAGATCGTTTTGATTCCCTTAAGAAA
>PWXG01000248.1 GCA_003561215.1 Thermotogales bacterium
CCTTTCATACGAACGTTATCAAACGAAGGGCATAATGGTATTATGCCGCTCAGGTAATGAAACGCGCATCCACAGTAGTGTAGGGGCAGAACATCGTTCTGCCCTGATACACGAAAGCCGTCAAACGAAGGGCATAATGGTATTATGCCCCTACATTACTTAAGCTTGTAGTCTGCTCTTGAAAAGATTTTACGCACGTCGAACGTCGGAACTTTCGCACGACGGATCTTTCGTGTTTTGCTTTTTAAGTATTATGCCCCTACAATACTTAAGCTTGTAGTCTGCTCTTGAAAAGGTTTTACGCACGTCGAACGACGTGTTTTGGTCTTCTCAGCTTCGCGCGATGCTGTTGGGCGAGTGATGTTAATCATATGTCGTTTCGGAGTGTATAATTCTCATTGAATCGTTAATTGCAAATCATGGCTAAGAGAGGGATGTAAATGAAGATTGTTGACCTGCAGTTTGAGGAATCGGTTAGTACGTATATCAAGCCTCTGCACATAGCAAACGAGATTGCGGCGGAAGCAACCAATATCAGAGTCTCACTTCTAACTGATTCGGGAATCACCGGAAAAGGAGAAGCATCTCCTTCATTCCGTGTAAACGGAGAGAGTGTTCCGGCGCTAATGGCTCTTAGAGCCCAGATTCTCGAAGAAGTAAAGGGCATGAGTGTTCTGAGCTACATGCTGATCTTCGATGTTATGGACAGGTTCTCCAGCAGTTCTTCCAGTCTCAAATTGGCAATTCAATATGCAGTTGTTGATGCATTCTGCCAGCATACGGGAATCAAACCTTATCAGTTTTTCGGGGGAAGAAAGGAATACGTAGAAACTGACAAGACCGTTAGCATAGGATCTCTCGAAGAGACGATTGCCGACGTTGAGGCTATAGTCAGCGAAGGATTTAACGTTGTGAAGATGAAAGTCGGCGAAGACCTACAGAGAGACATTGAGAGAGTTGTATCTGTTTCTGACCGCTTTAGAAACATTTCGCTGATCGTTGATGCAAATACAGGGTACACAGCAAAGGAAGCAGTGTTTTTTGCTGATGCACTTTACAGGGAAAGATGTCCTGTCGTTCTGCTTGAACAGCCTGTTCCGGTCCATGATCTTGACGGCTTGAAGCTGGTGCGACAGAAAGCACAGTTGCCTGTCGGAGCTGATGAATGTGTGAGAACAAGGTATGATGCCTTCAGGTTGGTCAAGAACGATTGCGTTGACTTCATCAACGTCAAACTCATGAAATCAGGACTGTCCGATGCTCTTGCAATCATCGAGATCGCCAGGAGTGCGAACATCTCCCTGATGATTGGTTGTATGTGCGAATCCGGATATGGAATAAGCCAGAGTGTCCATTTTGCTGCTGGAACTGGCGCTTTTGTCTACCATGACCTCGATTCACACATGCTCCTTCGGAACACCGGGCCTGTAGGATTTGACCAGCGGGGCGCGAAACTGTTTGTAACCGGTCCCGGTAGCTGAAAGATTCCCAGGCTTCTTCCCGAGAAGTCGGAAGGATTATAATCCAGGAGATACGCGCGTTTCGGGAGGATCTTCTTGGTGTTATCACCGAACGGAGTGTTGTTACGTTCTTGCACTGCTGCTGAAGGCTTCTGTCTCAGGGCCCGATCACATTGGAGTACATATCTTCGATCGTCTGCCGTTTACGTATGAGTACTGGTCCAGAATCGTCCCAGATTACTTCTGCTGGAAGCGGCATACTGTTATAATTGCTGGCCATGGAAAAACCATAAGCCCCGGCATCTTCCACGACCAGGAGACTTCCTGCTGTGGGAAGCTCAAGAATCCTGTCTGCTGCGAGTTTATCTCCTGTCTCACACAAAGGGCCCACCACGTCGCAACTCACCGCAGGGCCGGCGGGTTCAAGTATTCTGATTCTATGATGAGCGTTGTAAAGTGCAGGACGAATAAGGTCATTCATCCCTGCATCCGTGACAATGAAAGTCTTTTCGCCTTTCTTCACCCTCAGCACTTTTGCAAGCAGAAAACCGGCAGGTCCCGTGATGAATCTTCCCGGTTCGATCAAAAGCTTACCGTCAAATCTCGAAAAGACCCTGCTTGTCATTTCGCGCATCTTGTCAGTATCCAGATACTCGCCGTTATAGTCAATTCCCCAACCACCTCCCAGATCGAGTGTGTGTAAGCCGAATTCCCTACAGGCTCTGACCAGCCGGGAATAAGCAGCTTCGTAGGGTTCGACAGAAGTGACTTGTGATCCGATGTGAACGTGGAGGCCGTCAATCTTCTCTGCGACTTTTTCGAGTTCCTCGATATCCACACCGAACTTGTGATGCTTCAATCCTGTAGAGATATGCGGATGTGTCCTTGCATCGACGTTGGGGTTAACCCGCAAGAGTCTTGGAATTGCTGTGTCCTGCCACATTTCGAGTTCCTCGATTGAATCGATACTGAGCAGGTCGAAACCTTGCTCAAGGAAAAAGCATTTCTGCTCTTCAGTCTTTCCGTTACCGTTCCATAGAACAGGTCGCATTCCAGCTCTATGGGAGGCAACAAGTTCTCCAGGAGAAACTACATCAGCACCGACATCCATATCAGCCATGAGTCTTAACAACACAGGGTTGTTATTCGCTTTCAGTGCAAACAAGATGGTGAAGTCAAAACCTTTGAAGACTTTCCTGACTACTCCAATTCTTTCTCTGATTGTGAAGGCGTCATATACGTATGTTGGCGTTCCGAAGAGCTTTGCAACGAGCCCAAAGTCAATCTTCATGTTCCTCAATAATCTATCCTCTTGCGGTACTGTATGAGCAGTTCGTCGGTTTCATTTACCAGTGCCTGTTCCCTTTCCCAGAAAGAGCTCTTCCTCTGGGAATCGAGTTCTTCCACCGTCTTACCCTGCTGTTCTACCCATGTGTAGTACTTCA
>PWXG01000121.1 GCA_003561215.1 Thermotogales bacterium
AGAGCTGAAAGCAGAACCGGATGGGGGTACATTCTATGGGTGAGACAAGAGTCGACCTGAAGCATCTTCTGGAAGACATCCGGGACGCATATCCTTTTCCGATGGAAGAAGCAATCATCACTGAACTCGTTGCGAACTCCCTTGACTCACAAGCTTCCAAGATAAGCTTCTGGGCAAAAACCGAGAGCACAACCCTAATGATCATTGATAACGGGACCGGAATGAGTGATAGAGATCTTAAAGCCTATCATGATATTGCTTCAACTACAAAGGTTAGAGGTAGAGGGATAGGATTTGCTGGAGTTGGTGTGAAGCTCGCGCTTCTCTGTTCAGAAAGTGTTGTCACTGAGACTCGAAAACTCGGGTTCCACAAAGCAACAAAATGGCACCTCGAGAGCAACGTTCGTGCTCCATGGGATTATGTTGAACCAGAAGGATTGGTACCCCCGATAGAGGGTACAGCCGTGTCGATCTTGCTGATGTCGAGCAAGTCAAGCCTGCTTGATCCGGGATTTATCCAACGGGTAGTTCAAAAACACTTCTACCCAATTCTGGATAAGGAGTTTATGAGAAGAATACTCAAGCATGTCTACAAGAACGGCATCCTCTTCTTTGTTAACGGCGAGAGGGTTACGGTTCCATCCGCAGAAAGAAACAGGCAACGAAGCCAGTTTGTTGTGAACCTGGGGAAAAAGGCTAAGCCAGTTGGCATTGGCTTTCTGGAAAAGAGCAAAACTGTTATTGGAGAAGAAGACAGGGGTCTTGCCATATCAACATATGGAAAGGTTATCAAACGCGGGTGGGACTGGACAGGTCTATCTCCACGCAATCCTATGCATCTATCAGGCATTGTTGAAGTGCCAAGGCTTTCTGAAATACTCACGACGAGCAAGTCGGACTTTCTCAGGGATGTGAATAGCCTTCAGAAGTACTATCGCTATAGGAAGGCAATACAGGAAGCTATTGAACCGATCCTGGAGGAGTTCGGAGAAGTGAGTACCTCACGAGAAAAAGCGGACAAAGACTTTCGACCACTGGAAAAGGAGATTGAGCGAGTCTTGGAGAGAATGCTGAACGATTTCCCAGAGTTGAACCCGCTTTTCGGCCGTAAGCGCAAGGCCGAGAAAACAATGGGAGTCATTCCTGATTTAGATGCTCCGGAAGCAGGCTCGTTTTCGGAAGGTGCAGAAACGCTCGGTGATACTGCTGGTTCATCAGGAGATGGTGAAGGTGCGGAAGTTGCTGCAGGTGATTTGCCAGGGGAGTTGATTGATCCCAATTTGGACAAGGTGGAGCCTGGACGTGAGAGCGAGGTCAAGCGCAGGAAGCCAGGTTTGATGATAGGATTTGAAGAAGACGAAGAAAGAGCGGAGTTGGGATGGCTGTCTGAGAACACTGTTTGGATAAACAAAGGACATCCCGCTTACAAAAGGTGTATGAACACTGATGCAGAGGGTTATCACATTGCGCTTTCGGTTGCATGGGTGCTGACTTCTTACCTGGAGGAAGGGAAGTCTCCGCTTGAATTCATCAATCGGTTTTTGTCGGGTTGGGGTGAACGGACATGAAGGACAGGTTCCCACTGAGAATCCTGGAGCAAGACGGACGCTACAAAGCCACAACTTCTGTGATAGATCTTCAGAGCAGATCAAGAAGAATCAGGCAAGACATGGGATATATCGAGTTTGATTACTCGGTCACAGTAAGGGCTATTCAGGACATCCGGGGGACCGTTCAAGAAAACAAAGTGAAGAAGGCAGATCCCAGGGCGTTCTGGTTGATCGGTGATATCTTGTTGGCTTTCTTACATAGAATCGACAATCTGGGGTTCTATCTTGTGAATCAGAATAGGGTTTTGGGAGAGGGCATAGGAATGTCAGAAAGCTCCATCAAAAGGATCATCGCTTTCAGAAAAAGGTTTCCCGACATCGCGCGAGTTAATCCGACTATTTCCTGGTCTAAGTATAGAGAAAACAAGGTGCCGTACTGAAGATGTCTTGAACAGAAGAGCTTCAGCATCTTTGCTTGATACTGTATCTAACTGTAAACGAATGCCGTAAGAGGCATGGAGAAGATAGGACAGGTACGAACATTCAGAGTGACGAGTTTCTCAGAGCCATGAATACAGAGCTTCTTCACGAAGTCTCGCTCGAATCATCATCTGTTAGACCTTGTTGGATGAACTCTTCCATTTCTTGTAAGTGTTCAGGGATTTTGCAGGCCTTTTTCCAGTCATCGAGGATCCTATCGAAAAGTTCACCAGGGGCATCTTCAGCCCAGTCTTTGAACTGGGATGTTGATTCTTCATCGAACTGGCGTATTCCTTTCAGGATGCCCATGCAGTAGTCTCTCGCCTCGTTGTGCAGCGAAAGATCCAGGTATCTGTTCAGCTCTGTTGTGAATGGTTCCAATGAATCTTCAAACATCTCCCAGGCCCTGTCTACCGGGTGCACATAACCATACCTTGTACTGCCTGACTGGTCCCAGAGATCCTCAACTTCGATACTGTTCAGGACAATGCAAACTTCAGAAGCAACACTTTCGATATCCACATTACGCAGGTGTTCCAGAGCGATCTGTTCAATGCGTTTTGCTATGCTCTTATCCTCGCTAGCCAAAGCCTTCAGTATGACAAGAGCATCATATGCGTTTATTGCGTCAAGAATCTTCGTCTTCCTGGTTGCTGCTCGAGTTGGTTTTCTGCTCTTCTCTGCCATGGTTGCACCTCAAGATCTGGAAGTCATTGTGTGCAGAATGCACAGGTTAACGTGATTATACCTCACTACCAGCTGATACAGATGATTTTCATCTCCGGATGGTGTTGTACTGGCTTCGCTGCTGTCGGTAGTTCTGCCTGAGCGATCTGTAGTCATTCATTA
>PWXG01000174.1 GCA_003561215.1 Thermotogales bacterium
ACGTGCCTTCTGCAGCCTTTTTCGGACCAAGGGGATTTGCACCAGATTCAAACACTCTTGACTACACAGTCAGTATCGAAGGTTTCGATGGATTAACGGAGTTTCATGTCGTTGTATATGACTATAACGACAACAGGGTTCACCAGGTGTTCTACCTGGACATCGAGGCGCCCGTGAAACCTGACTTAGAGACCTATAAGCCGTTGATCTGGAGCGATTTTGACGAAACAAATCTGGACTCGTACACCCGCGCTCAGGGACTGGGATTCTATTCAGATTATTCTGAAATACTTCGAAGCCCTGAAGATCGCCTATCGGCGCTTGAAAACCTTGAGTGGAAGGAGATTACAGGTCCGGAAAGCTATGAGCCCCTGGCAGCACCAGACGACTGCAATCTCTGGATCGATGTATGGTGGGTACCCTGGACATTGGTCGGCGCTGGAGACGAGCCGCAGGGCTACAGAATCTACAGGTCATTTGATGGCGAGAACTTCGAAATGGCAGGAACCGCAATAGGTTCAGACACTATGAGTTTTAGGGACAAATCTGCTCGACTTGCTGCTGGAAAGAGAGTATGGTACAGGGTCACATCCGCATACGGAGGCATCGAGTCTGATCCGGCTGATCTTGGTTCTGTGGTTCCTTTGGATACTTTCAATGTTGACCTGCTTTCACCAGTACACGGAGAGATCGAAACGTCAAGAAATCCCGTGTTTGAGTGGGCTCCGACAAAGGATCTTTCAACAGACGATGGACAGGCTACATATGTCTACACGATCTGGGTATATGATCTTGTTCAGTCAACTAATCAAATTGCACCAGTTGAAGTAATCGATGGAACTGCATACCTTTATTACTGGGAGGTTGAAGGACCCGAGAGCGCTTCGGCGAAATTCCTGGGCAACAAGAAGGATCCTGATACAGGACTACAGTGGTTCCGATTTAGCCCTGACTGGTATGGAAATACGCTCTACCCTGATCCGATGCTTCATAAGAACAGGGTCTACAATTGGGGCCTCGACGTTGCATTTGCTGAAGTGGTAACTGATGTAAGTGCATCAATGTCCTTTGCAATCGATCTAAGAGGGTTCAACCCGATTCCTATAAAAGCAGACCTTCACTCAAGGTTCACTACTGGCTTGTTGGGAGACGCCCACGAAAACACTGCTTTGCCTTCAGTTGATTATTCAACGGTATTCGGAGAGCTTGACGACCGAGAGTACTTTGAGAACATCCTGATAATAGGGTATGAGGATCGTGCAGTTGTTTCTGATCTAAAGACTTTGCTTGATGCAGAGATTCGTGTCGATATTCCAGAAATTCAGGCTATCTCCGTTGATATGCCGATATCCGTAAAAGAAGCGTATGAATTATTGAGAAAGACACGTCTTGAAGGCTTAAGATATGTTGAGCCCAGCTATGTGGACTTTCTTATTGAGCCAGAAATTGTCGACAGTCTTGACATCATGGCATTGTCAACCGGTGAAGATCCTCTGAGAAGGCACCAGTGGGCTCTTGATATTATCAATGCAGAAAGCGCCTGGAACCATGCTACCGGCGAAGGAGTAACAGTTGCTGTTATCGATACAGGAGTTGACGGAACGCACCCCGATCTGGCTGGGCAACTTGTTACCGGGTATGATGCTCGAACAGGCGATCTGTTTATGCCAGACGTCAACTCAGACCCTCACGGTCACGGGACACATGTAGCAGGAATAATCGCTGCCATCAAAGGAAATGATGAGGGTATAGTTGGTCTTGCTCATAATGCGAAGATCATGCCTGTCAGGATTTTTGATCCAGACTTTGCTGGACGAGACAAAGCTGCTGAAGGAATAGTCTGGGCTGTGAATAACGGTGCAGACGTTCTAAATAACAGTTGGGGCGGCGGTGGCCACTCGCACCTTCTGAATGAGGCATTTAACTATGCCCTGATGAGCGGTGTGGTGGTAGTTGCATCTGCAGGAAACGACCACTGGGAATCTGATTGGGATTATCCCTCCGGATACACCGGTATTATCTCCGTTGCTGCAAGTAACGCAAGAGATGAAATTGCAGGATTCTCAAGCAGGGGACAACGTAACTCGGTAGCAGCTCCCGGTGTCAATATCCTCTCAACTTACCCTTTTGCTGCGATCGAGGGAGAAAAATATGTCTATATGCAAGGCACCTCAATGTCTGGACCTTACGTAGCAGCTCTTGCAGCAATGCTGAGGGAGAAGTACCCCCATGCCAGCCCTTATCATATCCAGAGAATGATGGAAACGAGCGCTGTCGATATCGACGCACCCGGTTGGGATCCAGCTTCCGGCCATGGGAGAATCGATGCCGCTGCAGCAGTACTGACTAGCCCGGAAAGCTTTGATTCTGCTACACTTGTTGTTAATGTCTTCAACCGCGACGGTACATGGCGTGTTCCTGCTGTCTACATCTCATTGACCAGAGATGCCGGAAGGGATTATTACGGCAAGTCGAATGCAGATGGGCAAGCGCTTTTCGGCTCCATGGACATAGGCGCCTACGATATCATTGTTGGTGGTCCGGAACACCTTGATGCCTTGGCTTACAACTACAGAATGCAGGAAGAGCTGGGAATTCTCCTTGAAGACGTCTACGTTTCGGGTTATCAGGTAATCAACATTAACCTGGAATCAACTTTCAGCTTTCACCTTGCTGGAGACAATGAAGAAGCCGAATACGTAGTGGAGCTATGGAACATGGATACCGACGATTCTACATTCATCCCATTTGTCGGTGCCGTTGACTACGTGCTCCCGGAAGATGCTGATTCCGGCGATTACGTTATTTTCGTTTATGTGCTCGATGGAGAAACCGATGTCATCTCTGGCAATGTAGTCATCAACAGTTACGAATTAGC
>PWXG01000269.1 GCA_003561215.1 Thermotogales bacterium
GACCTTACGATGGGTAATGTCCTGAACTGTTCCTATAAGCCTGATAGCTTTACCACTATCGTCGTATTCGGCTTTGCAGACATCTCTAATCCAGCGTTCCTCTGCATCATTTTTTCTGATTATCCTATACTCCTCTTCAAAATGTGTAGAACCCTCTGTTAGCTTGTTGAATCGGTCTAGGACGTGTTCTCGCCATTCAGGATGAATAATCGATCCCCACTGCTCAAACTGATCAGCATCTTTATGATCTACACCATAAATCCTGTACATGTGCTCAGAATGTCTGTCTTTACCCTCTTTCAAGTCAACGACATAACTGCCTATGCCGGCAGCTTCCTGGGCTTCTCTGAGAAGCTGTTCGCTTTCTCTGAGCGAACTCTCTACCTTTTTCAGTTCGGTGACGTCAAGAACAGAACCTACTATATACTTCACATATCCTTTCGAGCTCTGAACTGGCGTAAGGAGAACGTGTGCAATACGTCTGCCGCTTGGGAGTTCGATTTCCTGATCGTATGAAACTGGCACTGCGCTTGTAAAACAACGTCTGTAGTTCCGTATGACCTCCTTTGACTGCTCTTCTCCAAGAACTTCCTGCGGCGTTTTCCCTCTGAAGTCTTCAAGAGATAGCCCGGTGGTTTCTTGATGGGCCCGGTTATTCCTGACGTACCTGAAGGCGTTTTCATCGATAGCTTCTACCAAAAACATGCCTGAACGCGTGCCATTGAAAACTGTTTCATATTCTCTGGTTCTGTCACTGAGGATCTCTTCAAAGTGTTTGCGTTTTGTTATGTCTGTCCACGCACCAACGACCTCTTTGCCATTCTCAGCGTCATCAATCACTCTGAATTCGTCAAGAATCCAGACCTCAGAACCGTCTTTTCGGAAGAAGCGGTACTCGTAAGAAGTAGATGATGTCTCGAACAGACTCGAATGCTTCTGAAGTAATCTCTTCATATCTTCTGGATGTATGTGGCTCTTCCACCAGTCAGGTTTCAGAGCTTCCTCTGCTGAATAGCCGAAAATACGCTCAATGTTCTCACTGACCCAGACAGTCCGGGCTTCACCTCCTGTTAGCTGCATGGCGTAGGTGATCGTTGGGCTGATGGTCAGATAGTGCTGAAGTTGCCTGGAGATCTTCTCCTTCGCCTCTGCTTCTTGCGCCTGGGCTTTTCTGACATCTTCAAGCGCTCTGTGTCTGTAGCGAAGGACAAAATACAGAATTGCCCCTGTAACGGCGACAAATCCCCATCCCTTAAGAGTCTGCACCAGGGCATGAACACTGGCATTCACTTCTATGCGAGAGACCAGCATATCAGACAGCAGAATCCAGAGACCTGCTGAAAGCACATATATTACTGCAACCCACGGAGGGGTTATCACTTTGACTTTCTTCATATTACCTCCTTCTTCCCAACACGAAATGTTCATTGATACTAATTACGATGAACAAGAGTTTTCGTTAGCATTATCATTCTAACAGCATGCCTGTGCCCATTCCAAGTTCTGGACTCTGTGAATCCTTTATAGGTGCATGGTCATCAGCACAGGGAGGGTAGGAGAGGATGTTACTTGTTTGTGTGACTGTAATAATGGACTTCAGGATCTCGTTTTCCAATGCATACAGGGGCGGACACAGTTCTCAGTGAAAAAGGCCTCTGGAGCTTGTTCAGCAAAGAAGGTCTCCCTCCGTGGACTGTTTGGATACTGCCCTTGTTGCAGACAATGCGTACTATGATTGAAACACACTCTAACGTGACACCAGATTCCGCTCCGAATCTAGCAAATGCTTTCTCTTAAAGCTTATGGCTGATGGCCTATGGCGTATGGCTAATGCAATAACCATTGTTTTTCACGGCCCTTTCCAAACTACACCCGATCTACTTCAACCGTTTATGTACTGGTAGTTTCTCGCACGTCCGAAGCCGGAATTCTCGCACTTCGTCTCGTGCTCAAAAGTATATCCGCTCTTGATCTTGAACTCTACCTGAACCTCAACCCTGCTCTTCAAAGGTCTTCCGGACGTCGGAAGCCGGACGACGGGGTTTTCGTGTTCTGCTCTGTGACAATACCCGCTCCATCTAACCCGGGTCTATCCACCCAATCTTCCTCAACCGCACCTGTTCTCCACTCCGACTGCCCTCGGAAACCTCCAACTGCTCTTCAAACCTGCACCGCTTCACTTTGATCAGAACCTCCAATACAAATCATATACTTGTATTTACAATATATTGTATTATGGTAATACAGTAATATGAGAAACCTGTTTTTGTGAAGGAGGGAGAATATGGAGATTGTCAAAGCGGGAAGAAGCAGACAGGTAACCATTCCCAAGAAAGTATTTGATTCTCTAGGCCTGAAAGAAGGGGACTACATTGAAGTTGCAGTTGAAGACGGAAAGATAGTCATGACGCCTGTAGTTGTCTTGAGCAAAGAAAAGGCCAAGGAAGAATTCTTCAAGCTCTCTGACAAGGTCCGTTCAAAAACATCGCGGATCGACCAGAGCCATCTTGAAGAAGAAGTACAGAAAGCTATTGACGAATCAAGAATAGACAGAAGCGAGAGATGATTAATGTCGTACTTGATACAAACGTAATAGTATCTGGAATCATATCGGATGAAGGTGCCCCCGCAAGAATCATGGATCTGTGGAGGCAAGGGACTATTGAGCTAGTGTAATGTCAACCCTCTAATGTCGGATACAGACGTCGAAGTTTTATCCTGGCATCATCGGTAGTGAATTGCCAGTTCACCTTGGCGTTTTGATTGTTTCTCGATGCCTGCCAGGCTGCCACTTCCTTCTTCACTTTCTCGATGCTGTCCATTCTTCTGTCGAGACACTGTCCCGAAAGCACGCGGAGCTCTATTTCGGCAATATTCA
>PWXG01000278.1 GCA_003561215.1 Thermotogales bacterium
CTGGATGCTCTTCTCAGGGAACAAATGCGAGTTGAGATAAAACGAATCCAGAAGTCTCTGGGCATAACTGCGATCTATGTCACTCACGACCGCGTAGAAGCTATGAGCCTGTCTGACAGGATAATCGTTATGAAAGATGGGTTCATCAGACAGATAGGTTCACCCGACAACATCTATGAAGATCCCAATTCCAAGTTCGTTGCGGGATTTGTTGGAAAGGTGGCTTTTCTTCCTGTTGAAGTGTTGAGTGTAAATGGCTCTTGCACTGTTAGATACGCAAGCAAGACAGTGGAAGTCCAGAAATTCTCTCCCAAAGTCACCGCAGGGGGAATTGCTGTCTTGATGGCAAGGCCCGAATCTCTGAAACTCCTTGAACCTGGACAGGGTATTATCGAAGGTCAGATCGTCACGAATATCTACCTCGGTGGAAGCCTTGAGTCCTATGTGAATACCGATCAGGGCGAAATACTGGTTCAGATAGACAATCCTGCGGAGAAGAAGGTATTCGCCGAGGGAGAAAAGGTTTCAGTCGGGATAATCCCCAGCCTGGTAAAGGCGCTTCCCGACAAAGATGAGTAGACATTTTCTGTCTGCAGTTGGCCAACCGTTCGTCTGAGTTCGGTTTGTTTGCAGTAAGACCAGCTGATGGTGAACACGCAGAACTCGTGTTGTTAACTTATAGTTCATCTATATTGCACCTCCATAAATCCCTTATGGCAAAGTTTAATGGTGCGATTGTTTCGATAATGCTTGCACTATATTGACACAAATTATTAGCTAACTGCTCTTGTTGCATGTTCGTAATTAAAAGCAACATTTATTAATTCTGAATCAACAACACGTTTTATCGGATTTGCGAAATGATGGACTTCTATGTAATAATTGTTCAACTGATCTTGGATCTTTCACCTAGTCTATCTTCACAGGAGTTTTTGAGGGTAAGTGAACCAGAAGAAAGCGCGGGGAATCCTGTTGCTTACACATCGTTATGAAGGAGGTTGGTTTATGAGAAAAGTGCTGGTACTCGGCTTGATGCTCGCGTTAATCGCAGGCTTGAGCCTGACCGTCATGGGTTTCAAGATTGGTCTGGTGACAGGTACGGTTTCACAAAATGAAGAGGAATATCGCGGTGGAGAATACGCTGCTGCAAAGTATGGCGATATGATCATCCACGTCACCTATCCAGACATGTTCATGACGGAGCAAGAGACGACAATCGCACAGATTGTCCAGTTGGCCTACGATCCAGAGGTTAAGGCCATAATTGTTAACCAGGCTGTTCCTGGAACGGTTCCTGCTCTCCGCAGGGTACAGGAAATGCGTCCCGACATCTTTACGATAGCCGTTTCTCCCCAGGAAGATCCGTGGATTGTCATCGACACAGTGGATATTGCGCTAAACACAGATGACCTTGACCGTGGAAGAACCATTCCCATGGTCGCAAAAGAGATGGGTGCAGAGGTCTTCTTGCACTACACATTCCCTCGCCACATGTCAATCGAATTCCTTGCTCGAAGACGCGACATCATGAGAGAAACCTGTGCAGAACTTGGTATCAGGTTTGTGGAACTGGCTGCTCCTGATCCCACCGGTGAAGGTGGTATAACAGCTACCCAGCAGTTCATGATGGAAGACATACCAAGACAGATAGCCACTTACGGGCCAAACACAGCAGTATTTGGAACCAACTGCGACATGATGGAACAGATAATTACACAGGTCATTGCAACAGGTGCCCTCTTCCCTGAGCAGTGCTGTCCTTCTCCTGCACACGCATATCCATCTGCTCTGGGTATCGAAATTACTCCAGAGATGAGCGAACAGATTCAGGCTGGTAATATGACTCCTCTCGTTGAGGCAATCGATGCCAAGGTCAAGGAGCTTGGAGCAGGAGGGCGTCTAGGAACATGGCCTATTGCTCTCCCTTACGAGTATTCCAAGGCTGGAGTGGAGATTGCGATCGCCCTCATCGAAGGAAGAATCACTCCTGATGACATTGAAGGAGTCAGAGCTATCATGGAAGAGTCTGCTGGTGGAATCAGCCTGGAATTCACAAGATGGGATCCCAGTGGAAACTACTACTTCATTAACGTTGGTTCGATCATCTTTGGTCTTGACTAAGCTACAGCCCCAATAACAGAAATTCACAAGATGTCGGGCTTTCTCCACCCGACATCTTGTCTGTTCAGGAGTGAAGTATGGCGGAATATGTGCTGGAAATGAATCATATTAGTAAATCGTACTATGGCGTACCTGTATTGAAGGATGTGACCATAGATATCGCGCCAGGTGAAGTCCATGCCATAGCCGGGGAAAACGGCGCAGGCAAGTCGACACTGATGAACATACTGTTTGGCATGCCGGTCATCTTCGAGACAGGGGGATTTGATGGGGAAATCCTGGTTGAAGGTAAGCCTGTCAAGATAACGTCTCCGCAGAAAGCAATGAGTATGGGCATAGGGATGGTTCACCAGGAGTTCATGCTCCTTCCAGGCTTCACCATCACAGAGAATATCAAGCTGAACAGAGAGATTAGCAAACGGAACCCTGTGAGCGTGGTATTTGGGAAATCAATGGAATCGCTTGATTTCGCCAGAATGAACGCAGATGCACAAAAAGCTTTAAGCCAGCTTGGTATGAGCCTGGATGAAACGAGACTGGTCGGAGGTCTTCCAGTAGGCTACATGCAGTTTGTCGAAATCGCTCGCGAAATCGACAAAGGTGATGTGAAGCTTCTCGTTTTTGATGAGCCCACAGCAGTACTGACCGAAAGTGAAGCTCAACAACTCTTGAAGGCAATGAAGGATCTGACTGATAAAGGGATAGGCATCCTGTTCATAACCCATCGTCTGGACGAGATCATGCAAGTAGCCGATA
>PWXG01000062.1 GCA_003561215.1 Thermotogales bacterium
AGGTTTCCAAGAGCAGTTAGAGTTCAACAATCAAGTACGGTTGAAGTGGACCGGTTCGAAAGACCCGGTGAAATGGAGAGGGTATAGCGAGACAGAGCAAAACGCGAAAGTCCCGACGTGCAAAAGCCTTCTTCCACAGTAAGCTACAGGCTCCGGTACTGTAGGGGAATAACACCGTTATGCCCTTCTTCTGAATCGGGCGAGTTCTTTAACCCGTTGCAACATAACAAGATTCTCCACTTCACGATTTGGTTTTCGTCGATTCGCTTCTCACGATGGTCCCACGTGATCAGCTTCACGCAGTTGACTTCTGCGTCTCGCTTCTGCCCGGTTCCTGGGCATAAGCTTCTCGACGTAGTTCTCGTCGATCCGCTTCTCAGCTTGGTTTTGCTAACAGAATGTTGTGTTCTGACATTGGTCTGAATTTGTGATCCTGCTATATGCTATACGCCATAAGCCATTTGCTGCTCTTGCACCCACCCCACCGCAAGCGGTCCACCCCCTCCGGAGGATGGGAATTAGATCGAGAGCAGGTTTTAGGGGCAGGTAGAGGTTGCAAGTTAAGGCAGGAGACGACGTTCGAAAATCCCGACATTACCACCTCCGAAAAAGACCTTCAACTTGAGAGCGGTTACAGGGTGTGAAGGGGAGCTCAAATGGAGTGGGTTGGAAGATCCGTCAAAGGACGCTTGCTGAAGACTCGGGTCTTCGTGAAATGACTCACTGAGCCAGGAGTTCTTGGGAAACGCAGCTGTAGTAGTCTACGATATCGCTGAAGAAGCCTTCAGCTGTGGTTGGTCGTAAAGGCACATTGCAGTCCCAGGCGTTATGCAGCATGGTTGAGATGGCTCTCCCGTGTTCCATCAGTTCAGAAATAATGATGTAATCGTCTTCGTAGCTGGAATAGCACTTATTCAAGATAAGCGATGAAGCAAGCAGAAACCATGCAATAGAAACCCTTCTGGGGGCGGGGCCAAAAAGCCTTGCAAAATCGTCTGTAACCGAAAACTGTCTTCCTCTTCCCAATGGTTTCTCCACAAGAATACCAGCCTTTGAAAGCCTTTCTAGTTCGACATAAACCGCTTTTTGATTAAGAAAGCGAGCCTTACTGATCTGGTTGGAATTACTCTCACCAGTTGTCAAGAGGTGGAAGATGATTTCTGCCCTGGAAGTACATCCAAACATCATTCTCAGCCTAAGCAAGAGGTTTTCGTGCAAACCCACATCAGGTTCTCGTATATACCCATGGGAGTTTTCTGTGCCCTCTCGAAGTAACATCATTCGTTGTCGAGGGTCAGGATAATCAGAGACTTCTTCCTGCAACCTTTTCAACCGTGCCTTGTTAACAAATGATGCGTTTGAGGCAAACCACTCTGAAGAAATCTTCCTCAGGCGAGGCTCCTCTTCATGGAATTGCTCTGAGAAACACAAAGCTGCTTCCGGGTCAGCGTATGTGCTCAGTCTCTGTGCAGAAACCAACCGTGCACCTAACCCCTGCCACTGGCCCCATAGCACTGCGATCGAAGTTTCGAGAATCATCTCTCTAAATGCTCTTGGCGGCATCATCATATCCAATCCTCTGCAACAAGTCTATCAAGAGTGTTCTATATCCTTCTGATACATCATGTGTCATGCTCCAAAGGGCAGCTGATCTGATTTCTGAGTCGGTTGACTTCAGCATAACCAGATCTCTGACGTGGTAATCGTCTCTGTCAACAGCGGCATAGAGTTTCAAATGGATCTGATCAAATCTTGAAAGAAAATACACTGTTAAGGAGCCCCCATATACTCTTTCTTCAAGCCCTTCCGGCAATCCAAGATCAACGAGTGATGTTGGACCGCTGTTCATCCAATCAGGAGGTAGATTCAGATCTCTTGCGACTCTCTGAATTGACACTTTCAGCCAGTCAGGAAAATCAGCTCTTCGGACAGTAAGAACACTTCCTTCTTGAATTATCCCCAAAACGTCTACATCAGCGGTCACTCGCTGAACAAGACCTAACGCGTTAAGTGCAGCCCCGCCGCAGACAACAAGTTTGATTCTCCTACCCAGTCTTCTCAGCTGAGCTTCAAGCGCGTTAAGCGCTCTATTGATTTCCGTAAGAGCCATATTCTTCATGATATTAGTATACCATATACTATTTAACAGTAATATTGATACTATTATGTACAGCACAACTCGTATAAGATCGCGACCGTAATGGTTGTTGTAACGAACAAGCTGAAGAGTGCTCCTATATCATCCAACCCGTGCTACCAAGCTGGAAACCACGCGGGGCGTATATTCATCTCCTTATTTATTAGATGAAAGCGGATTGGAGGATCCAGGGGATGGAATGTCATACAAAGGCTTGCTCCGAACGTTTCTGCATGCGAATAATGAGTTTGACCCCGTTTTGTTTTGCTTCTCTAGAGCCTGGTTGGACGATCATTGGACAAAATAAGACAGGAATTGGACAGAATTGGACACGAAATGGACATCTCGTTGTTCTGGTAAGAACTTAGAATGAATCCCGAGTAAGAGGATACAGACGTTGGAACTGACCAGGTCATCAGGAGGAAAAGGACGCTGAGAATAAGCGTCCCTTTCGCAAGCGGTTGTTTCTCGGGACAGACAACTCTTTTCTGGAAGAAGGGCAGAACAATGCTCTGCCCCGCCAAACGGAAAAGAGTGTCAGTCCCTCTGAAGTGCCGGGGACAGAGCTGCTCTGTCCCCGAAGGCTGCTATTTCTTCTTCCAGACTGTCCGGTTCAACCAGGCAATGATAAGGTCTATCGCCCTGTCCAGGAGAAAGTCGAAGATCTTTTTGTCGATATCAAAGAATCCCTCGGGAAGAATCTGGTAAACAATCTCCTTCAACTCTTC
>PWXG01000220.1 GCA_003561215.1 Thermotogales bacterium
GAGGAGAAGATATGGCGACGTTCGATCAGCTTTTTAAGAGGCTTGAAGAGAACGAAGGTTTTGCGAAAGCTCAAGAGGAGTTCGGCCCACTCTTTGATTTCGTCAACGAGCTTATTAACCTTAGAATTGAAAGAGGTCTCACTCAGAAGAAACTGAGCGAGCTTACCGGGATTGCGGTGCCAACTCTTTCACGCATCGAATCGGGGAAACAAAACCTCTCGTTCAAAACAATGCAGACTCTTGTAAGGGCTCTCGGAGGCAAGCTCCTTATCACTCCTAATGGGAATAGAGTAGCGAAGCTAACAGACGAAGCAAGAGCAATTCTTGACAGATTGCAGGAAAAGACAGATATGAACACTTCAGAGCTCATTGAAAGGGCGCTGAGGCAATATGAGACCGAATCTGCAAAAAGCTATTCTGCACTAACGCTCAACAGCCCTCACAGAGATCCTAAGCGCAGGATCTGATATCTTCCAGCTGACTCGAAGTGGCAGTGCTCCTTGTTAGTGTAGGTCATGAACAGCGAAAAGCTGGATATGAAAGGACCATTCGAGAACTCCGGCTTACGTGCGGGAACTCCGACTTCTGAAGGCTCCAGTAGTGTAGGGGAACAACATCGTTGTGCCCTTCTTCTGAATTGGGCTAGTTCTTTAACCCGTCGCAACGTAACAGGTTGCTCAACTTCTCGACGTGATTCTCGTCGATTCGCTTCTCAGCAGGGCTTGTCAAACAATAATGTTGTCCGTGACATTGGTTTGACTCGTGGTCCTGCCATATGCTATATGCCATAAGCCATTTGCCGCTTTTTCACCCACCCCACCGCAAGCGGTCCGCCCTTTCCGTAGGATGGGATTGAAATATTAGCAGGAAACGACTTGCCTTATGTAGAATTCGCTGATTATCATTCAAGCTCTCCCAAGGCTTTGTCATCAAGGTTATTGACCAGTCTCCATTTTGCGACTCTTTCACCCTTGTGCGGCATTGTGGGGTCAAGATATAGATAGTTCCTTGTGCTAATCTCAGGAAGGTCAAGATCTATATTTAGAAAACCACAGAGATATCCAAGTCTTCTTATGACTCCGCTATTTCCCAAACTCACACCATATTCAGCAAGTTTCTTCCTGTCATAATCTTGAGTCTTCAAGGCCTTTGCAACTTCCACTATTCCTCCACAGTGTTGGGGCTTATCGAGGCAGTCAATAACAGTCTTTTCCTTGTCTGTGATTCGAACTTCCTCTTCGTCTATCCAGAGCTTTCTAATCCCAAAGAACTTCGATTCCTTCACTCGCACTACCTGGTATCGTACGCCGAAGAGTTCCGTCATTTGCTCTTTTCGGCGAGAGGTTGTTTCTATGAATACCGTTGAAGGAATCTGCTCAGTAAAGCCGTAATGATGAAGAGCACTCCAATATGCTATAGCATACGGCTTCACAAGAAGAGATCCAATAACGAATTCATTAAGTGTGTACTTGCCCTTTTCAGCTCCAAGAGGAATGATAATATACTTTCCTTTTTCTACTCTTTCTGTCCAACCTCTCTTTTCCAGACGCCAGAGTATCACGGCAAGGACATTTCTTTCAATGTTCAGGGAACGTGCCAGATCATCAAAAGTGAATGCTTTTCCTCTTCTTGCTATCTCATCGAGCAAAGTGATTCTCATTTTAATGCACCTCAGTTAACACTATCACGCATTGATATGTATATAATTAAGAATGACTTATGTATTAGTATATCAAATACTGTGTAATTTCTGGCGTTTATCCATGACATGATACTGCGCTGTTTGTCGAATGCACTGGCAAGAACCTTGATCTCAGCATTGAACGAAAGCTCGCATTTTGATTCGCTCACCGGATATTGTATTATCTGGTCAGGTAGACCTAACAGCTTCTATTGCCAAATCCGCAGTAAGCGTTGTAGTCAACAAGAAAGTCCAAGGGTGGACCACAATGAGACTGCTACTGATAGCAGCGCTGCTGCTAGTTTTTGCCGTCGCTTCATTTTCGATAACACCCATCTCAGCCACAATAGGTGACTTCGAATTCCTCTACTCAGAGGAAGCTCTGCGCTTCAAACCAGATCATCCCGAAGCTGGCATTGTAAGGACGGTTCATCAGAACAATCTGATCTCAATGCGTATTCAGGAGTTAATGCTGGCAAGAGTCAGGCTATTAGGGATATCGAACAATGGCCTTCTGGATGAACATCAAAAAGAACAGACCCTGTACTTCACCCGGTGGATTCTACAAGAAGATACCGAGGTTCTTCTTTCCTATCCAGAGTTATACGGTGAACGCATCAGATGGGATTCCGATATGAACACAATAGCTTATGTATGGGTCCCTGCAGAAGTAGATGGCGAAGAGGTTCTCCTTTCGCTGAACTATATCATGCTGCTAAACGGCTATGCAGAGTTTGAAGAGGAAAGGTATCTTTCAGAAGAGTATGAAACGCTTTTCAGATCCGCGCACTCATATAGCAAAGCTAACCACTTATGCGCCTGGGGAGATGTGATTCTTGACAATCCTCCGGTAGTCGAGAAAGATACAGGCTTGATCGATGCATCAACGTTTTGGGACCCGATTGTCTATGTAACCAGATATGGCGACAAATACCACAGATACTATTGCCAGCACCTGCGCGATAGCAAACTCCGTACAACTCTATTTCAAGCAAGGACTGCAGGTTATGAGCCCTGTTCGGTGTGTAATCCACCGAGGTGATAATCAGATTAGGAGGGATTGTTGATGGCTGAGAAATGGGCTCTTCCTCGCACGCTGTAAGTCGTACAGCGGGGCTTTTGTGTCTTGATCTTTGCTCACCACACCCGCTACTGTATTGATGTTTTCTCGCAAGTCGAACGTCAGGGTTTTCGCACGTCGTCTTCTGGTCTTCGCCGTACGTTGTAAGTCTCACAGCGGAACGCTCGTGTTTGCTTCTGTTAATTCAACCTTTAACTGTACCTCAGATCTGTCTAAGATTCATTGAAAAAAAGGTTATGGCTAGTTGTTCATTCTTCTTCAAACTTGAATCCTTCTTTTTCGAACAGGTCTATGCAGGCATCAACGACTGCTGGGTCGTATCTTACGCCTCGGAATGCCCTGATTTCGTCCAAAGCATCGGAGAGTGGATGAGCCGGACGATATGGCCTATGAGAAGACATGGCTTCCACAACGTCTGCAACTCCCAAGATTTTTGCTTCCATCATGATTTCGTTGCTCTTTAGTCCACGAGGGTAACCCGAACCATCTAGTCTTTCATGATGCTGGTGAGCTATTTCAGCCACAGGCCAGGGAATATCTATTCCTTTAAGAATCTGAGGGACTACACTGGGGTGTTCCTTTATCAGGTCAAACTCGAGATCAGTGAGGCTTCCAGGTCTACTCAGAATCTCGGCTGGAACCTGGAGTTTGCCAATGTCATGCAGAAGCCCTGCTACCCTTATCCCCAAAATGGTTTCATTCTCAAGGTTTAGTTTCTCCGCTATTGAACCAGCTAGTTGAGCGACACGTTTTTGATGGCCAGCAGTGTATGGATCACGCAATTCTGACATTGCTGCAAGAGACCGAACAGTTGCCAGGAAAGACTCTTGGACTCTTTCATAACTCCGCTCGACTTCTTCTCTCGCGCGTACCTGCTCAGTCACATCCTGAATCGAAAGAAGGACCCTGTCGAGTTTGTCTTCGTGGCCGTCAACTACTTCTAGACGAACAGCAACGTGGATTAGATTACCGTCGAAACCTTGAGCCTGCCCTGAGCATTCAGCCTTGGTGCGCCCGTTATACAGTTCAGAGAACTCATGCATAAATATCCTGGAGATTGGTCCAAACGCTTCGTGTTCTGAAAAAGGAGGAATCTCGGCGTTGCTATTGACTCCGAAGAGGCTCTTTGCCTCTTGATTCACTCTCAGTATCCGAACTTTCTGGACCCATTCTGCGAAAACTTCTGGGTGCTCATCAAAGTATTGGCTTAGATTGTTGACACCTACAGCTCTTAACGAGTCCATATCTTTCTTGACTTCAGAATAGTCCTCTTCATATAGCGCTACTGGTGATTCGTCGAATAGCTTCCGATATCTCTCCTCACTTTCTTGGTGGGCTTTTTCGGCTCGTTTTCGGCCAGTTACGTCCCAGACAGTTGAGATCATCAGTTTCGTTTCAGGGATCGGTGTGTTTACAGCGCTTATATAGGCTACTACCTGTCCGTCACGCGTAATTGGAATATCTTCCCAGCGCATTTTCTCAGGATCGCCAGTAGCACAATCGGCAAGGACTCTATTTCTAATTCGATCACGGAAGACTGTATCTTCATAAACAACATTCCAAAAAGCATCTGGGCTTGTCAAAGCTTCTCTGGTTGTACGGTAGAATCTTGCAAAGTTATCGTTCATGTATGTGAAGTTGACTTCTGGTTCAATGGTGTTGACTGCAATACCGATTGGCAAGTTATCCATTACTGCCCTAATAAAAGCCTCATTCTCTTTCAGAGCCTCTTCTGCATGTCTTTTTTCCGTAATGTCCTCGAATGTAGCGTAAACTTGAAACGGTTCTTCTTCGCCAGGCTCAAAGAGTGGAATGGCGGTGATATTCAGCCAGACATATTTATCGCTTTCTGGACGAAAGACCCCTCTTGTCATGGGACCGATCTTCTTACCGGTCCTGAGCGCAATTATCGAGGGGTGTTCACTCCCAGGAACTTCTGAACCATCTTCTCGTATCATCTTCCAGCGTAGATCCATTGATGTCTTCCCTAGCATTTGATCAAGTGTAAGGCCAAGGATCTTCTCTGCAGCAGGGTTGGCTGATACTATTGTGCCGTCCGCATCTTGGTAAACCACACCCTGGGCCATAGTCTCAAAAAGCCTACGGTATTTCTCTTCGCTCTTTCGGAGCCTCTCTTCTGCGTGCTTGCGTTCGGTAATATCCCACCAGGCACCGATTACTTCCATGGTGCCGTCTACGCAAGTAAGCAATTTCTGCTCATCATGCAGCCAGTGATAATTTCCCTGCTTGTCTCTAAACCTGTACTCCTTCAGAGTTACCCTGCCCTCTGCCATCAACTCTGGGATGCCTTCATAAACTCTTTCAACATCTTCAGGATGAATGCACTCTTTGAAAAACGCTTCGTTGTTTATGAAATCTTCAGGCTCAAAGCCGAGTATATGTTTAACATTTTCACTTACGTAGGTTATTTGAAGATCTCCATCTGTTATTCTATAAGAATAGATCACCGCCGGTGTTTGCGATATGAGGGTATTGAGGCGCTGTTCGTTTTCGCGCAGGGCCGCCTCGGCCTGCTTCTGCTCCGTGATATCGACCTGCACTCCGAAGTGGCCGGTAATGCGTCCCTGCTCGTCATATAAACAGATATAGTCGCCATCGATTACAATTGGGGTTCCGTCCAGTTTTTGCTCATAGGTCTCCGTATGCCAGTCTCCCTGGTCGAAGAGCTCGCGCCAGATCGCCCGGGCGTGGTCGAGGTCATGCTGAAAGAGTTTTCGCACGGTTATGCCGATGAAGTCTTCTTCCGTCGCCCCGTACTGGTCCAGCATGGCCTGGTTCACCCGGGTCATGCGCTGGTGATCAAGCACATACTCCAGCAGCTTGTCCTTGTCGGACTCGTCGTTCCACGCAATCGGTTCATCAAGCATGCAAAAGAAGAACCCGTGCAGAGACTGATTGAAGAACCGATCCGTCTGTTCTTTGGCCCGGGCCAGCTCTTCCTCGGCCTCTTTTCTGGCAAGAGCGTTGGCAATAATCTCGGCCAAAACACGCAGGAGGGTAATTTCCTGGTCTGAAAAAGACTTGAGTTCATGAACCGCGTCAAAACCTACAAAGCCGGTGTTCACCTGGTTCTGCATCAGGGGAACTAAGATCAGGGATTGAATTCCTTGCTGCGCCAGGATCGAGCGCATGGGGTGTTCTTTTGGCATCTGAGCCACACTGGGTATGTGTACAACTTCACCTTTATCCCAGATTCTTATAAAATCAAGAAAGAAATCAAAGGGAGTTTTCTGCAGGTTGTCTATCTCAGGGGTGATCCCTTCCCTGCACCATTCGTGGGTATTGGAGGTCACCCGGCACCGGTGATCGTGCCGGAAGAGGTAGACGCGATCGAGACCCGTAAACTCGCCGATTTTCTTAAGCATATCGTTGATCGCCTGGTCGAACTCTGCCTGCTGGACATTGATGAAGTCTGCAGCCAAATCCAGAAGGATAGCCTGGAATGCCTTTTCTTGTTGAAGGGTCTCCTCGGCCCGTTTGCGCTCGGTCACATCGCGAAAGATGCCGCGGGTATGCACAAAGCGGCCATTTTCATCAAGCTTTACGCTGACGCTACCCTCTACCGCGACTGGAGTGCCGTCTTTGGCAGCAAAAACTGCTTCAACTTCACCAAAGGCCTTGCCGGTTAAAACCTGCTTAAAGGCAGCCATGCAGTGATCCATTGAATCGGGATGGATAATGTCAAAGAGGGTAATACTAGCGACCTCTTCAGCAGTATACTTCAAGGTTGAAAGCCAGGCCTGGTTCACATAGATAAACCTGCCCTCGCTGTCGACACATTGCACCAGGTCGGAGGCATGCTCAACAAAGTCCTTATACCATGCTTCTGTTCCCCCGGTTCTCTTTTCAAGGTTCTTATTGTGATCCTTATGGTCGGCCATGGTTCTACACCTCCCACTTGCGAGTATCGCACCCTGGTGCTGCCTTGCTATTTAGGGCCTCCTGAAAAACTGCAATCCGCTTCCTGTTAAAGAGGTTGTCATGTTCAAGAGGGTAGTAGTTGATTCACAATATGTGGATTTTGACCAGGAACAACCTCGAAATTGCTCCGAATTCCTCTGATTCCTTCCTCCAAGAGCCGTTGAAAAAATGAAAAAAGTAAGCCCCTCAAACAGCGGGCAAGGTTTGGTTGTGTAACTGCGTTTCTTATCCTCGCATCTTGCACCATGATCTTTCTCTCTTCTTTGTGAATCTGTGGGTTCTTCCTTCCCAGTCTAGGTCCAGTAATCCTGATCCCTCTTTCCTGGCAGTAGCGTATGTTCTCTCTGGTCCAATAGAGCTTATCCACCAGCACAACTTCAGGATAGTATCCATGGTTCTGGTGATATCGTTCTATGCTTCAAATCTATCTGTAATGCAGATAGATTTTGTCGGTGTATCTTCCTTATAATCAATTATACATTAGCGTTTAGTTAAGAGAATTGATCTGATCAGTCTCGCCTCTTCAAAGAAGAATAATAAATCCTTAGAGTAGATTTATTTGTGAATCAGTACGTCTTAACACACATTGTTGTCGCTTATACAATGACTAGGAGCGAAACCGCGGAATCCGTGATGAAGCGGAGTCGCAGGACAGCGACGATGCAGAATGATCAGACCCCGACAACGAAGCTGAACAACAGAATTGGCGTTGAAGCGGAACAGCGAACCCATGCTGTGAAGTGGGGTCAGGGAATGGTCCGATGCCCTATAAAACATATCCGATGTGATATCGGGGCACAGGATCCTCTATCCTTTCTGACGGATGCTGTTAGAAGAAGGGCATAGCACCTACAGCTATTCCAGGGTCCCGGGTCACGAGCCCGAGGTTACAAAGACATAGTCCAGGGTTGACAGTGCGTCGAACGTCGCACGTCGTAAGTCGCACAGCGGAACTCTCGTGTCTTCCTCGCCTTGCTTTAACCTCAAACCTTCAACTGCATCTTAAACCTGCTCCTGAACCCTCTACCTGTTTTTCGACCCTATACCCTTGTTCTTGCAATACCCGCCTCCATTCACCCGCACTTGGTTGTTTCTCAAACCTGATCTTCTCACCCGCACTTGAAAAAGCATCGTCTCCTGACCTTTGAACCTGCCCTTAAGGCTTTGTCGTTTGATCGACCACTCTAAGAAAGGCCTCAACGATTCTGGGATCGAACTGACTACCGGAACAACGTCTCAACTCTTCCATAGCCTTGTCAGTGCAGATTGGCTTTTTGTAAGGTCGTCCTTCCGTCAAAGCATCATAGCTGGCGACAACAGAGATGATCCTGGATAGCAGTGGGATGCTTTCTCCGGATATTCCCTGAGGATAGCCAGAACCATCCCAACACTCATGATGAGAGAGGATTGCATCGGCAACACCCAGGAGGTCTGGGGTTGAACGAGCAATATTGTATCCAATTGCCGGATGCCTCTTCACAATCTCCCATTCTGAGCGGGTAAGTGCCCCCTCTTTCTTGAAAACAGCTCTGGGAATGCCAACATTGCCAATATCACGAAGTCTCGCAAGTAGCTCCAGAGAGCTCAACTCATCGGAAGAAAGCTCCATCTCCTCTCCGAGTTCTCTTGATAGTCTAAAAAATCGTTGAGCGTGTTCATGAGTCTCTTCTGTGGTCTCTCTGAGAGTCTGCTCCAGTGAGGTGATAATTGAATGCCGTGCACTCCGGCTTTCTGTGAGCTTGTTTCGGTACATCCTCTCTTCTGCCTTATCAATTGCTGCTTCATATGAACCGTCTGATCCATCAACCACTGCGTAACCTGTAGAAACACTCATCGGGATACGATGTACTGATGCTTCTTTGCAGCGATCCTTGATTCTTTCGGAGAGTTTCTTCAGAACTCCTTCATCTGCATGAGGAACGACGAACAGGAACTCGTCTCCTCCCCATCGACCAACTAGATCCCCTTGTCTGCAAGACTTGCGAAGCACATCTGCGAAACGTCTAAGAAGTTTATCTCCCTCTTTGTGACCGAACGCATCATTGACGAGTTTCAGTCCGTTAACATCAGCCATCAATGCCCCCAAAGGAAGCTGACGACACTTGCTGAGTCGCCGGAGCTCTTCTTCCATGAAGGCACGATTATACAGCCCTGTAAGATAGTCATGAAAGGACAACTGGCGAATGTGTTCTTCAGATAACTTCTGCTCTGTGATGTCGTGGACTATGCCGAAGACTTCCTTCTCTCCTTTTCGCCCACTTGTGATTGAGTTGGTCACTTGAAGCTGTCTAACTCCACCGTCCTTTCTTACTATCTTTACCTCAGTCGGCAAGAAATGAGTGACATGCTCTTCGTTATGGTCTCCTTCGCTCTCAAATGCTACACGGGAATCCGGATGCAACAATTCCCATGATTTCATACCAATCAACTCATGTTTTTCGAAACCATGTATTTCGGCAAATCTGTCATTCACGTAAGTAATCGTACCGTCAAGATTCCTGATGTAAATTCCTTCCTGGGCATTTGAGACAAGGGTTTCGAAGCGCTCTTTGGTGTTCCGCAATTCTTCCTCCACGAGCTTGCGATAAGTAATATCAGTCCAGGACCCGATGACTCTTGCCTTTCCATCAGAGAAATCCTCTTCTACTCTGAACTGATCAAGAATCCACAATATGGATCCATCTTTCTTGAAGAACCGGTATTCGCAAGTCGTTGATCCAGCAGGGTACGTATGCTTACGCCTATCAAGAACGCGCGACCGATCCTCTGGATGAACACAATTCAACCACCAACCAGGATTCGTCGCTTCTTCAAGGGAGTACCCCAGCAGTCTGAGTGTGTTCTCGCTGACCCATGTGACCTCGAATTCACCATCTCTGGCTCTGATAGCGTAGATGATCGTCTGACTGGCCTCCAGATAGTGCTGAAGTCGCTCAGAAGACGCTCTTTGAGCAGCTTCCTTTTCGGAGTAGGCTCGCAAGACTGAGTTCAGAGCGGTGGCTCTGTAGCGAAGAATGAAGAACAAAATCAAAGCTGTGACTATA
Source organism: Thermotogales bacterium (assembly GCA_003561215.1). Classification (GTDB taxonomy): domain Bacteria; phylum Thermotogota; class Thermotogae; order Petrotogales; family Kosmotogaceae; genus UBA9910. The sequence continues at coordinate 9,749 of PWXG01000220.1, forward strand.
AGAAAACTCCAGCCAAAGTACAAGTAAAGATAACCTTGGATGTCTGCTTCAGGAATCAAGCGTATGACCAGCAGATAAGACAGGTACACCCATGCGCTGGCCAAGCCGAAATAGAGAAGAACTACAATAAGCGGAGATTGCATTCTGAAGTCTTTCATGGACATCCCCCCACCACCTCACAACAGCCCTGATATAAGTGAAGACACCTAAGTCTGACGTATTATCGGTCTTCCCCAGATGCGATGTCATGCAGACGTTAGCAATAGTGATACTCCAGTTGCTTCTCCCAGTGGTCACAGGTCAGACGATTACTATTGAAGCACTCTGATTGGCAAAAAGATCGACACTGATCATTTTATGGAGAGCCCTTCTTGATCATATGCTCACCACAGAAAGAACAGAGAAGTTATCAATCCACTTGTTGTGACAATGATATCACACACTTGTCAGAGTTCATGTGTTTTACTCTTAGAACCGCTCTATCGCACCTTTCGGCTTGACTTCTCACTGCCCCCGATCTTCAAGCAGAAGCCACTTATAAAAGGGAACAGCTGATACCTTAGTGCTGCCAATTACAAAAGTGTCTTCAAGATCATTTGTGATCAGTAGCCTTTCAAATGATTTGTGTGGGAAATCAGTTAGTCCCTTTAATTCTCTTTGCATAAGGCTCTCATTCTCAAGATTTGAAGAAGTAACTTTAACCACAAGACTTCTGCCCTTCTTTACGGCGACGAGATCGACTTCAGTCTTCTCACTTTTCCAGTAGTTTATGCCGTAACCTCTGCGAAGAAGCTCAACGTATACAATGTTTTCAGCTTCCCTGCCATAATCTTCTGTGAGAGGTTTGACAACTGCCTTTCTTAGGCCAACATCCGCGGAATAGACCTTTCGAGGCAACAATGATGCCCTTCTCACAGAATTGGTGTAGAAAGGACTCTCGAAGACGAGGTAGGCTTCAGCAAGACGTCTCATGTGTTCAGAAATCGTATTTATGGAGGCTTTTCCAGTTGAATGTTCCAGCATCCTCTGGAGACTTCTGTAAGTTACGAGATTTGCGCTGTTGCTCAAACAAAAGACCGCAATGGATCTGAGAAGGTGAATGTCTCTGACCCCCCACCTATCTACTATGTCTCTGTATATCATGTCATCAAAGTATGTCTCAAGAAGCTTCTCTGCTTCGTCGGGTTCGTAGTTCAACAGGGCTTCGGGAAATCC
>PWXG01000256.1 GCA_003561215.1 Thermotogales bacterium
ACGCATTACGCGGCAAACCATGTTGACCTTTGAACACTTCTTCAGAAGACCATTTCAGACTTGTCGGTAATGGTGAACTCCAAGGAGGGGAGTTTAAACCCACTATAGAAAAGGAACAGCCCGGATCAGGCTGTGGAAGAAATGTTAAATCCGCATTCAGCTCGCGGCATGCAGTGAGATCTTCTTCTAGTTCCCAGCAGAGCAAGAGAGCCGAGTTTTGAAGATTCCGTGCGACCCGCGACAAAACCTGTAAGACCACAGCAAGAGCGGGAGAGTCAAGACGCCGACAGTTCTGGCTATCCCGTCACCAGAACGCAGGTAAGGGGTTGGGTGCGTGTTGCTAAGAATCTATGAAAGTCCTAGGATGCGCGGGAGAACTCTCGTAATTTGGGTTCGCTGTTTTCGCTCAAACTAGACGATATAACCCAAACTGCATCTCACCTCTTCTTGTTCCTATTTATGCTGAGTCTACTGTTTTTCTGCAGTCCAGGTGCCAAGAACTTCCTCGGAACCGTCCAGTCTTATTGTTCCGTCTTCGACCTTCGCATAGATAGCATTTCCATCTTGCTTCAAGATGCCTTCGAGCACGACAGCATACAATGTTTCGTCAAAAGTGAACGAAACGTTGAATAGCATCTTGCCTTCGGAGAAGTCAAGATTCATATCCACGTCGTGGTCAGAGGAGTCCACTTCGATAGTGATAGTTCCCTGCTTCTCTGTAACAACATGTATATCTGCGACAGCTTCAACCACAAATTCGTGATTTGCCATGGTGACGACAGCGGTTCCTGTGCCCTTACCTTCAACTAGTCCGAATTCAACTGTATCAATCGGATCCAGTGTTCCCTCGAAGGTCCAGGTACCGAGGTAGGGGTGGACTGCACCGAAATTGAAGGCAAAAAAGTTGAAATCGTCCAGGCCGATTAATCCATCAGGATCTCCGAGTGTATCAAAAAATCTATCCCAGTCGCCAGAGTAGACGTTTCTTGGGTAGCCCCCTACGTCTTCAGAACTGATATCATAGATTACGTCGTATTCAGGACGTGTGTGGATGGCTCCATATCTCTTACCAAACTCATCGAAGTCATCGAGATTGACTTTACCGTCACCATCAAAATCGCCGACAAGAACTGGATCATGAGTTGACAGACCAGATAAGAACTGCTCTTTCATTGTTATCGGTCTGCGAGTTATGATCGACCAGCCTTCAGGTTCGTGAATGCTTTGATAAGAAGCAAACGAGAAAGAGAGAAGGATATCTCCTCTGTTAAATTGGGTGGGATCTGCAACAGCTACTAGGGTATTCGATTCATTACTTTTTACAATTCCCAGAGGACCATCCGAAAGCTGGAGGTTTTGAATAGCATCTGGTGAAGGGATTGTTACTTGAAGAGCAGATAGTTCTTCTAAGGCAACCACAACAACTTCAGAACGCGCAATCTTAACCATTGCACCGTTTTCTATGATAATGTGCACAAAATCTGTTGTTACGCAGCTGATTCCAGATACCAGCAGAAGAACGGAAGCAATAACAAGAATAGTTACGGTTCTCATATGAAACCTCCTCATCGCCTCATAAGCCATCAACTGAGCTTGATCGAAGTGCTATTGGATTGAGATATTTCCTTCAAACAGTTTTAAATCCTCGATCTTCGGCCTTACAGTTGTTCTAACCTGGAGGCCACCCGATAACGTGCACTCGGAAAAGCCTATCTTCACTACCTCAACCGACTCTGCCGTTTTGAATGAGAAAGCAGCAATAGCAGTTAGGCTGTCGATCTCGCGATCAAGGCTGCTGACAGCTATGTAAGCGAAGTGCATAGTTTCGGTCTGAACACGTTGGCTGATAGTCAGTCCACCTAGCTTAGATTCTGCAGAAAAGCCATCCCATTGAAGATGATCAGGATCGTACTCTAGGACAATTTCAAAGGCTGTAATATGTCCCAGGTTTGTTGCCATAATCACTATGTCTTGGTCATAATCACCTGAGTGAGTGTTGAGCATAGCATCCTTGATTATCATCGCTGGGGGATGCTCTACTGGGCCAACAGGATCACTGATACATGACTCCTGACTCTTTCCTTTCGAAGCAGCTAGTATAACTTCAAAGTAAATGTATTGCCCTTCGTCTTCTTGAACGAGTTTGTAATGGTCAGAATCAGCGCCTGTTATTCTTGAAAGAGAAGAATCCGCTGACGAAGATGTGTACCAAGCATACTGCACCTTGTTGTAGTCAGAGTAATCGGGATCACTCAGCTCATACTCTCCTTGTAGCGTATTCCCTACTACTGGAATTCCCGAAATCATTACGCTTAAACAAGTAGGTGGCTTCTCAAATAAAGATGTGCAACCCACCATTATTAGCACAAGCAAGATTGACAATACAAAGCATGTGTATCGCATCCTCTCACCTCATTCTACGATTTTTATAACTCCTCTGTCTGAAAGATCAAGATCTGGCTTTTGTGGACGAACGCTGGTTGATGCTGTTCCACCTAGAGAGAGAGTTAAAGTGCTAAAATCAACATAAGTACCACCTGTTGGTCCTTTTGTTGAGAAGTATATGGTGAGAATTCTTAAGCGTTCCTGATTATCTATATCAAGACTGCTGATAGCTATATAGATGTAACGATCGTCAACCTTCTCATCAAGAACAAGTCCTCCGATTCTACTCCTGTAGTCTCCTTCTTCCCAATCTAGGTATGTAGGATCAAACTCCAGGGCTAGCTCAATCGCCGTAACTTCACCAAGATTTTCTACATATATGTCGATTCCTTCGTCAACAGAGTTTGCACTCAGAGTCGTATTCTGAATGATGATCTTCGGAACTGCAACCGAAACAC
>PWXG01000010.1 GCA_003561215.1 Thermotogales bacterium
CTGCCCCAAGCACAAGGAAAACCGTCTTTATTCCGAGTGCTAACACGATGTTCTGAATAACAATTCTTCTGGTCTTCCTCGCATGTACGATTGTTGTGTAGACTTTGGAGGGCCTGTCGTCGGTGATTACCACATCGGCGGCTTCAATCGCTGCGTCTGAACCAAGGCATCCCATGGCCACTCCAACATCTGATCTCATTATTGAGGGAGCATCGTTTATTCCATCGCCAACAACCATGACAGTTCCCTTACTAGATCTGCCTGTTTTCTCAAGAAGCTTTTCAACAACCGACAGTTTGTCCTGGGGCAGCACTTCTGCGATTACGCGATCCGCTCCTATCTCCTCGGAGACTCGCCTGGCAACTGCTTGTCTGTCGCCTGTTAGAATTATGACTTCACTGATTCCTATCTCTTTGAGTGCCCTTACAGTATCGTAAGAGTCTTTCTTCACAGTATCGGAGAGCCTTATGGAGGCAGCTACATCGTTGTTCACAGCTAAATAGACGGTCATATCACCCGAATCATCTGAAAGCGATGGTATTCCTTCCCGTTCAAGAAGTCTGACGCTTCCAAGAACGACCTGCTTGTCATCGATGCTAGCGACAATACCGAATCCCGCATGCTCGAAGTAATCGGAAACCCTCTCCGTCTGAGGCGTGGAATCCGACAGACTCCTTATTGCTCGTGCTATTGGATGATTCGAGTGCGCAGCTGCAAGTACTACCAGATCAACGATCTCCGCGCTGCTATAGCCGTTCAGACTGATAACATCACATACCCGCAGCTCACCGTCGGTCAACGTGCCGGTTTTGTCAAACACAACCTTTGTTACTCTCGATGCAGCTTCAAGAGCATGTGCTCCTTTGGCAAGGATCCCTTTTCTTGATGCCCCACCGAGACCACTGAAATACGTCAGGGGGACGGATATAAGCATGGCACACGGACAGGAAATTACGAGCAGCACAAGTGACCGATAGATCCAGTCGTACAAAGAAGCCCCGAGTACCAGGGGTGGGATGAAAGCAAGCCCTACGGCAGCTAATACGACGAGAGGAGTATAGACACGGGCGAATTTCCTGAGAGTCTTTTCTGTCTTTGACTTATTCCCGGCGGCTGCCGCCGTGAGCGAAATGATTTTCTGGAAAGCCGAATCGGCATAAGTCTTTCCGGTTACTATCGTGAGAATACCGTCTGCATTAATGGAGCCGGATAGCACCTTGTCTCCCGGTTTAACGTCAACCGGAACGGGTTCTCCTGTCAGCGAAGCGACGTCAACGCGTGCTCTGCCTTCTTTTACCGTTCCATCGATCGGAATTCTCTCGCCGGGTTTCACAAGTAACTCACTTCCGATCGAGATATCCTCTGCAGGCACCTGAACCGTTCTTCCTTCAACACGCAGATTTGCGTGTTCTGGGAGTTTACCAATAAGGTTCTCAATCGCTTCTCTGGAGTTGTACGTGGCTGTCTTCTGAAATAGTTCGCCTACAGAGTAGAACAGCATCACGGCAATAGCTTCAAACGGCTTTCCGATAATCAGAGCAGAGACAGTTGCGATAGTCATGAGAGAATTTTCATCAAATAGCCTTCCGACAAGAATGCTCCTGAAAGTTCTCAGGAGCACTCTCGAACCGGCAACGAGATAGGATCCGATAAGAACAGCGAAGGGTAACCAGTTCATTGATTGAGGTAGAAAAAGATCCAGCAAGAGCGCTGCGCCAAGTAACACAGCGGAGGCCAGCACCAACCACAGTCTTTGCCTGATTTTGTTCTTGCGGTGTGCAGTCTCGTCGTTATGGTTTCTGGCGAAAGTGGTCCCAGGACTAGCTCTTCTTATGATCTTCAGCGCCCTTTCAGCATCTTTGCTCCGCACGTCGAGAACTGAAGCGGCAGGATCGAAACTGCAGTCTATTCCTTCTCTTGACAGTGTTCTTTCAATATTCCAGGTGCAGCCGGAACAGTCAAGACCGTCGATCTTAATCCTTGTCAGGTTAGCAGAGGCACCCGTCTTGCTCATGTAGTCTCCCTCGGTTCGCGGAAATGCTCCCTGGCGATACTGATAAGGTCCATGACATGACTATCATCAAGCTCGTAGATCACTCTCTTTCCTTTTCTGGTGTGCTTTACCAGGCGCATTAGCCTCATCATTCTGAGGTGATGCGAAACAGTGGGCAGAGTAACGCCAAGGATGGTTGCGATGTCGTGTGTACATAGCGGACGTAGGGACAACAGAAAAACGATCTTCGTCCTGGTTTCATCCCCAAGAACTGCAAACAAATCCGAAAGTCCCCTTACCATACCAAGTTCCTTTTGCAGATATTCGACCGAAGCCCGGTCCAGTTGCTCGTCGTGAAGCTCCAATCTTTGTTGCTCCCTTATCCTCAGATTTATACTATTAGACAATTGTCTAATAGTATTATACATCTAGTAGGCGTTGTTTTTCAACGTCATAGCCAAGTATGTCAGAAATGCCTCTTGTCCTTTCTTGATCTAAGGAGCTATGCAGAATGTACGAAAGAGCGGGGCAAGCCCACTGTAGCCGTTTGATCGGTCGGCCAGCTGACAGTTCTTCAAGTACTGAGGCAAAATATGCTTCAGAATTGGGATTCAAATCTTTCAAGAGCAGTGGCTATTCAGGAAATCGAGAATCTTTTCTTTGATCGAATCGATCTCTAGAAGAGCAATTTCCTCCAACGACATGCCTCTTTCCATCAGCTCGTTCACGAACTCGCATCCCAGGAAGTATCCTGTATGACTCTTACCCATTATCTGTTGCCAATCACCGAAGAAATCATAGGGAGGGAGCTTTTCCCTGTAGTACTTCAGATATTCGCAGGTGAGCAGC
>PWXG01000059.1 GCA_003561215.1 Thermotogales bacterium
AAAGGCTCCAAACACAAACAATACAAAGAGAGATACTCCCAGATATCTCCCAGCCAGAGGTGATTCACAGCACTCACTGCCAAGTGTTGGAATCCCCTGGCTGATTGCCATTATACAACTACACCTTTTCGCCTTTGTTAACCTCTTGACATAGTAGTGCATAATGGTATTATGACCCTCTGTGTGCGCAGAGAATCTAAAGCCTCATTAGTAATTGGTTCGACGCACGCCGCAAGAAGCACGTCGACATTTTCGTGTTTTGCTCTTCTTGTTGTACCCGAACCTTTACAACCTATACCCGCTCTTTCAAACCCGGTCTTTCTCTTCTGCTAAGACTATCAACATTCTCTTGACAATTGTTATCTGCGATAGTATACTATATACGAAACTCATCTAATAACAGTTAGGTATTAAGGGATATAGGATGTGGTTGTTATCTGCGAAGTACTACATATATAGGAGGTGCTGATATGCCCAGGTTTGACAGAACAGGACCGATGGGATACGGACCAATGATAGGAAGAAACTTTGGGTATTGTCATCGACCATTTGGAGCAAGAGGACCAGGTCTTGCATGGAGAAGATGTTGGGGAGGCCGTTCTGGAGGTTATGGCAAAGGTCCGGGATGGGGTTACCCTGCGTATGCTGAAGGTCTTTCAGAGGAAGAAGAGAAAATTATGCTTAAGGACTATATCGAGAAACTCAACGAGGAGCTTGGAGCAGTCGAAGAAAGACTCAGAGCGGTTGAAGAAGATCGCGAATGAGTCAGCCCCCTCGCACAGGGCGACACATGCGCTGGGTTTCCGGGCATGTGTTTGTATGGAGCGTTTCTTTCCAGCGCTCAAACAACAGTTTTGATACGACAGAGAACAGCCGCACGCTGATCGCAGCATGCGACAAGCAGAACTGAGTTCAAGAAACGATGCAGATTGAGCATCGTAAAGTAGTGTGATCACTGGGAGTGACTTATTTGCAGTACCATTTTCTTAGTTGCAGCTATAGCCGCGTACTGATCCGGTTTTCGCAAGAGCTTTCTGTACGCCGCTTGCTAAGATACATGCACGACTTGTAATCGGGTAGAATAGTATGAGGAGTGAAGTGCTTGCCTTTTTTTCGAAGAGTATTTGGACGCGGTGGAGGAAGAGGAGCCGGTAGAATGTGGCACACGGCCTTCATTCTGCTGCTGTTAGCAGAAAAACCATCTCATGGCTATGAACTGGCTGAAAGACTTACAGATTTCAGTTTGGGAAGAGCCGGAGTCGGTCAGATAGGAGGACTCTACAGGATTCTGTCTGAGCTGGAAGTCGACGGGTTGATAAAGGGTGAATGGCATACGTCTGATCCCGGACCTGCAAGAAAGACATACCGCACTACAGAGAAAGGTATTTCGTTTCTTGACATGATTGCCGCTGACTTCTCTGATCTGGAGAAGACAGTTGATCTCTTTCTGGAAAGGTATGGCAAAGTCAGAGACAAGTCTTGACGCTTGTTCACTCAGTCTGAAAACAAGAGTGTTTGGCGACATTCAGCTTTCTGAGAGAATCGTCTTCAGCCATTCAATCGCTTCAGGAAAGCCTGCTGTGTCGAGGATGAATTCCTGCCCTCTTCCGACAGTGTTAACAATCGTGCAGTCCTTTCGGGTTTTCCATCTCGCTGGATTTGAGTGATAAGTGAGTGGAAACTGTCCTTCCTTAGGGCAGAACCACGGTGGCAATTTCCATGTGCTTGGAGTATTGACGTCTGGGGCAGTCAACATTAGTCGCTCGGTAAAATGCGAGAACACCCCTGCACCAGGGAACTCACGGCTTATCAAACCAGGCAGCGACAGGCTACTACGACCAACATAGAGAGTATTCTTCGGGTCAGGTTTTCTGTGAAAATGTGGATGATATTTGGCCCAGGAGTAGTGCGATCGGTCGCATTGATCTACCTTCAGGATTTCCTCAATTTGGAGCCATCCCCAAATAACGTGACACCGTGGCGAACGTGTATCTTGTCTTGGAATTCCGGAAGATTCTACAGCGGCACGGAATAGCCCGAAAAAAAGGAATAGATCGCCGCTTCTTATGTCTTGCCTTTCGAGGTGTCCCTGCGCTGAACCTGTTTGACCGAAAATTGCCCTCCATTCAGTTCTTCTTTCAAGGCTCTCATAGGTGATGTCGGGATCCAAATGTGCGGGATGATCTGAGGCTATACGACCGTCAGTAAGCTGTGATACAAGTTCTCCCAGGTTGTATTCTTGCCAGCGAATATCCGTATAGCGGATCGGAGACATCTGATCGGGGATCGGCAAGGATACCATTCGCCCATCAGAAAATATCGGACTCGGCTGGCCTCCTGCAGACGAATCAAATCCTTTTCGACTGAAGATTATCTTCAAAGAACCAGCTCCCATGAACAGTCTAACGGTCATCAGCTGTTCTAAAAAAATGCCGGGGAGAGGATCAACAAAATCCCCGGCTTGTGACTTGTACTTACCGTGCGATCAGCTGGGCAGATCAGTCCCAGGTCTTCCTTGCACGTTTAAAGATCTGTTCAAGCTCATAAGGCCATTCCCAGAAGTCCTTCTCGCCATTTGCAATTGCACGTACTGCCTTGTAAACACGCTCCCTGCTCAAGGGATAGCTGTGGATTCGAACTCCAAGCGCATCATGGACGGCATTGTTCAATGCAGGTGCCGGGGAGATCATTGAATGCTCTCCAACGCCCCTGTTACCGTATGGAGAAAGCTCTTCAGGGACTTCTTCCCAGAAGGCGTCAACTGAAGATGGAACATCCATTGTGGTAGCAATCTTATAGTCGGTGAAATCTGGAGTCAACAGTCTCC
>PWXG01000054.1 GCA_003561215.1 Thermotogales bacterium
ACTACTGTAGATGAAGGTTTTATCACTTGGGGGTACAATGTTTTGTGTCCTTCTTTTCATGGCATTCGAGTATCAGGGTCGATCAGGTTGAGTCGAGAACTGGCGATGTGGGAGTGCAGACTTTCTGAGGCCAGACTGTTTGCTGGTTCTTGGTGTTCAGCTTCGCCACGGGTTTTGTGGCTTCGCTTCAGGCGTCTCCTTGCCTTCCGCTTCATGGACTGATCTTGGCCATTTCGCTTCAGACCTCATTTTGGTCTTCCGCTTCACGCAGCGTATTTCTGCGTTCGGCTTCTCGGCTGTTCTTGCCGATCAGCTTCGCGTGATGTTCTTTCACGCTTCGCTTCTTGAGCGTTCTTCGCTCAATCCGCTTCTCAGGCCGCCTCTGCCTGACTCTCTTCTGCCCTGAACCCGGGACCATGGACTCGAAACTGATGTTTTGCCTGGTGCTGTTAGTACTACAACAAGTAGTCTGCGAGTGCGTTTTCTATGGCCTTCAATATGACTATACTGCTGTAGGTGTCACCAGATACTGTATCCACTCTCATGCTCTGAGACGCGACTACTCTATCGGAAACAACTTCTGCGTCGCCCCCTCTGCCATGATTGTGCTTCAGAATAATGACTTCGACAATTTCTTGATTTCTTATAACTGCTTCCACCTCTGCAGCTACTGGAAACGTGCTGAAACTGCCGAAGTAGCTTCCATTCGGTATCTCATCAAGATTGATATCAGCAAAAGTCATTCTTGTGAGTTCTTCGAGATTGGATTCTATGCTTCTCAAAACAACGAACCCGACAATAACTGCAGAAACTACTATCAAAGCAATTATCAGAAGTATGATTTTACTCTTCTTCTTCACAACGAGCCACCTCCGATTAGCATCGGCGTTTTCTGCCATACTCATCGATTCTAAACCAGGCAGGTCTGTTTTCAAACGGCCACCGAACGGCACATGGTGGAAATGTTCCCGATTTTTGGCTTTAGGTTCTCAGCAGCTAACAACAGACACCAAAATCTATACCCCGTTAGCCATTCACCGTCAGCAACTTTCCTTACCTAGATATTGGAGTTCCAGTTTTCTTCTGTTCTGAATCTTTGCAGTCACCTTTTCCTTCCGATATACAGAAGATGTCTTGACGCCCCGATGGTTGACTCGTCGGTGCTTATCTTATAAAGAAGGTTAAGCCACAATCGCCGTTGCTTTCCCTGGAGTCTGTTATAGCTTTCATCATCAGCCGAGATTGCCGGTTCCACTGCGGCCAGGACCATAGACTCAAACCCGAGTTCTTCATGGAGCGGGGCTATCTCAGAAACTGTGGCGAAATAACCACGAAATCCCTCTTTCGGATAATGATCTGGCTTTCTACCGTGTTCCAACAAGAACTGCACCCCTGTTTGGTCTTCAATCCAATTCGGAATTGCTTTCATCACATCACCCATGATGCCGTAGCGGCTGATGAACGTTGAGAATATGATTCCACCCTCCCGTAGCCGGTTGGACACTTCGCTAAGCGCCGTTATCCGATCCTCCTCTTGCACCAGGTGATAGAGCGGTCCCATTATTAGTGCCGCGTCAAATTCCCTCTCGGCTACTTGGCTGAGATCACGAGCATCGGCTACAACAAGGTTTACCTGCTCTTCCAGAGATTTAGCGGCGAGGCTTTTTCTACATTCATCCAGGAGTGCTGCTACTAAGTCAACGGAAGTAAGATTGTAGCCGCGTTTTGCCAGTTCCACAGTATAGACTCCTGTCGCAGCTCCGACCTCAAGGACAGAACCTCGCGCAGGCAAGTAGTTATCCAGGTAACGCCAGGTCAGATCATGTTCGAGCTGATGTCGCACAAGCCGTTGACGTTCCATTTCTGGATCACTGCTGTAATGATCGATTATGTCACTCAGATCATCGGCCATGTTGTCCCCCCTAATAACACCCACCGTGTCAAGGAACTCGGTGACGAAATTGAGGCACTCCGTGCCTGTGGGATTTTTATGAGCGCCGGGCCTTTCGGCCAAAGAACTTGGTTTGTGAATCATAGCATAACCTCCTGCTCTGTCAAGTCTTATCACCAGTCTCCCTCAGTTTTCTGCTTAGAAGCTACTCTTCACATAAGACAGTGAGTTCCAGATAAACAACCGGATTTTGCGCCTTTTTCTGCTAAATGGTCATTCGCCACTCGTCTTTTTCTATGCTCAAGCCCAAAAGGTTCTCTTGCTCACTGGGGACAGGAACGCTCTCCGCATCAGCTCCCATGGTGATGCATATCATTTCCAGCAGAACAGTCCCACAGCCATGCCCATGCTGACAGCACCTAAAAGATGAAGTAGTATAGGCGCAACGAGCAGTCCAATAATCAATCAACTATCGAAGAGCGTCAGAAAAAGGGAGTCTGACCCTATTTTTTCGTCTGATCAGCGCCTGACGATAGGCAAAAGCTCGAGTCAGATCCTCCAAGCGACGCAGCCTGTCCGGTTTGTCCATACAGCGTTATCCTCGATTCACCTCAGGTGACTACTATTCCATCAATTGCCCGTTGATTTTCACTGGTTCCGCTCATGGATTTTGAACAAGACACCGTTGTGGGGCTTGCTGGCATGGCTCAGCCAGAAGCCAAAGATCAGGGTAAGCAGGAACAATGTGCCAGAAAGGACGATTTTGAGCTCAACTATTCTGTCTCTTGCGCTGCCAGCAGGGATTGGATGTGCTTAACAAGTGGTTGCAGGGCTTCCTCGCGCACACCATCGAAATCCGTGACCATCCCCCGCTTCACGTCCGGATCTTTTTCGATCCAACTGCCGAAGCGCACCAGTGTTC
>PWXG01000254.1 GCA_003561215.1 Thermotogales bacterium
ACCATGGCGGCAATGTGGTCAAGATGGGCGTGTGTAATCAGATAAGCTTTCGCGTTTCTCAGAATCCAACCCTCTCTTGTGAGGTCGGAATCGGGCGGTACCCGGAAATCCCAAAGATTGCCCATCTCATCAGCCCTTCGGATCCCAACTGTCAGAGTTCCCGCATCGAGGAATATCGCTTCCTCAGGCAGACCAGCTGGCCAGAGCATAAAACCAGAAAGGTCGTCTTCACGGGGTCCTCCACCAGCTCCCAGGACTACACACGAGAATCCAGCTTCATCTGACTGGGCGAAAGCGGGAACCATGAACATGACCAGAACTAAGACCAGCAATGCAAATATCAAAGACCTTCGTTTCACGTTCTTCCCCTCCTTATCATCTGTCCCCCTTGCTCTTTAGAAGCTCATGAGAGACGTCAACAAACAGCAATCGAGAGAAATATAACATATTCAGATTACGGTAAACAGCAAATGGTTACAGCAGCTTGGCCGATCGGCAGGTATGTAGAGCCGGAACATCCGGAGCGGGCGAGGAAATCGGCTGGAAATAATACTTGGAACGGATTTTAAGGACAGGTAGAGGGTTCCGGATGCAAGTATAGTTAGAGCAAAAGCACGAGACGAAAGTTCCGACGTGTGTTTTGCGTCGTGCGAAGAAGATGAACAGCGTGCGAAGCGATGGCAGGTCTGCTAGAATAGATTTGTGAATCCTTGGGGGAGAAGATAGATTAGCTACCATTTTCAGTCTTCTCAGAATAGTATCAGGGAGGTGCTTTCGTGAGAAACATGAGAAACACAGTTGTAATAGGTATTATAGTGTTTACCCTTCTGGTTACTGCGGCAGCCCTTGGCAAGACGAGCAATGTTCTCGAAGCTGATGTCGTTGAGACAGCGAAGATGCACGCTCTTCAAGATTTTCACGAAATCTTCTGGCGTCAGATTCGTGAAGCAGGCCATAGTCCCGATCGTCTATTGGCAATTCTTGACAGGATGATCGCACTTGAACATCCATGGCAGTGGCAAGTTCCCCCGCACCGACTGGAATACCTGGATTCGTTATCAGTGGACAAACAGTTTGAGGCGCTCTATAGCAGGACATATGTCTCCGAGCTACAGAGGGTATCTTCCGAGTTCGCCATTTCAGAGAAGGTAGCCAGTCTTGATGAGGAAAGAACTCAAGAGCGGAAGAATGTTGTAACCGTAGTTGCAATTGTCGGCGCATTGGTTCTTGCCATCGGCATAGTGACTGTACTGTTCTTTATCCTGTAGCAAATTCTCCTATCGCAGGAATTCTTGCCCGGTAGTGTTTCCGACATTCTACCTGGGATTATTCAGGCATTCAGTTGTTCTTCACGTCGTCTTCTGTACCTTCCTCTTAACTCAGAAGGAGCAGATATCAGCAGCAAAAACCTGAGAACCAGGTTTGACACAAGCGATTTAAAAATAGCTCTGAAGCCCACTCCTTGAGGATAGCCAATTGCTTCCATATCAAAATCGCTTCTTGGTTTTTCGTACTGAAGTCCCCTTATCAAGCAGATGGGGCTGCATTCATCAAACGCTCCCATAGCCGCACCTGCAAACCCGGATATGGAGTCTACTGTAAGATCCATACCTCCAGGCTTAGGTGTTCCGAACAGGTCTTTTCGAGCGTGTTCCCTCTTAATCGGGTCGATTCCGGAGAAACCGATTGCGATGTCTTGTGATCCAGGTCTTCCCTTAACTGACGAAGTATCAGTTATGATCACTGCAACATCTCTTGACGTTGCATTCCTTACCTCTTCTCTAATGCTTTTCGCGCTCTGGCATGAGTCTTTCGGCAGTAGTGCAACCCAACCCGAAGGCATATTGGGCGCATCAATTCCAGCATCATCGAAATCAATCCCGTGGCGCCTGATCATAAACACGTTGCTATAGCTGTCCAGCATCCTTAGACTGCTTGCTTCGTCAGAAGAGTAGAGTTTCACCTTATCTCTAAGCCTTCGGTCTCTGAAAATTGCCTTGACAGGAAGCACTGAAACAACTCTGCCCTCGTTCAAAATTAACTGGACCAGCCCGGGATCCCTATCGAAAACTCTTCCAAGAATTCTTGCCCTGAACGAAGGTTTAATCTTGTTAGGTTCATAACATCTTCCTTCAAGAATCGACACGATCTTTGAAGTGACAACGACCAAATCGTTCTCTTCAAAATTGAGTCCGTTGCTTCGTATTGCAGAAAGTACGAAATTGCCCGGGCTGTCATATGCCTGTCCGGGAAGAAGCGGTTCATTGAGCTTAACAGGCACCACACTAATCAGGTTCAGCCCATCATACTGCCCGGGTCTGCTTTTAGCGCCGCAAAGGTCTTCTTGGTCATTGGGCTTCATGAAGATCACCTCACACTCATCCCGATCATCAAATAATCATCATCATGAGCTTCCAATAGTCTTCAGCAGCGTTGATTGCCTAGATAAGACTCTTATTGCCTTCCACAGATTTTGAGTTCATAGCTTTCAGGGCAACAGCATAATCAAGAATCTTGACTGCGTCAATGCCAACAAACTCATCGTTCTCCGAGAAGAACCAAAATGGCACTGGTTGTGATTGAAAGCTGTTCCTCAGTGGTTATCGTGGCAGTCATATCACCGCGCTGATCTCCATAATGGCCAAACTGAGCATGATTGCCGCCTTCGATTTCAACCCATACAGTCTTTGGAGGAAGCAGCTGTCTTGACTTCTGAAGATTCTCGTGGTCGATCACACCGTCACGGGAAGCGTAAATCGACAGCACTGGCAAAGAAGATCCCGAGAGGTCGTTATTATCGGCAGGAT
>PWXG01000058.1 GCA_003561215.1 Thermotogales bacterium
AAGACTTCCGAGGGTTCCTGTCTATATAAACGGCATGGTCTCGGCACTGACGAACATATACCTTCAAAGCTACTCGAGAGCTGACAGCAAGATCAGGAATTGGCTTGCTTCAGCGATGAACAAGTATGCAAGTATCCTCCCCAAAAATATCGACAAGGTCCTGTTGTCAAGAAAACCGTCAATTCTGATTCTGAGCTCAGGTATGCTAGTTGAAGAAACGCTTTCGAACTTGTTCGCTTCTCGTATGGTGAGCTCAGAAAAAGACGCCGTTATCTTCATGGGCTACCAGAGTCCCGACTCTCCGGGCTTCCATCTTCTGAAAGCTTTTAGGGATCAAGACAGGTCTTTCCGCTTTGATGATGAAGACGTTGAGCTACAATGCAAGGCGATAGAAATCATGAATTTCTCCGGCCATGCAACCTACGATGAACTGCTCGCTATTCCCAGGGAACTCCAATCTTCCAGGCTAATACTTGTTCACGGAGACGAAGAAGCGCTTGAGAACATAGCAAGCGAAGTCATCTACGAATTTGACACATCGATTCCTGCCAATCTTGAAGAAATCACCTTTTGAAACTCCAGTATGCTTTCATCTTTCGCTGTCAGGCTTTCAGAACCTTGCCTTGACAACGATAAGTCCCGGTGATAATATATTACAGGCTGCCGGGGTGGCGGAATTGGCAGACGCTACGGACTTAAAATCCGTTGGGACGAGGGTCTCGTGTGGGTTCAACTCCCATCCCCGGCACCAGGAGAGATGTATTCAAGCCAATGGCCTTTGATAGATAACTGAATATCGGTGCGGGGTGGAGCAGTCTGGTAGCTCGTTGGGCTCATAACCCAAAGGTCGCAGGTTCAAATCCTGCCCCCGCTACCATTTCGGCGGTGTAGCTCAGCTGGCTAGAGCATGCGGTTCATACCCGCAGAGTCGTCAGTTCGATTCTGACCGCCGCCACCAGAGATGCTTTACGGACAGAAAAGGAAAAGACCCCACAGCAGGGGTCTTTTTGCTAGCGTGCTTGTGTGGAATCCTGCTGTAATCAAAAATTCACTGGAGGGCAATGTAGATCGTCTTCCTTTGTCTGTAGTTTACAGAAACGGCTTTGGACGTTTTTATATCGATCTTGATCGTCTGGAATTCACCTTAACGCTATTTTTACAACAGTTTGTTTGACTTTGCGCAACAGCTGAGAATATAATGCTTATCGCGTGGCTGTTTCTGCCGCTGTTGACCTTACCCGAAAGGGGGGTCAATAATTTTTGTATGGAGGGAAGTGAAATTGAAAAACAACAGGGCTCTCGGGCGTCATCTTGTGGCGGAGTTTTATGAATGCCTCCCTGAGGCACTTGACGACATTGATTTTGTCGTTCAGACAATGCGTGATGCAGCTGTTATGGCTGGTGCTACCATTGTCGACACTTCCTTTCACCGTTTTATGCCTCATGGGATAAGCGGTGTAGTAGTCATTGCAGAATCACATCTTACGATTCACACCTGGCCTGAATACGAATATGCGGCAATCGATCTATTTACGTGTGGGGACGACGTTAATCCGTGGAGAGCTTTCGACTACTTGCGTCTGAAGTTCAAGTCATCCAGAACCGATGTTACGGAGCACTCGCGTGGTAGATACTCTGATATTGGCGTCCCCGAGGGTTCTCCACACAAGATCGCAACGTGATCATGGAGGTGTGAAATGGAGGAAAGAGAACTTCGCACAATGAAGCACCTTTTGTTCATGGAATACTACTCCGGAGGCAACACAGGGTTGTTCATGAAGATGAAAAATCTCGTCTACTCCTATCAAAGCCCATATCAGAGAATCGACATTTTCGAACACCCTGACTTCGGCAAGGTCTTTGCGCTGGATGGCATTACCATGTGCACAGAGGCTGACGAGTTCATGTATCATGAAATGCTTGCACATGTTCCACTTTTCTGCCATCCAAATCCCGAGAGAGTTTTGATCATTGGCGGCGGAGACGGGGGAACACTCCGTGAGGTTTTCAAACACGAGTCCGTTATGGAAGCTACTGTCTGTGAGATAGACCCCTACGTAATAGAAGCGGCGAAGAAGCACCTTCCCCAGACTGCCATGGAGTTTGATAATCCCAAGACGACCATTGTGAATGAGAACGGCGCTGATTACGTAAAGCATTTCAAGAATCACTTCGATGCGATTATTGTTGATTCTACGGATCCAACTGCTGGCGAAGGGGGCTATCTCTTCACAAAGGATTTCTACAGGAATTGCTCGAACGCACTGAAGGAGGACGGGGTCTTCTCTGCAGAGACTGAAGATCCTTTCTACGACAAGGGCTGGGTGGCAATAGCATATAATCGCATCTCCTCAACATTCCCTATAAGCAGAGTTTACTGTGGTTTCATGACCACCTACCCTTCAGGGATGTGGACATACTCCTTCGCCTCAAACACAAAAGATCCTCTTGACAGTTTCCAAGAAGACAAAGCCGCGTCTATGGAGCACTCGTTGCGCTATTACAACAGGGACATACATCGTTCTTCTTTTGCGTTGCCCACTTTCGTCAAGGAGTTAATCGGAAAGATGTGAGCATAAGAACAAATCTTTCCCTCCTTCTCCAGTACACGTGATAGAATCTCTCTGGATCAGGAGGGTTTATTATTGTACAGAAGAGATCTGATCAGGAATATATCAATCATCGCTCATATTGACCACGGTAAAACGACACTCGTGGACAGAATACTTGATCTCACAGATCCCGTCGATCGTCGCAGAATTCATCACAATTTTCTCGATACGATGGACATAGAGAGAGAAAG
>PWXG01000155.1 GCA_003561215.1 Thermotogales bacterium
GGACCTATCCACTGGCTGGGGATGTGGTTATTCACCAACAGGATCCAGTCAATGGAGGCAAGGAGCAAGTCAAAGAAGAGGCGCTGGAACTGGGCGATGAGGTCGGAATTATCGTGGAAGCGGATGGCCACGTTCGCGGCATCTTGTTATTTAGGAACTAGTCTTTGAGATGGAAGGTGAAGATGAGGCGAGTCCGAGCCGGACTCGCCTCTTCGATCATTCGTGGAGGTAGTTGTAGACGGCCTCGCCGATTGCGGCGAGGGCTTCTTGGCCGTCAAGGTTATCGGATAGTTCCGTGAATAATCCAGCGACATAGACGTTGGTCCCTTGATTCATGAAGATACCGGCGTCGTGTTCGACACCCGGAAGTTCGCCCGTTTTGTGTGCCAAAACCGGATCGCCAGGTACGCCTTTGGGAATTCGAGCCGGCAGTTTAGTATTAAACTGCTGCTGCTTTAGGATCTCAATCATTTCCTGACGGCCCTCGGAACCCACTAAGGATCCCTCCGTCACTTCACGAAGAAAGATGACCGTGTCGTTTGCCGAGGTGAAGTTATCACGGCCTTCTTCGCGCGCTTTTAGATCCATCAGCCGCCGGCCAAGAACGGTTTGCTCCGCATTCAGCTCGGAGCAAAGGGCGTTAACTCGTTCAAGTCCCACTTGATCAATCACAAGGTTGGTCGCCGTGTTATCCGATACAATGATCATTAAGGTGATAACATCGCGAAAGGGTAAGGTCATTCCATCGGATAGGCGTGTCAGTACCCCCATTCCTCCCACCTTCTCCTCTGGAGGGATGTCAATGGGCTGGTTAAGATCGAGGATCCCCACCTCGACCTGCCGGAAGGCTTCGAGCAGGATGGGAATCTTGATGAGACTGGCAGCGGACAGTTTCGCGCTGCCATTGATGTCGAAGTCGCCTTCGGGCGTCGAGATTGTGACGCTGCACTTGCCAGTGACTGAGTCAGTGATTCTTTTAAGTTGTTGTCCGAGCTGGTCCAGTGACATCTTGACCTCCTCCTAGTGTTATTACATGGCAAACAAGAACACGCGAATTGCTACGTATATGAGGACCGGAATGGTGGCGACGACGCCGAAGATAATCATGTTGCGAAGATCGTCCGAACGGGCAAGACCCATTGCGCCCAGCGTGTCTCCGGTTGGATAGAGGAACGACGTGATTTGAGAACCAACCAACAATGCCAGCACCCATACTGCCATTGGCACCGCAAGGGTTTCGACCATACCGCCGAACATCTCGTGAAGGACCACCTTTTGGGCGACGGCAGCGCCGGGGACACCGACTACTCCGATTAGAGATGCGAGAAAGACCAGGAGTCCTTGACCGCCAGCTTCGATGTAGGGTAGCAAGAGATTCTTGACGGCTTCAAATGCACCCATGTCTTCAATAAACTTCAAGAACGGGGAGAAAAGCACGAACTGGATGAAAAGCCAGGTCAGGGGTTTGGCCCCGTCGATGAAGGTCTCGGCCAGTTTGGTTGGGTGTAATCGGCCGACCAGTCCCGTTACGATGGCAGTGGCTAGGATGACGAAGATGGCGAAAGTTGCACCACCTTCAATGATAATTCCGTAGACGATGAAGCCAAGTAAAGCGATAATGAAAGCGAAGGTTGCCTGATTAGCGATTGATTCTTGGCGGGCCGTTTTGGGTGTGTCATTGTCTTCACTTAAGACGGCAACCGCTTCTTCATCGTATGGATGCTCTTTAATGCTCTTAGGCAAAATACGTTGGCAGTAGATATATGTCGTGATCCAGAGCACTATGGAGACAGGGATGCCGGCTCCCAGAAGGACCTGCGGATAAGTAAGATCCGTAAGGCACATTAGCGTCACCATGGGGGGGGTAAAGGGACCGAGGAATAACCCTGTGGCACCGGCACCTTGGAAGATGACGGCGACGACGCTGGAGGAGAGTCCTGCGGCTGCCACGATTGGGATAACAACCGGGGCGATAACGGCATTAGCGCCTGCCAGCGTGCCCAAAAGTGCAACCAAAAGGGCGGAGGCGATCATCGTACCGATCATTGCCTTTGCTGGAGTTGTAACGCCAACACGATAGACGATGAACCTGACGATTTTCCTCGCTGCACCCGTTTCTTCCGCCACTTTACCCAAACCTCCGCCGGCCATGATGATGAGGCCGACATAAGCGATAAAGGATCCCATTCCTCCCTGAATGGCTGCAGCCACTTCAGCTGGCGGGACCCCGCCCATGATGGCACCGACGATTAAGGATGTGACGATCGCTGCAACTGGATTCCATCCCTTAAAGACCAACGCGATAAAGACTAACAGTGGAATAAGACCCCATAAAGATGGAACAGGTACCATGAATTATACAACCTCCCTAATTGATTAATCTAACGAGATCGGTGGATTCCCATGCCTCCTTTCCGGTTGAATCAGGTAAGATCGGCAGAAACATGAACATGATAAAGATAGATATTGCATCTGGCTGAATTTTTCGACATATTTTCCCCAAATTCCTCTAATTTATGAATAATGGTTGATCTTTGCGACCTTTAGAAAAATGATAGTTGGTAAATGTCACTGAAATGGAAAAGGGGTAAGCGACGAGTTTTTGATGTAGATGGCAAGATGGGACGGGCGTGGCAACCTAAAAATACAGAGGGGTTAGAGGGCCCCTTCTCTCCCTGGACCCGGGGTGGGAAGACCACCACCCCTCGGCATCCTGAATATCCCTCCTAGTATTATCAAGTTGTGTTATCGAGCGTAGGTTTTCTTGTGCTTGATATAATGCACGCAGAC